>NZ_JACJPB010000023.1:0-370646 GCF_014695825.1 Coleofasciculus sp. FACHB-542 | reverse complement strand
AAAATGGTTGATACTTTGCTTGCTACTGCACTTGATTTAGTCAATCCAAAACACCTACGCAACTGGTTCACAAACTGCTGCTACTGTACTTCATGAACTTGCAATCTGCTGTAGGTTGTCCCATAAGCGCTTGATACGAGTACAAGCGTGGATGAAAGCGAGATTTTCTAAAAGAATTCCGTGGAATTCTTATTCGGAAAAGTTGCACATCGCGTTAGTTTAATTAAAAAAATGTAGCTGAATCTCTAGATTGGATGTTTTGGCATTTTATGCTGGATTAAAAATTACCAAATCTCAGCTTTTTTTGCCTCGAAGGGGACTCTCTATCCCTAAAAATTAATTCAACTACTTAAATAATTTAAATTTCAGCCTAAAGATAGGTGAAGAAAAACCTTAGGAGCTGCAACTCTGAAAAGAGTTCTAAAAAACCGACCGCCACTCGATCCCAGCTCCTTCTTTAGAGTGAGACTCGATGGTAATGCTCTCCCCATGAAAGAGGAAGATAAAACTAAAAGTGAACTCATCGCTGAATTAGTAGCACTCCGCCAACGAGTTGCGGAGTTAGAGAAACGAGAAAATCAATATCAGCACTCAGGGAAGGCTTTGCGGTTAAACGAAGAGCGCTTCCTGATGTTGCTGGAAAACATGAAAGACTATACAATTTTTTTCCTGGATCTGGAAGGACGTGTTATCAAGTGGGGAGCAGGAGCAGAAAGCATCTTAGGCTATCAGGAAGCAGAGATTTTGGGCAAATCTGGCTCCATAATTTTTACACCTGAAGATCGCGATCGCGGCGAGGACAAGAAAGAACTAGGAAAGGCATTGACGGAAGGTCGGGCTGAGAACGAACGCTGGCACGTCCGTAAGGATGGCAGCCGTTTCTGGGGCAGTGGCATTGTCACGTCTTTACGCGATGAGAGCGGACAGGTGCAAGGGTTGGCTAAAATCATGCGCGACTTCACGGACCGCAAGCAAGCTGAAGAGGAACGTACTCGGTTACTTGCCCGCGCACAAGAAGCACGTACCCAGGCTGAATCAGCCAACCGGATGAAAGACGAGTTCCTGGCGACCCTTTCTCACGAACTGCGATCGCCCCTCAATGCGATGCTGGGGTGGACAAGTCTTCTCCGTACCCGAAAATTTGACGCGGCGACGACCGCTCGTGCTATCGAAACGATTGAGCGAAATGCCAAGGCGCAAGCACGTTTGATTGAGGATCTGCTGGATGTTTCGCGGATTATTCGAGGTCAACTCCGCCTCACAGTTCGCTCAATGGAACTGATTCCAGTCATTGAGTCAGCCATCAATACGGTACGTCCAGCAGCAGATGCAAAGAACATTCAAGTTCATCTGTTGGTGGATACTTCTGTGGGTTTAATTTCAGGAGATCCAGACCGCTTGCAGCAAATAATCTGGAATCTGCTCACCAACGCGATTAAGTTCACGCCTGAAGGCGGACGAGTTGAAGTTTACCTTCAAGGCGATCGCTCCCACGCCGAGATTTCAGTTAGGGATACGGGTGAGGGCATCAGCCCTGACTTTCTGCCTTACGTCTTCGACCGCTTTCGCCAAGCTGATAACTCTATCACTAGGTCTTATACAGGGTTAGGGCTGGGATTGGCAATTGTCCGCCACTTGGTGGAACTACATGGAGGAACCGTGCGTGCTGAGAGTCCCGGAGAGGGGCAAGGGTCAACATTTATCGTGAAGTTGCCGCTTCTCAACAGTGCTGGGGTGAAAAAGAGGACTGAGGAAGAGGAATCTTTATGCAGTTCTCAATCTTCAGCACTCAATCCTCAAGAAAGTCCTCGTTCCACCCTTTGGGAAAGCCCTCTTGATGGCTTGCAGATCCTTGTTGTTGATGATGAAGCTGATGCCCGTGAGTTGCTCAAGAGCATCCTAGAACAGTATGGAGCAGAAGCGATCGCTGTCGCCTCAGCAGAGGAAGCGATCGCAACTATCCAACAGTCAAAGCCAGATGTCCTCATCAGCGACATTGGGATGCCAAACGAGGACGGCTATAGTCTAATTCGCCGGGTGAGGGCGCTAGAGGCGGAACAAGGACAAATTCCATCTGTGGCGTTGACGGCTTATGTCAGAGTAGACGACCAGGAAGCAGCCCTTTCGGCAGGTTTTCAATCTCATGTCGCTAAACCAATTGACCCCACTGAGTTAATTACGGTTGTCGCGTCCCTTGTTGGACGGACTGGAAATGTCTAATTTCATCGTCAGCGACAAAAGTTTTAAATACCCAAAATGCCAAAACCGAGCCTAAGCGTAGCGAATGCTCTTAGTTTACAGTTTCCTCCCAGGTAGTATGAGATAGACGCAAAGACGGTATATCATCACGGGTGCGACTTCAGATATAAGCAAGGAGAGGGACGTAAATTTATCCTAAATTTTGCTTTCTTTAGAATGGGTCAGCAATTAGGAGAAATTTTTAAATGAAAGAGAATAGAATTACTCGAAAGCATCTTGTTTCTAGTCTATTGACAGGTCTGCTGCTTGGCGCGATCGCAGGCGCGCCAATCGGCTGGTTTACGCATCGAGCCTATGCTGAGCAACGTTTGGCTCAGAATTTAATTTGCCGAGAGCAACATCGAAATGAGCCTGAAGCGGTTGTGCAATCTATCTGTGGCTCAAGATTCTAAAGTTTTCTAATAATTGTCTTTCTGGGTGCGATCGCGCCCTTTTTTATTGCCTCGGCAAGGATGCGATCGCCGTACAGGTAATTTTGCCAGATTTGGATTTTTCGTGAGGATGCGATCGGTCTAAACATATCAATGAGTAAAAAGCGCGATCGCATCGGGTATTTTTTGGCATATTTATATTTCTTTAAAGATGCAAGCTAGTTTTATTTAATATTGGATTACTAACAATTTTCAGAGTTTCTAACCTTTTTCTGCCGCCACTCAGTTATAAATTTTTGAATGATACTGATAGCACTAGCATCATTCCCACTTGCAAGACGTTCCTGGCTTTCATACCACGGTCTTGATTCCCATTCGTCCATAAATTCGTACATTAAGCTCTCTAGCACTCGTCTTTGTTTAAGACTGAGAGTTTTTTCCTTTTCTGGTAATTCTAACGCATGTACATAGGCATTTCTATGCTTATATATTTCCTTTGCTTTTTCTATCTTTGCCAGGTATTCTTCACTGTAAAAACTATTATCTTTAGCAGACTTTCCAATTTCTTCTAATACTTCTAGCAAAATCTTATGATCTTTTCTCCTGATTATATCTTCAGTTTCCTTATCAGCTTTGATACACTCACATATTGCGTCTTCAACATTAACTTCCAAAAAGGCGTTTAAAAGACAGAATCCCTCCATATGAAATCCAGAGTCAACTAACATTCTGACTCTCCGTAAAGCATTATTTTGTGAGGATTTTAGATATGCTTCCGGTTGGGCTACTTGTAAAAAACTAAAATTTTGCTGCCATTTTCCGCTAAGCTTAGGAGTTACTCTTTCTGATAGCCCGAAAGTACCAAAATCATAAGTTCCGTCGTCAAATTTGTTAATTACAAAAGTTTTTTCATGAATCTTCCACTTGTTGATATATCCGATCGGAAGCTCTCTATATTCCCCTGCATAGGCTTCTATTATCCTGTTGCCAAGCTCCATAATAAAATTTTCAAGGTAACTTTTTGCGTATTGTATTAACACTAAAATGTTAGCTCCTTCACTTTCTTTTCTGCCAAATTCTTTTAAATTTTGCTTTAGAATATCTTCAATAATATTAGCAGTATTTTCCTCCAATAATTCTTTTTCAGTACGAAACAATTTAAGGAGATACTTAACAGGTACTTCCAATTCAAGCATTCCAATTTTCATAGAGATTTCTATTGGAAACTTTTCTTTTGCAATTTCATAATACTCAAACAAGAAGTTAGCAGCATTTAGTTTTTCGTTTATAGGAAGGTTAATTAAACGGAAATTGTAATCTACATATTGTGCTTTAGGGTTTGAGCGATAAGGCATCTTTCCTTCGTAAAAATCCTCTACACGATGCCACGGCTGATCAAACAAAACGCAGAAAATAATTGTTTTGATTTTTGAGCCGGTAGCGTTATGTTCCTCTTCAGGTTCATTAACGATACAAATGTTATCTTTAATTGCTTTATCAATTATTTGATAAAGATAATTGTTTTCATCAATTGGGACAAATATACCGTGCCATCTGTAACCCGACCAGTTCTTTTTCCGGTCGTAGGTTTTTGTAACTTCCTCAATAATAGGTTCTTTAACAATGCAGGTACCATTTTTAATGGCTTCTTTTATAATTTGATATTCTTGGTTATCATCAGCAATCGGCACGAATTTATTGCCTTGCTGATAACTTATTAAATGACCTTCCCAATTATAAATAGGTGTAACTTCCATATTTATGCCTTATTACGCATCCCAGTAATTGAAAATACCTGAATTGCCTCGACAAATTAAATAAATATTCTAAAAAATATTTATTTAAGTATTATACACATTGTAAAATTATATTTTTAAGAATGCGATCGCGCATTCTCCCCTTCACCACTACAATGCGATCGCTTAATCCTCTTCTGAGTGCGATCGCTGCGTTATCAAGAAGTTAGGCAAATCGTCCAAACTCTTGTTGAATTTCGCTTTCTGGTTAAAACTAGCCCAACGCGAAGAAGCAACTGACAGCTTCAGTCTCCGATGTTTGGGTTCCATGCTTCCGTACCAATCAGCAGCAAATCTTCCAGCGTCAGAATCCGATTCTCAGTTGGGTGTTCGGGTTTGAGAACGTCTAAGAGTATCCACAAAATATCAGGTGCTGGTTTATTTAAGTTTCCATTCTCAATTCTTGAAATGGCTGCAATGCTCACCCCAAGAACTTTAGGCAATGGCTCTCCCAACCCTTCATAGAAGCGAGCCTCATACTCCTTCGTCTGTTCGCTCAACTTGTGGACACTCAAGCCTTTCGCTTCCCGACAGGCTCGTAAGAAGTTGCCCATCTGCCGCAGCCCTTCATCCGTAAACCTTCGTCTCAACGACTCTCTCTTCCTTCTTACAGGTAAAACCGCTAGTAATCGCCTGTACTGCCTAAAACTAAGCTATCATGCCCTACTTTGCGACTATTAGTTTCAAGTTAGTAACTTGAATCATTTTAGGTTACAATCGATAAAGAGGGTTAACCTTTTAACCTTCTTAGTAATCCCCCAAGAAAGTAGTATTTCCAGCTCATTGCTGCCGGAAATTAAGCTGGATGAGTGCTGTTTGTGCTAGCGACAAAGTTCGCACACCTGTACCCATCTACCCAATCAAATATCTATGAACAAATCCAAAGCGACAGAAGCACTGCGAGTAGCACCGGGAATTGCTGCCATCAAAGCAGCACTGAACCAACAGGGCGATCGCATCTGCTTTCCTCCATAAACAGCCCATCTGGACTGTCTGGGCTACAGATAAAACAGATAAACACTAAATACTAGCTGGCATTTCAGCGCAACCCTATCAATAGATGGGAACTGCACTCGCAAAAGAACGATAGCGATCGCCACACCCTCATCGCCATCATTCAAAGCACATTCATCAAAAAAACCCTAGGTATCATCGGGAAAGTTTTATGACCTACTTTAACCAGCTTCACCCTTGGTGCCTAATGCGTCGCGTACCCAAGTTGCAATCCTCGGTTGTTGCTCGTTTTCGCCGCCGCTGTGACGCAGAAGCCCATCAGCGAGTTCTCCAATGCCTGGGTCCAAGCGAAAGCTACAACATTGTTTTCGACGTGGCAGCAAAAGCTGCCGAAGTTACGACCTAAATAAAATCACCTTAAAAAAACTCTCATCATCACTTCAGTTGATGTAAGAGTTTTATTTTGCTAACAGGATAGAACGCTGGCGTTCTATCCTGTTTTTTCATTAGAGGATTAGCCAACCATCACCGAAGCAGAGTCGCGGCGGACAATTCACTTGATAATTCACTTGATAGAGTTCACGCAACACTCCTAGATACACTAGATACATTGGACGTTAATTTCGACAGAGCTGGATGCTTGAACCCTACAGCCTGCTCAACAACATCAGCAGCTCGCTTCACGCCGCCTGATTGACGGATAGCCTGTTGGAGCCGAAATGCATTATTTGAGTAAGAATCCTCCGTAAGCACTCGTTGAATCGCGCCTCGCAACCTAGAAATGCTCAGACCGTCTGAAGGAACCACCTCACCCGTACCCGTCCATTGGATTCGCGCTCCAGTCCCCGGTTGTTCATAGGTGATGGGGATAGCAACTAAAGGAACCCCGTGGCTGAGCGAATCGAGTACTGTGTTCAGTCCCCCGTGCGTGATGGTTAACCTTGCTTTAGAAATCAATTCCATCTGAGGGGCATACTCTACAACCAGCGGCGAACCGGGCATCCTTTCAACCGCTTCTACATTCATCCCACCTCCATAAGAGAGAACCAGTTGAACATCCAGTTCAACGCAAGCTTCTGCAATGCAGGAGAAAATTTCCTGTTTGGTACTCTGCACAGTCCCCAGCGAAGCGTAAATTAGGGGCTGTCCGGTCAACCGTTCATGGGGAAAGGGAATTGTTCGCGGTGACGCATTACGGAATGGCCCAGTGTAATAGAAGTTTTCTGGCAGGTTGGCGCAGGGAAAATCAAAAGCAGCAGGCTGTTGGCTGATTTGGGCAAGTCGAGAACAGGAGAGACTGAAGCCTTGTTTCAGGGGCAACTTCCACGCTGCGCGATACTCATTTAGAGCTTTCTGAATCGGCTTGCTATTGCGATCTAATAGGTAATAAGCAGCTAGATTGCGAAGACGCGCCCACCAGGTATTCTGGTAGCTCCAGCCCATAAAAAAGGGGGGAACATCTGCCTGTCGGCGGATAGCTTGGGCGCAGCACACAGTAATAAAAGGGATATTGAGGGATTCAGCTACAACTTCACCCGCTGGTTCAAGCTGATCCACCAGCAGTGCTTCAATCCCCGCCGCTTGAATGGCATCGGGGGCATCTTGGCAGAACATTTCACTCACCTGTTGGCACAAGGTGACTGAATAACGGAGCGACTCTAAGCGGCTCAATTGAGCGAGTTGCGCGAAGGACTCGGCAAGAAATCCAGGTCGATAAATCCCCTGCCCAATCGGATAAAAGTTTAGCCCTTCTGAGCGTACAGATGCCTCTAGATCCGGGATTTGCAGGAAAGTGACGCGATGACCGCGTTGTTGCAATTCTCGTCCCAACGCTGCCAAGGGGTTCAAATGACCTGAAAAAGGCGGGCAAATTACACCAAAGTGAGTCATGGGTCGGCTTAGATAGAGTTTTAACAATGAAGCGGTCTATTTAAAGCTCCTGCAAGGACGCCACGCCTAAGGCTCAGACCCTATCCTCATAAAGCGGAAGTAATCTTACTTATTAGCAAGCAATCCTGCTTTTTTTTAGGAAACCCACGGTATGAACGCACTTCTTTTAAGCCTTGTAAGCAAAGACAACTTCCTGGTATCTCTACTGAGGGTTTTGGTTTTAGGTCAGCGTTATCCAGTCAGGGAAAAATACAAAAAGTAATCAACATAAGTAAGCCTCAAGAGCAACCAGTCGGTTAACTGATGATGCTACTTAGGAGATTAAAATCATAAGACTGGGAGCTTCTAAACCAAAATCAATAACAGGAGCGCAGAACCGGATAAAATAGACCTATTGGCTTCGGGTATTAAAAAATTCAGAGAAATAATCCCTTGTTAGCCTGTTAGTAACTAAAGTACCTGCTATTAATTCACTTCTACTTCTAGCTAAAGAATGGTAGTCCTGTTAAGTTAAATTGTAACTTTGAACACTAAAATTATTTGTAAACAAAAATTTACTCAAACTTGTGTAATGTCAGCTTAAGAGGAAGGAATCTGCTCAATATGAATGGTGGCTTGCAAAGTTAACTTACCTGCCACTACATCAATCTGCTGAAATTGCCGTGACATCCCTTTTTTGTCAAAGTCACGCAGGCTTAAAACTTCGCTCACTTGTGCGACCAAAACATCTGTTAGTTGTGGTGGGAGTTCCTTCCCCTCTAAATAATTCACATCTTGGAGGACAATTTCTTGCCCATCAGCTCCAATAAGAGGTGTGGCTGTGAAGGAAAGTTGCTGAACTAGTCCAGTTTTATCCAGAATTAGCTCGGACTTCAAAGCTATATTGCCGTCTGCTAGTAGAGAAAAGTTTACTTTTTGGATATGAATTGATAGTTTTCTATTCTCAATAAAAATTTTGCTTTGGTGCAGATGTTTCTGAAAAGATTCAGAATTGAAGGCATGGGTAAGATTCTCTTCACTGATAACAACGCGAAGTGTTCCTTGGGAAGGCTTGGTTAATTTGATTTTGCCGATTAGGGCAAGACGAGGCTTGACACTAATCCGATTAATTTCTATTTGTAATTCTTCCGAGGGCAAAAACTTTTGTATAATTAGACCATTGATATTAATAGCGATAAAATCAACTTCACCACGGGAAAGTTTGCTTAGATCCGTCTTGATCTGAACTTTTAATTCTTCTACTATTCCCAGTTGGTTTGCCAGCGCCATTTCTGCTAGCTTGTTAAGCGTTTGTTCTCCCAATCCAGCTTTATCTTGGGTCACGCTACTTCTCCTACTGCCCGATCACTGCTCAATCTAGGCAATTTGCTTAAAAGAGTGTATCTACCTGATGGCAGAAGCAATGCTAGGACTACAGTTTTAGATAGCGAATAAGCCGCTAAAGTGGTGATTATTGGGTTAGTTAGACCTTTCAGAAATTTATCTTAATCGTAGATTCTTAGAGCAGTACAATTTTAAGAATCATGTCTGTTTGTGAACATCCTGCTGTCAAAACTTGTGATGACAGCAGGTGTGGAAAGCCCACGAACTGTCGGGATGCGGGGCTTTCCACTACTAACAAAATTATCCTGGGAAGGTACTGGATCAACAACACGCGATCGCGATTGTGCTAATTGTGTTGAAAAACCTCTGCTTTCTTGAGTGTAAAAATATACACTCAGTCGGTTCAGCCTCCAGACAGACGAGAGACGGCGTTTGTCCCTTTAAAGTAGCGGAGGTAATTGATAGATTTGCGAGGCATCGTGCGTTCGATGAAGGTGTTGCCGAAGGTACCGCGCCCATTTTTCCTGCTAGCTTTAGTTCTCGTTGTCATCAGCTTTTTGGCTTTTCAAATTGAGCTAGCGATTCCCGCAACACCCAGCCTCTACAACACCTTTACACCCCTTACGAAGCCTGCACCGCAGGAGATCGG
Organism: Coleofasciculus sp. FACHB-542; assembly: GCF_014695825.1. Lineage (NCBI taxonomy): Bacteria > Bacillati > Cyanobacteriota > Cyanophyceae > Coleofasciculales > Coleofasciculaceae > Coleofasciculus > Coleofasciculus sp. FACHB-542. The sequence goes on along the minus strand of NZ_JACJPB010000023.1, from coordinate 361,404 downwards.
TTCCTATGATGTGTTGGGATACGCGATCGCCAAAGACGAAGCCCAAAGTCTGCTGCAAACGGAGGAAGGGCGCAAGCAACTTTCACTGGAGAATGGGGCAGTTGCGGTTACTGAGGACTTAGTTAACCTGGGACGCAAAGCTTTTTACTCAGAAACTTTTAAAGATCAGGTATTTCAGACCGATGTTGTCGGGGCGCTGAATGGGCCAATCAACCTGGTAACGATGACGAAAGCGATCGCGCGACTGGGAGGAAAACATACCACCAACCTCCAGATTCCCATCGATAAAGATGTCACCATCGGCAGGAGAACTTTTACCGCCGGAACCTTGCTGAACACCGGAATGGACGTGCCTGCTGGTTCAATTCTGCCCTTGGGAATGCGTACCAGCATTGAGAAGGGTAAGGTTCGAGTCGGCATCACCTGCGCCTTGTGTCATGCAGCAATCGATAGCAGAAGTGGGCGCGTTATCGAAGGTGTGCCGAACAACGATGTCGATCCCGGCTTAGTCTTGGCAATGGCTACGAACTCCGCCGCCATGTTTCGCCAGACGGGTGTGAATCCCACTAAACTTCCCTTAGGCGATCGCACTTACATCAACGCTGATGGGGAAATCGCCCGTCTCCCAGATGCCAAAGCCGTAGAAGATGCCGTCGATGCCGATTTGCTCAGTTGGCCTCCGGGGAACTTTGATTCTACCGGCAACATGGTCAACAATCCCTCCCAAAATCCTTCCTCCTATACCCATAAAGCTTGGCCCTACGGCTGGAGTGGAAACGCTGCCATTGGCTGGTTTCACGGACTGACTACCCTCAACAGCAACGTTCACGGCACCAATTCCGACGCGACAACCGGGGCTGATTCCAGCCAAGCGTTACTAAATATTGACAAAGAGACCTATTTGGGAATTCTTTTTCAAAATTCAGCCAATCAAGCTTTCCGGTTGCCAGAAGGTGCAAAACCATCAGAATTCTTTGAAAAAATCGATCCCACACCAGGTGAACCGGGAATGAACCAGGTAATTAAGATGCCTGGATACCCGAAAGGTTCGCCTTTTATTTTGGATGGGTTGATGGCAAACTCACCAGGATTCCCGGTCGGCGAACAACTTAACGGAATATCAGCATTTCAGAATAGCTTGGCACCGCCACCCGCTCAAACTGCTAGTACAGACACCCTGAAGCGGGGTGCAGCCATCTTCTCAAAAGCTGGTTGCGTTGAGTGTCATAGCGGACGCTACTTCACCAACCATGAAGTAATTGCAGCAAATGAGATTGGAACTCAGCCCTCACGGGGTCCGGCGCAAGCACCCTTTGCCCGCATCTTGATAGAACCCCAAACTTATCCTAGTAACGTCCCAGTCCCCTTGCCGCCCGATCCGCCGGTGCTGTCAGTGCCGACTGATATCACGCCACAGCGATCGCTAGAATTAGCCTTTGCCATCAGCAACCCAGCCGGTGGTTACAAGGTACCTAGCTTAATTGGACTTGCCGTAACCGCACCTTATCTCCATGATGGCGGTGTGGCAGCTAGTTCCGAAGCACTGAAGCGAGATAAAGACGGCTTTAAAGTCGCCGATCCCAATCAACTAGGCATGGCAGGTACGTTGCTTAACAATATCCAGCCCGATCCCAGCGCAAGTTTGCGAGTGCTGCTGGATCGCAACCTGCGTGAAACAACGGTAGCCGTTAACCGGGCAAATTCTGACTTACAACAGTCGAATGTAGACGGCAGCGGACACGCTTATTGGGTAGACACCGAGGCAGGTTTCACTTCCCAAGATCAGACCGATATCATTCAATTCCTCCTCTCGTTGGATGATGACCCGGAAGTGCTGCCAGCGGTAGCCTCAAATTAGCGATCGCGTTTTTTCTTCGCCCCGATTCAGGGGCTGAAAGGAGCGAAACGAGAATCAAAGCAGAGAAAATCCCGCTTTAAAAAGGGGGACTAAATACAACCAAAATCCAAAGGTAATACAACCATGACAGTGCAAGGCGTAATTTTAGATATCGATGGTACGCTGGTTCTGAGCAATGATGCTCATGCCCAAGCTTGGGTTGAGGGATTTGCAACGTATGGTTATGAGGTACCCTTCGAGAAAGTTCGACCGCTGATTGGGATGGGTGGCGATCACGTCATCCCAGCAATGGTGCCGGAATTAAATGACGAAGACGGAGATGGGAAAGCCGTTTCTCAGAAGCGTCGAGAACTAATGGTCAACCGCTTTGCACCAACACTGTCTCCTACAGACGGCGCAAGAGACCTGATCTTGAAAATGCAGGAGGCTGGATTAAAGCTGATTATCGCTACCTCTGCATCAAGTCAAGAACTCTCCCCGTTGCTGAAAGCCGCACAAGTTGACGATCTACTGGATGAAGCGACAACTTCTAGCGATGCCGATGCCTCTAAACCAGCACCAGACATCGTGGAAGCAGCATTGAAGAAGATGCAAATGGAACCCAATCAAGTAGTGATGATTGCCGATACTCCCTACGATATTGAATCTGCAAATAAAGCTGGTGTGGGTGTAATTGCGGTGCGTTCTGGTGGCTTTGACGATAATCAACTCAAGGGTGCGATCGCTATCTACGATCACCCCGCCGATCTATTAGCCAATTATGACAATTCTCCCTTGATCTAAACACGGTAAGGTCTGTTTTTTTTCAACTCCCTACATTTAGTGAAAAGGCAGTAACGAATTCCGTTACTGCCTTTTTACTTGCTTTTTTACGATTGTGTACAACTTCTAGTTGCTAACAGCTTTAGCTTACCAGCCGCTACTTTCCTGGTCTGCCGGATCGCCGTAAGGATCTTCGCTAGCGGGGCGAACATCTCCGAACTGCCCTTGGTAGTCTGCTGGATCGCCGTAGGGATCTTCGCTTGCAGGACGGACATCTCCAAACTGCCCTTGTCCAAACTGTCCTTGGTAGTCTGCCGGATCGCCGTAGGGATCTTCACTCGCGGGACGAACATCGCCATACTGCCCATATGCTCCCGGATCGCCAAAGGGATCTTCACTCGCAGGGCGAACATCGCCATACTGCCCATATGCTCCCGGATCGCCGTAGGGGTCTTCGCTAGCGGGACGGACATCGCCATACTGCCCATATTCTCCGGGATCGCCAAACGGATCTTCACTGGCGGGGCGGACTTCCCGATCGTCGTAGTTGCTCGCGTCTTGGTCGTTACCAAGCAAAGCATCCTGCATTTTTCTGATAAACCCATCTACCATGATTTGTCTCCTTTTTCAATTGATGTTGAAACGGCTATGTAGAGGGTACAAATTGAATCTCTATTGCCGTTGTGGTTGGCATTTCTTATAGCTGGTTAAGCTCTCTGCAACCCAGAGATAGCAGCGCTTACTGTGCTGGAACCGGAACCGGGGCATCAGCTTCAGCCAGTCCCGTCAGGTCGCGCCCTGTGGGTCTGTTGTTATAGCCCTGGAATTCACGGTACTGTCGCGCTTCCTCCTCCGAAACTTGAATTCCTCCCGGTGGCGGCGTTACCCAGTGAGGGCGATTCTGGGCATCCCGGTAGTAAACGCGACCGTTCTTAGAAAGGTAGTATTTCCCCTGTGCCCCCTGCTGTTGCTTGTTCTTATTCTTGTTGTAAAGATAGTAAAGTGCCGCCGCTCCCGCCAAAGTGATTGCTACTTTCTGACCCGTTGATAATCCTTTCTTGGCTTGGGGTTGGTTGGTGGGGGGAGGATTTGTCACTGTTCCACCCCGCGTATCGTCAACAGGTGGCGGTGGAGTGTTAGTCTGCGACTCACCGCAAGCATTTAAAAACGGAACCATTAGTAACGCTGAAAGCAGCAGCGCCATTGGGCGTAAAAATCTTTGACGCTGTGGGGCTATTGTATTCATCAATTTCCTGTTCTCCCTCCGTTACAGGATGTCTTGTTATGACGCACTCATGAGGAAAACTTGCACTATTCCAAAAACACTTTTTTCTTCAATAAATTTCCAACAACAAGTTTAGAAATTGAGTATTTACCGCTGACCGACAACAGCACAAGTCAGTGTTTTTGTTTCCACCCAATCATGAGGCAAGTTAAGAATAATTCCCTACAGCTCTGGATAGAATTTTGAGTAAAGGCTTCATCCAAGAGGAATAGACCCGACAGCCATTTACCAACTCGGTCAGCTTCGGAAGAAAGGAGAAATACACAAAAATTAACCCTACGTATTGCTTATAAGCATTGCTTATAAAGATAGGGTTTGCCTCTTTTTATGGGCTTTCTAAAAGTATTCTTTCTTAAGGTGATAATCGCTCAATTACCCAGTTGCCATCATCACCTCGTCGATAGTGCAAGCGATCGTGCAGCCGACTCGGACGCCCCTGCCAAAACTCAATTGTTGTAGGAATGACTCGAAAGCCTCCCCAATGGGGCGGGCGAGGAATTTCCCGATTTTCATATTGCTCTTTGAGTTCCTGTAAGCGTTGCTCAAGTACCTCGCGGTTTTCAATGACTTGGCTTTGCCGCGAAGCCCAAGCCCCCAATTGGCTTAAGAGCGGACGGCTGTGAAAATAAGCTTCTGATTCAGCATCTGAAACCTTCTCCACTTGCCCCTCAATCCGCACTTGGCGTTCCAGTTCCGCCCACCAGAAGACTAAGGACGCCCACGGATTGACGAGGAGTTGTTGTGCTTTTTGACTTTCGTAGTTCGTGTAGAATACGAAGCCTTGTTCGTCGAAGTCTTTGAGTAGAACCATTCTGGCGCTAGGTTTGCCATCAGCCCCAACAGTCGCAACAGTCATGGCATTGGGTTCGAGAAGTTCCGCTGCCCGTGCTTGGTCAAACCAAGTTTTAAATTGTTGAAAGGGATTGGGGTCGCTATCCGCTTTGCTCAGTCCAAATCGGGTGTAATTTTTACGCAGATCGGCTACGCTTGTATCCATCTTTATATTTTTTCAATCCCTAATTTAAGTATTTTAAAGTCTTGCTTGACCCCAGTTTTCATACATCCTACAAAAAAATTTATCGCTTGCGGCTATATTCATAGACTTTAGACTTTAGACTGGCTATGGGTTAGAGTGTAAAGTCTAGCCAGTCGTTCTACGAGTACCCAGGGAGCCACTGCTACAGGTTGTGAGTGCGATGCGCCGTTCAGCCAATCTTCAACGCCTGCTGATTCTCGGTTTGACCGGCCCGATTGTGGCTTTAAATATCTGGGTTCTGTCCCAGATATTTCGCTATTTTGAGCATTTAATTACCATCCTCACCATTTCGGCAATTCTGGCTTTTTTACTCAATTACCCGGTGCGGGTGTTAGAGCAGATTCGCTTCAAGCGGACACAGGCGGTAATTATCGTTTTGGTGGTGACTTTAGCGGTGCTTGTCATTTTGGGCGTGACTCTCGTCCCGATATTGGTAGATCAAACGACTCAACTGTTCAAAAATATTCCAGATTGGTTAGAGACAAGCAATCAAAATTTAGATCAGTTGGACGCCTGGACAAAAACTCGTCGTTTGCCTTTGGATCTTAAAGGATTTAGCCGTCGCGTCAGTTTTCGGATCGAAAACCAAGCGCAGGCTCTAGCAAGTCAGGCGTTTGGCGTGGCGCTAGGGACGTTGACCGGATTAATCGATGTCGTGTTTGTGGTGGTGCTGGCGTTTTATATGTTGCTGTATGGCGATCGCTTGTGGAAGGGTTTGTTTAATCTCCTTCCGTCTCAGATCGGTCTGCCGTTGAGCGAATCCCTGCGGCTAAACTTTCAGAATTTTTTCATTACGCAAGTCCTCCTAGGACTGTTTATGATGGCAACGCTGACGCCAATCTTTTTGACTCTGAACCTGCCGTTTGCGCTCTTGTTTGGTTTGTTAATTGGGGTTGCCGAACTCATTCCCTTTATCGGTGCCACCTTGGGGATTGGGATGGTGACGCTTTTGGTGATGCTGCAAGATTTTTGGTTAGCCGTTTGGGTCGCGATCGCATCGATTTTCATGCAGCAGATCAAAGATAACGTCCTTGCTCCTAAGTTAATGGGCGATTTCACCGGACTCAATCCGATCTGGATCTTTATCGCTTTATTGATCGGCGGTCAGATAGCGGGACTGCTGGGAGTTCTCGTGTCTGTGCCCCTTGCAGGTACAATCAAGGACACTATCGATACTCTCCGTCTTTTGCGTCAGCCCTCCGTTGTGACGACAGAGACGGTTTCCCGAAACCCTAATGACAGTTGAAAGATTATTAAAATAGATACCGCCCGAAAAGCTATCAGTACGACAAACTAAGCGAGGATGCGCTGGCAAACTTAACAAAGATTCTGCACGATACCCACGATTATTTAGCCTGGGTCATTCAAAAACTTTTATTTTTGTTCAATGAGGAGAAATCCGCTTCTAGTTTTTATACAGAATAAGCGCGATCGCTCCTGCACTCAGACAATATTAACAATTGCAGGTTTTCGATTCCAGATTCCAATCAAAACTGAAGAGTGTATGCACTTGGCATGGACGTAGAGTAGGATAGGTGAGGCTCAAATCCTTCTCATTGTTCAATATAAAACTCATCTCGTTCTTCCTTGTAAAATTGGCAAGGGATCTGCATTGTTTAGGAGTTAATTGATGCGACAGATTAATTTTTTGCTGATCTTCGCGGTGTTACTAGCGCTAGTTTTATTCAGCTTAGAAAATCCCGAACCTGCCGCCATTCAAATTGTTCAAGGTATCGAAGTGCAAGCGCCCTTGTGTATTGAACTGATTCTGGCGATGGGTCTTGGAGCTGTCTTAGCGTGGATTTTTAGTATCTGGGCGCGGTTGCTGCGAAGTCTAGAATCTGGAAAACAATTGCGTCAGATGCGTGCCAAAGACGAGCGCATCCAAGAATTAGAGGAAAATATTGAACACTACAAGGCAGAAATCGAAGAGAGACAAAGTCTGCCCTTAAACGCGACCCTCCAGACTGAAAACACAGAGGTAGTTGGAGGGAAGCTAGCAAGTCTCGCGGCAGCAAAAGAACAGGAATCCCTTGCCTAATCAATTTAGCTTCATTTGAGCTTGAGTTTATGCCGATGACCATTGGCCCAGCCCAGGAAGCGATCGCCCTTTTAATCGATTTGGCTCAGCGGGGAGAAATCGACCCTTGGGATGTCCAGGTGATTGAGGCGATCGATCGATGCTTATTGGAATTGGAGAAAGCTGGGGAGAAGCTCTCTGGCACCTTTGAAGTAGAGCTGTCCCAGTCCGGGCAGGCGTTTCTGTATGCGTCCATGCTGGTATTGCTCAAGGCGGATACCCTGTTTTCGCAATCGCTCCCAGACAATCTCGAACCCACTGAGGACGAACTGGACGACACCGCCGCCGATCCCAGACAATTGCCAACGCGGTTGGAGCGCCATTTGCGACGCCGAGGGACAGCAATGCCTCCCCAAACTCGTCGTGTAACCCTACACGAATTAATCGAACAGCTACAGCAAATAGCCACGGTACTGGAAGAAAAACCTGCTGGCCCAAACGCGATTAAAGACCCAAGTTACCGTTCCCAGTCTCGTTCCCAAACCGCCCGCGCGATCGCTGCCCTCGCTCACCAAGAAAATCTGACCGAAACCGCAGCTCACCTAGATCGGTTTTTGAGCAGTCATTGGCCCCAAATGTCCCCCGGTCAGGATTGGCTGGAATTAGACCAGCTGTTAGAGTTATGGGCAGGGGTAAAACAACGGTCAGCACCGTTAAACGCGCATCAATTGCCTGAAGAGGTGGAAACTGCGCCGAAACACAATGACCGAGTGGGAGTTTTTTGGGCGCTGTTACTCCTGTCTGCTCAGTCTAAGGTAGAGTTAGCCCAAGAGGAGTTCTACCAAGACCTAAAAATCCGAACGCTGTAGCGATGATTCTGTACTGTAACAGGGGCGCATTCAGTTCCTGCCGGTATGTTGATTAAACGCTAGGGTGAGAAACATCTAGAATATCGACAAGGTCAATCGACTAAAATATTTGACCAGCCATCCCTTGCCTCCAGTGAAGGGATGGGGTACAGCTAAATTGCACGAAAACAAAGTGGCCTAGGTTGAGGAAAAAATATTCATGAAAGCCATGATTCTGGCGGCTGGTAAAGGTACCCGCGTTCGTCCGATTACCTACACCATTCCCAAACCTTTAATTCCCATTCTGCAAAAACCAGTGATGGAGTTCTTGGTGGAACTACTCAGGCAGCATGGGTTTGACCAGATCATGGTCAATGTCAGCCACCTTGCTAACGAGATTGAAAGCTATTTCCGGGATGGTCAGCGTTTTGGGGTGCAAATTGGCTATTCCTTTGAAGGCCGGATTGAAGAAAATGGCGACTTGATCGGCGAAGCGGTCGGTTCTGCTGGCGGGATGCGTCGCATCCAAGATTTTTCTCCGTTTTTTGATGACACCTTTGTGGTGCTGTGCGGAGATGCGTTGATCGATTTGGATCTGACCGCAGCGGTGAAGTGGCACAAAGAAAAAGGCTCGATCGCGACGATTGTGATGAAATCAGTGCCACAGAATGAGGTTTCCAGTTATGGAGTCGTCGTCACCGATGAAGAGGGACGAATCAAAGCCTTCCAAGAAAAACCATCAGTGGAGGAAGCGCTCAGCACCAATATCAATACCGGGATTTATATTTTCGAGCCAGAAATCTTAAATTACATCCCTTCTGGCGAGGAGTACGATATCGGGGGTCAGTTATTCCCCAAACTGGTAGAAATGGGTGCGCCTTTCTACGGAATCCCGATGGACTTCCAGTGGGTGGATATTGGCAAAGTGCCAGACTACTGGCAGGCAATTCGCAGCGTGTTACTGGGAGAAGTCAAAAATGTGGCAATTCCCGGACAGAAAGTGGCTCCCGGTATTTATACCGGATTAAATGTAGCGGTGAACTGGGACAAGGTTGACATCACAGGCCCAGTCTACATTGGTGCCATGACACGCATTGAAGATGGAGCCAAGATTGTCGGTCCCACCTACATCGGACCCAATTGCTGGGTGTGCAGCGGTGCCAAGGTGGAAAATAGCGTGATTTTTGAATACTCCCGCCTAGGCCCAGGAGTGCGCTTAGTCGATAAGCTGGTGTTCGGACGTTACTGCGTGGATAAGACAGGTGCCACGATTGATGTCCAAGCCGCCGCCCTCGATTGGCTGATTAACGATGCTCGTCAAGTTCTGCCCTCTAATCCGCCAGCAGAACGGCAAGCGATCGCCGATCTGCTGGGGATGGAAGCGATTTAAATCATCGGTCAGCGATCATTGGGAAATAGGTAGTGGGTCACAAGTGGATTCTCTACCCATTTCTCATTACTCATCAGGACGACAGATAAGTGTACCGACTGAGACTCTGCTCGTAGTTTTGCAGCAATCGCTGGGATTCCTGAATGGTGATGCGCTTATCCATAAGCGCTTGTTCGCATAGCCGACGAATCTGCTCAATCAGATCCTCAGAATCGTACTGTACGTAACCCAAGACTTCCTTCATGGTGTCACCTTTGACGACATGTTCAATCCTGTAAGCCTTGGGCGTCAAATGAATGTGAATCGTGTTGGTATCGCCAAACAAGTTGTGCAGATTGCCCATAATTTCCTGGTAAGCTCCATTCAAGAACATCCCCAGGTAGTAGGGTTCGTCAGGCTTCAGCGTATGCAGTTCTAAAACCGACTTGACATCTCTGAGGTCGATAAACCGATCGATTTTGCCATCGCTGTCGCAGGTGAGGTCTGCCAAAATTCCCCGCCGTGTTGGTTCCTCATCCAGCCGATGAATCGGCATGATGGGAAACAGCTGGTCAATTGCCCAACAATCCGGCGCTGATTGGAAGACAGACAGGTTGATATAGTAGATGGAAGCCATAATTTTTTCTAGGTCTTCCAGTTCGTCGGGAACGTATTCCTGCTTCCTGGTAATCGCTAGAATTTTTTCACAACAAGCCCAGTAAAGACGCTCGGCTCTGGCTCGTTCGGTGAGGCGCAAAATCCCCAAATTAAATCGGCTGATGGCTTCTTCTTTGAATTGAGCGGCGTCGTGGTATAGCTCTTGGAAATTCTCTTCGTTTATAGATTGGTAGGTTTCCCAGAGGTAATTAATAATCGGAGATTCACCCTCTTTTGGGGGTTCGGGTGCCCCGGATGGGACATCGCTGGTGCCGAGAACATCAAAAATCAGCACCGACTGATGGGAAGCGATCGCTCTCCCACTCTCGCTAATCAGTGTGGGAACGGGTAACTGGTGTTCGGCACAAGCTTCCTTCAACTCTGCCACGATATCGTTGGCATAGTTCTGCATATTGTAATTTTTGGAAGCATAGAAATTGGTTTGAGAGCCGTCGTAATCCACGCCCAAACCGCCGCCGACATCGAGATATTTCATGTCAGCCCCCAGCTTGGCTAACTCGACGTAAATCCGGCTAGCTTCTTGGATGGCATCTTTAATGACATTAATTGCGGAAATCTGAGAGCCAATGTGGAAGTGCAGCAATTGCAGTGAATCCAGCAAGTCAGCGTCTCGTAATTCGTTGACCGCGTGAATGATTTCGGGAATGGTCAAACCAAATTTAGCGCGATCGCCCGTAGATCCTCCCCAGCGTCCCACGCCTTGGGTACTCAGCTTCGCCCGGATGCCCAAAATTGGCTTAATGCCCAACTGACGGCTGGCTTCAATACACAGCTGTACTTCTTCAACCTGCTCTAAGACGATCAGCGGCGTTTGCCCCAGTCGAGACGCTAACATCGCCGTTTCGATGTATTCTCGGTCTTTATAGCCATTGCAGATGAGTAATGCCCCAGGCGTATCCAACATTGCCAAAGCAATCATCATCTCTGGCTTCGAGCCAGCTTCCAAGCCAAACTGATGGGGTTTACCAAACCGCACCAAATCTTCAACCAAGTGTCGCTGCTGGTTGCACTTGACCGGAAAGACACCTTTGTAAGTACCGGAATAGTTGTAACGCGCGATCGCTTTCGCAAAACAAGCATTTAATCGCTCAATCCGGTCTTCTAAAATATCTGAAAAGCGAATTAGCAGTGGTAGCCCCAGATTGCGCTGCTTCAGGGCGTTGACCAGTTCAAATAAATCTAGAGACCCACCGCGCTCTCCCTTGGGAGAAACTGTAACGTGACCGGCTGCATTAATCGAAAAGTACGGTTGACCCCAACCTTCAATCCGATAAAGGTTCTCACTGTTTTCTATTGACCAGGATTGGGGCAAGCTTTCACGGCTTAGCCGAGTCAAAGCAATATCATGTTTTTCCCGTCCTGCATTTCTCCGGGCAAGGGCACCGGAGGTGCCACGGCGATTCGATGAACTCTGTGCCACAATTTCTTCTTCTGATGGCTCTTCTTCAATTGCAGGCGTAAACTGCTCGCCCATTTTTTTATCTATCCTCCCTGTGCCCTGTCGAGTAGCTAGTCTATCGCATTCATTTATCATAGGCAGGTGTCTTGTCTTGAATCAGTACCTGCGGTTGGATGTCTGCTTAATCCCATTGTTACCAAAATTTGTATTTGGGGCGTGGGGATAAGTAATTCTCTGCTTTGAGAACTCTGAAATCTCCAAAATCTCTGGTTCTTGGCTGCCACAATCATCTCTTTGTCCGGGTTACTATATTTTCTTTTTTGGAAGATCGCAGGCAATTTTTGCTAAAATCTGCCTCTAGTGAGTTATACCGAGTTTTTCAAAATTTGATAAAACTTTGATATAAATTACCCCATATCAATCAGCCGTGCTAGTTGAGGGCGTTCAATGCTCAATCAGCCCGATAAGCCTCCTATACAGCGCTTTAGCCTTGTTTTCCTGTACCAGATGGTTCAGAAGTACCCACTCGCCTTTTGGGGCGGTTTGTGGGCGTCCATGATTACCATCGCAGCAGTAGCAGCGCTAGGTCTATTTAGTACAGGCCCCATCGAGCAGGAGGAATCTAAATCTGTTGAACCGATGCCTGCCGAAACGACGGTTCCAGAACCAGAGACATCACTACTGCCAAGCTTCACAACCAGTCAGCCATCTGGAACCCCGTTGCCCGGTTTTACAGCGGTGCCGGAAGTTCCGGAAGCTCGAAAGCAACAGGAAGTGCCACGGTGGTTGTATGGTGCGATCGCCTTGGGCTTTGTCACTGGAACGCTTTTGATAGCGCTAAACCTGAGTCGTTCACCGCAGCGTAAATCTCTCAAACGGTCAAAGCCGACTGCAAGCGTCCGCAAAAAACAACGCCGCCCGACTCAAAAGCAAAAGCGTCGTCCCATGCCGCCACAACCGGCAGAAGGCTTCTCTAAACCTCAAGAAGTGCCCCTAATGATGACAAATTATGGGATGACTGAGGTAACGGTGGTGCCTCCAGAAGAAAATCATCCTCTGGATTGGGGCGAGGATAGTCTGGCAGAAATCATGGATCTGCGAAAGCGACAGTCTCTCTCTGCGTTGCTCAAAAAGTAATTACTATAAAACTTTTGAGTTTTGAGTTAGAAAAAAATTCTTAATTCAAAACTCAAATTTTTTTACTAATTACTAAAATTCAACGTACAAGTAGATGTTTTTTCGGGAATTACTTTTGACTTGTCGAAAGTAGCGATCTCCAATCTTTAATTGCTTTTTCTGTCCAGAGCCAGTTTTTACTTAGGGCCTCCGGTTGGAAGTTAACCGGGTCTTCTGAGATCGCCTTTTGTCGGAGCTTCCGGGCTTCATCCAAAAGTTTTGCTTGCTTATCAGCAGGTTGAGATGCAGCTAATTTGGTCAGCCCAATTGCTAATCCTGCATAAGTTGTCAAAGCTTCTTGTTGGGCAACCGAGCCAGCAACAGTAGCTTGCTTTTCTTCTATCAAGTAAAAAGCATCAAACCAAATTTGGTTAGCACGATCGAGATTCCCTTCTAAATAGTAGGCAAACCCTAGGGCATTCAAATATTTAGCGGACTTAGGTTGCTTTTTGACCGCTTGCTCCCAAAATCGACGGGCATCATCCAAACTGTAATCCTTACTGCCAGTTTGAACAGACTGCCACGCCAGACGCCCTCTTAGGAAGCTGATGGCTGGGTCGTCGATTTTCTGTTTGTTAACATTGTCAAGCGCCCCTTGGGCTTGCTGTAACGCTCCTCGGTTCAGCAGTTCTTCTACAGCTACCCCGGCGGCGGATAAGTTATTTTGACTGAATTGTTCAATGGCGATCGCCGTGACAGTCGGGGTATTGGCTTTCTGGAGATTGACATTTTTGAGATTGGGGCTAGGGAGCGCCGGAAGTGAGGTTGAGGTATTCTCCTGAGAGAACAACAAGTCTGAAGGTTGCGGACGACGTTGCAATAACCAGAAACCCAAAAGCGCGATCGCCATCGTCGAGCCTAACGCCAGCAAAATCAGTGGGGCACGCTTGCCTTGTCGCTGTCCCTTCTTCCCTTCACCACGCTGCCAAAATCGCAGCCGGGGGTTCCCGGCGGCATATCCCAGTAGCGATTCTCCCGATCCCGCGTTTTTCGTTGCTGACTCAGCAGCGATCGCTGCGGCGACGGGTTGGGGGGGGTTTTTCGACTCGCTGGGCGGGTGAGGGGCGATCGTTGTCTGATTTTCTCTTTCTACAGGTCTGTCCCTTGTCTGGTCTACCTCAGTTTCCCTCGGTGTCTCTGCTGCTACTTCAGGCTTTAGCTGGCGAAACAGATCCGCAACCAAAGCCGAGTCGTCTTCGTAGCCAATATCGTCATACTCCAAATCATCAACCGGATCGGTCCAGTCGGGATCGTCATCCCCGTAGAAGTCATCCTCTAAGGAGTCTAAAGCCTCGTCGGTGGTTAAGAAACCGGATCGAGATCCAGTCGGCGCTGCCGTGAAGACCGCTTCTTCCTCCCTAGAGAGAGGATTCAGCATTCCTCCCCAAGCAATGTCTGCCCCAGAAGCGTCAGGCAACTGAAGTCGCTCTGCTTTGGCATTGATGGCATGATGACCTGGTGTCAAGTAACCGTCAAATTCCGGGTGAAGATAGAGGATCGGTAAAGCCCAGTAAAGCTGGCGAGAACCGTAAGTAGAAATTAAACTTTGCCGCGCTCGGCTCAGGCTGAGGTCAATCGGATAACCTTGATTCAGATTGCCGTAAAACCGCCGTGCCAAGGTCAAAGCGACTTGATCCGGAATGCGTTCTGCCATCGCCAGCACGCTCTTGATGCCGCGTTTGACCAGCGCTTCTGCCAAATTTCCCTCTGCGGCACCGTCGCTGGGAGCTGAAGCGGCGGTATGAGCGCCCCGACAGGAGTTAAACACTGCGAGCTGGATGCCGTTATTGACGAGCAACCCCGCTAAGTCATCTCCGCTTAACATCTCCGTCAGCCCGGTTTGGCGGCTTACGAGGTAGAGATTGCCGCCGTAGGCTCCTTGGTCGCTATGACCTGCGTAGTGGAAAACTTGATATTGACCTTGTTCCAGCTCGTGCGTCAGCTGCTCCGTACCGGGTTGCTCCAGAACGGTGAGTTGAATTTCGGGTAAGCCATTCCGGGAACGGTGACTCAGTTCTGCTTGCAGGTGGCTGACTTCTTGTTTGAGCGCCAAACTTTCCTGGTCGTTGGGGGCAGCGATCGCCATCAAGATTCGCACCGCCGGTTGATTTGACCCAGAACCTAACGAAACGGTGGGACTTCTCAACCTTGTACTCATCTGGTAGCGGGAGAAGGCAACATCGGTTCCAGTTGCCAACGGGCGATCGCCATCGTGCAATACTTCCCAAGGTAAGCTCAGTAAGCGACTATCTTTTAATCCCAAGCGCAGCCGCAATACTTCTTGCCGATCTTGAGCGATCGCTTGAGCGATCATCCAACTATCTCGCAGCGTTCCTTGGAACAAAGCATCGTACATCTGCTGCCCCAGCGCCACCAAGTTAAGGGAAGATTGGGTGGCTTCTCGGTTCGGGGAACCCGATCGAGAAATATCGCTAGGAGACAAAGCCATCAGCAAAGGGTCATTCATCAGGTGCCTCGCCTGAGCTAACCAATCCTCCACTTGCCACGTTACCTGCTCTTCGGCAAATGGGACGGCACCCGGTGCGGCAACCCATTCTGTCCGCACCCAATATTTACTTTCCCCTAAGGGATTTACAGAGATATGAAATTCCTGAGCCACTGCTACTATGCACTCCTGCTTCAGTTAGAACCTTCTAGCTGCTTTTCTTACCTGGAGGAGGAACTGTTTCCCTTTCTTCCTAGATAGATTCAAGTTACTTAAAGTTTCCATGAAGGGCAGTTTCGTTTTCTTGAACGCTGATGCCGTTGATGGATTCCGGGAAAGGGAGAGAAAATTTCTATTTATTCTAATTTAATCGTTAAATTTACCCCAACTTAATCCGGATAGTTGAGGAATCCTTTAGAAGAGTAGATTGGTAGATGCACCCTGATTGACATCCCCTGGCTCACCGGTTTGAGCCGGGGATTTTTTTTTCGGTTCGTTAGGCGGTGTAAGACTTTCTGGATTTCTCCCGGCTTCAAAGGCGGGTTAGGGGGGAACTGACACAAGTTGCTTGACATTTCCATCCCTCAACCCCGAGATGGGAGAGCCACTGTGCTAGAAATAACGAGAAGCAGAAGGCAGATTAGCGATCGCTCATTCGCTGTTAACGAATGACCAACCGCTAATCGCTCATGGCTAATCCGAACTGACTTCCTCAAAAGATTTAACTTCTAGAACCGGGCCAATCATCGCGAAGGTCATCACGTCCTTTCGCACCTCACCTTTGACTTTCACTTTGAGTCCCGATTTGCGTAAATCTTCTGGAGCTTTGTGGAGTTCGTAGGTTTCACCCTCTTGTGTGACTAGCGCCCAGGTGCCTGGACCAAGTCCCTTGCGTTCGATAGTGCCTTCTACGCTGATGCTCATGCTGTTTGCTCTTCTCCTTTGCTGGATAAATAGGCGAGTCCGATACACAGGAGGGCATTAGTAATTAGGAATAGCCTAGCGATCGCGCCATTACCTAACCACAACATCGCCGGATCTGCTACGGCACTCACTAATAAACAGGATGCCACGCCCAAGGTCGAGCCGATCGCAAACCACTTCCAACTGCGGTGTCCCAGTAGCAAGGCGATTAATGCAAAAGGAATCAACACGCTGGCGAAGATGGGATTCAATAAACCACTGCCTTGAATCGTATTGCCCAGTTCGGGAATCGAACTGCCCATCATCCGGAAAGGCCACTGAGGAAGATCGAAGATATAGAAGCCGCGCAGGAAGAATAATCCAGAACTCCCGGCAACCAAACCGCTCGTTAGCGACCAACTCCAGCCAAAGGGGAAATAATTCCGCAAGAACCAGGCAAGGACATAAGAACCCAATACCATCGCAATCTTAGGTAACAGTGCCACCGCACCGCCATCAATCCAGAAGCGAGGATTGAGATAGCCATTATCGCGCAACCAGCGGAAGAAGTCGCGGAAGGTAATTTGCCCGCGTACCGCCAGTTTTACAGCCGCAGAGGCATCGAGATGACCAGCCCCAAAGTAGTTGAGAGCGTCATCTGAAATTACCCGTGCCGACTTTTTGAGGACACCCAATACTTCCTCCGGTTCGGTTACGCCAGAGGCTTTCACTAAAGCGGCGACACCGGCAACGTGGGGAGACGCCATACTGGTGCCTTGGAAGGCAGCAAAAGTGGGGATGAGCTTCCCGTTTTCGTCATAACTAATGGTCTCTTGCAGAATCCCACCCGATGGATTTTCTTCGGTGATTGCACCACCAGGGGCTGAGATATCCACACCAGCACCATAGCTGGAGTAAAAGGCTTTTTCACCGGCAGAATCAATTGCTGAAACACCGATAACGTGAGGATATCGAGCTGGGTAGGAGGCAGAATTCTCATTAGAGTTTCCTGCTGCGGCTACGATGACGACGCCTTTGTTGTAGGCGTAATCAATTGCTTCTTGCATTACCTGACTTTCGCCGCCACCACCCAAGCTCATGTTAATGACATCAGCACCGTTATCGGCGGCAAATTTGATGGCTTCGGCAATATCGGCAACGGTGCCGCCGCCCTCTGCACTCAACACTTTCAGCGGCATGAGGCTGGCTTCGTAAGCAATACCCGCGACGCCATAGCCATTATTGGTGGCTTGGGCAACAGTACCACCAACGTGGGTGCCGTGCCCGTTGTCGTCGTCTGCTTGGTCTCGGTTGTTAACAAAGTCGTAGCCTTGGACAAACTTGGTATCTTTTAGGTCCGGAACGCGACTGATGCCGGTGTCAATGACGGCAACTGTCATCCCTGCGCCTTTGGTTTCGTCCCAAGCAGATTCTACGTTGATACTCCGTAGGTTCCACTGTTTGCTGTACTCTGGGTCGTTGGGGACTTCCAGAGCTTTGTAGACATAATTCGGTTCAATATATTCGGTTTTTTTGGCTAAAGGCGATTTTTTTAGAGTTTTCAGCAGGTTGCGATCGCCTTTAATGATATACAACTGATCTGACTCGGAAAATTCGCTGTTATACTGAGCGCCAAGCGATCGCACCTGTTCTTGCACCACTTCTGCTGGTACGTCTTCGCGGAAATCCAGCACAATCGAGTCAAACTCACCTTGTGCTGCCAGTCCTTTGAAGTTAAACAGGGCAAAACCTACCCCCAATAAAAACAAGCACGCTATCAAAAGCTTTCTCATATTCACCCGTCTTGTGAGCGCCAGTTTCTCCCCACGATAACTCATGCATCTGCCCCGTGGTGTATTTAGTTTTTAGTTATTAATTTTTGTTTGTTGGAGTAATACCGCTCGTTTGCAGTAATAAGCGATACGAATCAGGCTGCTTGTGGCAAAAGTTCTCTTGAAGCGAAAGAACCCTATTTTTACTCTTACTGAAGGACTTGTGGGTTTTCAGCCGATGAGCGTCTATTTAATACTCAGTTTGAGGTGAGGGAGGCATTCTCTTGTCGTTAGCGGGTCCCTGCGCCTTGACTATTATCGTCCGAGAATCCTAGATTTGGGGGTTCGTAGGTTTGATTTTGTGTAGTATTATTGGGAGTTCTGATGCTAAAGTTCAATTGAATATTGAGCAGTTGTAACCCAAATATAAAGATGAATATTCCTGTAGCTTTTAGTAGTAGATGACTCATAAAATTTTTGTCGTTTTGAAATAATTATGATAAAATTATTTTTTTCGATCAGATATATTATTCAGTGCTATGAACTGAATAATATCAAACAATTTTCAATTAAAATCTTATATTAATTAAATATTTAGAGGATAACGTTAACATCAACTTTGGTTGAGCCATACGAAAAGTTCGACTAATAGTAAATATTTGATAAATCACTTGTTCGATAATGACTTGAGGTAGATAAATGTGAGATTGCATCTTAGTTTGTTGAATTCGATGTTTTTAATTATGAAGGTTTTATTAAGATTCTTTAGTGATAAAAACCTATAGTGAAATGTGACATTATTGCTGCAAATATTTGCTTGAAATCCCCAAGTTTGAGTGATGGGATTGGCTCACCAAATGTGACTGGCTGTTTCCAGCTTTGTGATCTCGATCGCAGCTAGAAACTGGGTGCAGCGTAATGAGCGCCAAAATACCTAACGATACTGGTAGTTTCGGCTACACCAACCCTTTTACCCCTCTTCAGCTGAATGATGCATTACCCGCCTCTGTTGAAATCATGTATGGGTAAAGCATTGGCGCAGAAAGATTTGGGTTGAAGGGACTTGTACAAGGCACGAATACTTCACCCTCAAACTGAGAACCCAAGGGAGCATCTGTACGGGAGAAGCATCAGGAAGACAACAAGCTGGGACTTATGCGTAATGCCTCGTTCAGGACAAAGGGGCGGAAGTTGTGAGAGCTTTTATCGAAACAAAGCCAGCGAGGCAGACTAAATTGAGTTTCCGAAGCGCGAAGCGCCTCTCAAAGAGCTGGGCGGACTTTGTTGGTAAGTATTGGTAAAGCCTTATTCAAGCCTTTGGGCAATTTACTCTCATCGGGAAGCTTCTGGAGAAACCTTTCGACAGTTTTAGGCAAATCTAGCTCCAGTATTTATACTTAGCAGATAGCCGAAGGGGAGCTAACCAAGGATAGATGCAATCGTCTGTTAGGCTGCAAGATATCAGAATAGTTAAAGAGCGAAAATCCGACAATGGAAAGAGGTCTGTTGTGGCTGCCCCTACTGGCAGCGTTTATCTGGCTGGCTTGGCAAGGCTGGAATGAGTATCAAAAAGTTGAAGCTTATCGCGTCTGGGCACAGCAGTTTGAGCGATCTAAGTACGATATCTATGCAGTGTTGGCTCAAAATGACAGCACTTTAACCTGGGGAAAACCGACGCGCAAAGGTCCAGTGGAGGTGCAAACGTTTTCCTTAAAGGATGTTAAAGCGATTCGGCTGCTAGTAGATGACAAGCCAGTTGATTTAGAAGCACTGCCCAGTAAAGGTCGTGCCGCTTCGCTGGAATTTGTCTTTGCACCAGCCGCTTCGGTGAAAATCCCCTTTACTGAGATTCCCCTTGCAGCGGAATGGGGAAATTTTCTACAGCAGGAATTACAAAACTTGGCAGAGGGGAAAGTGTAACGATTTTCAGACAAAGAGGCCAGGCGGGTTTTGGACTTGTATCGGAAAGCGATCGCTCATTTATCCGATGTACGGAATAATACCCAAAAAAACCCGTATTAACGGGTTAATCAGCGATCGCACTATTTAAAAGGGAAAAACTAAACGATTGAAGAACTCCTTTCATGGGCTTGCCATTATAGACGGGTTGCAATGCATAGATTCTTATTGAGAAAATTGCTTTTTCAGTTTCCGGCAACCCGTCAAACAGAAGCGTGCTATTAAAGGAGAAATAAAAAAAATTGGCTTTCTAACTTTCAGACTGTTTCAGATTCCTCTTTTCTGTTGTATTTTAAATTACAATTGCTTCAACTCGTTTCTGCGAATCTTCTTGGGAACATTCGTAGGGAATTTTAAACCGAGGAATTCCCAGTTGACAACCTTGCCATCCACTTTGAACGGTTACGCCAAGAGTTTGACAACAGCCGCCACGTCGTCCCATCGGATTATAAAATTGACAATAGCGACAGGCTGAAACTGGTGAATTTAAGGGTTGCATAAAGTATTTCCTTTGAGGAACCATTTCAAAAGCAAAATTTCTCTGTCTTTATAAAGTATGCGATCTGATTTTTACAATGAGCTATAACTTGTACGATATCCACTTAAAACATTGCATTTCATCATAAAAAGTTATGAAGCTGCTTAACATAAATACGAGCGTCAACTATCCATAGATTAAGCAATTGCAACATTGCTCAAAACAATCTGCTATCAAGCGTTATAGGCACTGGATAAAATCCTTCCCTTCCCAAACAAACGGTTATTGATGGGTGAGAGGACATTTATAAAGAAAATCTGAATCTCGTTAACCTACATTTTTGGTAGAGACAGCCAGATTTCAGGTTCCGTTTTTAAGAGAGGCTAGGGCGAAAATGCGTCTAGAGTAACGATTTTCACAATTAATATTTATTTAATAAATTATCTGTTATAGCAATCCTAAATTGTTCCTGAAGGTCAGATCCCCGCTAAGAAGTCGGCGATCTGAACCGCTAGCATCATCACAACTCAAATACGACTGCTATAGGAGTCGCTTTATATAACGGTGCTTACTCTCGCGTGCAATATCCTTGTAACTGATTCAAGCAGCTGAGGCAGGCAATTCTGAGGGCATGATTGCTTTTCTCAAGTATCTCCTAGACAAATGTCCCAACAGTCCCATTGCCCTGATTTGAGATGGAGCCACCTATCTATCATGGCTCAAAAGCGGTGAGAGAGTCCTTGGAGTCGGTTAATCAAGGCTTCGAGGAGTCCAACTGGAAAATCACTTGCATTCGCTTTGCTCCCAAAGAATCCCAAGCAGAACCCAATTGAAGATATTTGGTTGCAGCGAAGTAAAGCTAAAAAATCTGCTCTAAACGGCGAAAATCTCGTTCCACTTCTGCCCAGAGAGAGCGATTGTGGGGGTCGGTTTTCAGGGCTTTTTTTAGATAAATTCTTGCCTTTTCGAGTTGCTTTTCAGCGATCAGCTGACGCCCCCAACGTTGATAAGCGATCGCTTGCCACTGACGCACTTCTGGATCTTCTGGCAGACGTTGGGCGAGTCCTTCGATGAGGGCGATCGCGCGGGGAAATCGGCGATTTTTTAGTAACTGCTGCAACTGCTGATAAGAACTCCACTTCAGCTGTTGCTCAGTTATCGACAAGTCTGGGAGTTTTTGAATGGGCGTGTCTTTTGGCGTCTCTTTGCGAGTCACCTTTGTGACGGAAGGTTGAGGAGGCGATACAGCTGTCTGTTCTGGATTGGATACTTTCTCAACCGTCTCAGACTTATCTACTACACTGAGGAGGAACTTGTAAGCCTCCGTCAACTCTATAAATTTATCTTGCGTTTGGCGATCGCCAGGATTTGCGTCGGGATGATACTGCCGTGCCAAACGTCGGTAAGACGCT
The DNA here is from genome assembly GCF_014695825.1 of Coleofasciculus sp. FACHB-542. Taxonomy (NCBI): domain Bacteria; kingdom Bacillati; phylum Cyanobacteriota; class Cyanophyceae; order Coleofasciculales; family Coleofasciculaceae; genus Coleofasciculus; species Coleofasciculus sp. FACHB-542. The sequence goes on along the minus strand of NZ_JACJPB010000023.1, from coordinate 340,003 downwards.
TTAATTTCTGCAAAAGATGCCCCTGATCTTAACCCCAACACCCGGTAACAATCTGCGAGGTTCATCAGAGGAATCATCTATCGATTAGGCTTTAATCTTTGTTGATAGTCGGGAGTTTATTTCTAGCCCTTCGCTTTTAGCGGTTAGCTATTAGCTTCTGAGAATCTTGTTGGAAGCCCAAGTTTACAATTGCGACTACCCACCCGTCAAGCAGCTAACAGCTAACAGCTAATCACTCATTACTTCGGACGTTCTTCGATAACGCGGTCAATTAGACCGTATTCCTTCGCTTCTTGAGCAGACATGAAAAAGTCACGATCCATGTCCTTCTCAATTTTCTCAATAGGCTGACCCGTCCGGTGAGAATAAATCTCATTCAGCTGGCGACGAATCCGTAGAATCTCTCTCGCTTCAATCTCAATGTCTGTGGCTTGTCCCCGCGTACCACCAGAAGGTTGGTGAATCATAATCCGCGAGTGAGGCAAAGCGAGACGCTTACCTTTTGTCCCAGCGGTCAGCAGGAACGAACCCATTGATGCCGCTAAGCCTACACAAATTGTCACCACATCTGATTTGATGTGCTGCATGGTGTCATAAATCGCCATGCCAGAAGTGACTACGCCACCCGGAGAGTTGATATAGAGATAGATGTCCTTGCCCGGATCTTCCGAATCCAGATAAAGCATCACGGCAATTATCTGGTTAGCCATTTCATCATCAACATCTTCGCCCATGAAAATAATCCGTTCCCGGTAAAGGCGATCGTAGATGTTAATCCACTCGGTATATTGTCCCCCTGGCATCCGGTAGGGAACTCTAGGGTAGCCAATAGGCATAATGTAGAACTCCGTTCGTAAAAAGTGAAAATTCGTATCCAAAGAATTAAAAATGCAAAATTAAAAATTAAAAATTTGAATAGTCTTCATTTTTAATTTTTAATTTTTAATTCTTCAGATGACACCAGCGGGAAGTGGTGTTGGTAAATCTGATTTGGACTCTAGAACCCGATCGATCAAGCCATATTCCACAGCTTGCTCCGGAGTCATATAGAAGAGTCGATCCATATCCTTGGCAATTTTTTCAGGGGTCTGACCTGTATTGCGCGATAGGATATCCAGCATCGTTGTCTTATTAGCCAGCACTTCTTTGGCTCGGATTTGAATATCCGTCGCCTGACCGCGAGCGTAGCTCTTAGTCTGGTTCAGGATAATCGTGGCATGGCGCAGGCTAGCGCGATAGCCTTTAGTCCCAGCAGAGAGTAGCATTGCCGCCATTCCCATTGCCGAACCGATACAGATGGTATGAATGGGCGGCTTGATGTAGTTCATCGTGTCGCAGATGGCGAAGGCTTCGGTTTCAAAGCCAACAGGTTCGCCGTCGTAACGCGAGGTGCCGGTGGAATTGATGTAGATTTTGATCGGTTTTTCTGGATCTTCGTACTGCAAAAACAGCAGTTGGGCGATGATTAGTTTCGTTACCTCTGGCACCAAGGGCGTTCCCAGATAGACAATCCGCTCCTTTAAGATCAGGGACGGTAAGTCTGGTGGCGGTGTTCGGTAGAAGCTATCGCCGCCGTAGGGAGCTTGAACAGCCTGGATGGGTGAGTTCATGGCGTATCGGAAAGCTGCAATAGTGGTGCTATCTTTAATTTGACATTAATTCCGGTGTGCCCCACCGTACTGACTGGATTCTAGCAGTTTTACTCCCCTTACCGCTTTTAGTCAGGTTGAGGGTGGCTTGATGTCGCTTTAGCGCCTGTCAGCGGGCTTTTTGGGAGGGGACGCCGGAAAATGGGTCTTAAACGCTTCTAATTTTTGGGTTTTTAAACAGAGAAACCTGAGTTTAAGTATCGGTTTTTGCGAAAGGTGATGGGTGAAATCCACCCCAGCGATCGCGTTTTCCTCTGCAAAGAATTGCGATCTTTTGGCTGGCTGCTTCCGCCGTGTTGGGCTGCAAGCTATTGTAGAAAATAAGCCCGGTCGCGGTTGGGGTAATTTTATGGTTCCCTTTCCGGAGCGTCAGCGTTTAGTCTTGTGGTTACTCCGATCCCTTCTTGTTCTGCCAGGAATGAGCGTGCTATGAGAGTTGGTTTACAGCCTGCTTTGAATGATATGAATATTGACGCGACTCAAACGAGTAGCCAGCGTCAACTAGAAATTTCTATTTCTGCGATCGCTGGGGATCTTGAAGATCGTGCCCCGCTCAATTTATGCATAATTCTCGACCACAGTGGCTCGATGAATGGACGCCCCCTGGAAACGGTGAAACAGGCAGCGATCGGTCTGGTGGATCGTCTCACACCGGGCGATCGCATCTCGGTTGTCGCCTTCGATCACAAAGCCAAAGTGCTTGTCCCCAACCAAGTCATTGACAACCCAGAAAATATTAAAAAACAGATTAATCGGCTCAGTGCAGATGGGGGTACGGCGATTGATGAGGGTTTAAAACTGGGAATTGAAGAACTGGCGAAGGGCAAAAAGGAAACGGTTTCTCAAGCTTTTCTGTTAACAGATGGCGAAAATGAGCATGGCGACAACAACCGCTGTCTGAAATTTGCCCAAGTGGCGACTGGCTACAACCTGACGTTGAATACATTGGGATTTGGCGCTCACTGGAACCAGGATGTTTTGGAAAAAATTGCTGATGCGGGTGGCGGTACGCTGTCCTATATTGAGCGTCCGGAACAAGCAGTCAATGAGTTTGGACGCTTGTTTAATCGAATCTCTGCGGTGGGGTTGACAAATGCCTACTTATCAATTTCGTTAATGCCGAAGGTACGGTTAGCGGAACTCAAACCCATCGCCCAAGTTGCTCCAGATACCATTGAACTGCCGGTGCAACAAGAAGGCGATCGCTATACGGTACGTCTGGGAGACTTGATGAAAGATGTGCCGCGAATCATTTTGGCGAATCTTTACGTCAGCCAGCTAGCGGAAGGGCGTCAAGCGATCGCCCAGGTGCAAGTCCGTTACGACGATCCCGCCCAGGATAAAATGGGGCTAATTTCTCAACAAGTCTTAGTTGAGGCGAATGTTGTCCGGAGTTACCAACCCGCACCCAATCCTCAGGTGCAACAGTCTATTTTGGCGTTGGCGAAATACCGACAAACTCAGTTAGCAGAGGCGAAATTGCAGCAAGGCGATCGCGTGGGTGCAGCGACGATGTTACAAACTGCCGCCAAAACCGCCCTGCAAATGGGAGACAAGGGAGGGGCGACGGTTCTCCAAACCAGTGCTACTCGCTTGCAATCAGGTGAAGAACTTTCGGAAGCAGATAGGAAGAAGACACGGATCGTCTCTAAAACTATTTTGCAGGAGTAGGCTTTTTTAACGCAAAGGTACGCCAAGGTTAACGCAAAGGTACGCAGAGGAAGCAATTTACCTCTGCGTACTTTCTTGGCGGTGAGATTTTAAGAGTGGTGCTTGTTGGCTTTCTAGGTGCCACCAGTGGCGATCGCCACTTCAAGCTACTCAAGCCACAACAGACGCTTGAGGGCGAGCAAAAATCATTCGCCCCGCCGAAGTCTGCAAGGCACTGGTTACAACCACTCGGATTTCACCACCCATGTAGTCGCGCCCGTCTTCCACAACCACCATTGTGCCATCATCCAGGTAGCCGACGCCCTGAGCTGGTTCCTTGCCACCCTTGATAATTTTGATATCCAAGCTATCACCAGGCAGATAAATTGCCCGAATTGCCTGAGCCAAATCGTTAATATTCAGCACCGGCACTTTCTGCAAAGTAGCAACCTTACTCAAGTTGTAGTCGTTGGTGAGCAAAGTGCCGTTGATTTCTTGCGTCAACCGGACTAACTTCGCATCCACCTTGGGAATTTCATCGTAATCGGCGGAGTGGATTACAATCCGTTCTGAGTAAGCATCCTTCATCTGGTTCAGGATATCTAGCCCTCGCCGTCCCCGAACTCGCTTCAGATCGTTGGAACCATCTGCCAGTTGTTGCAGTTCCTGCAAGACAAACTGGGGTACGAGGATTTGACCTTCGATAAAGCCAGTGTTTAGCAGTTCTTCAATGCGACCATCGATGATGCAGCTGGTGTCTAAAACCTTGGTCGAGGCAGGTTTGAGGGTTCCTTCTGCCACCAACATCGTTTCCACGCTGTGGGGACTAATCAGCCTCAAGAAGGAACGACCGTGGGTATCCGCTAAAGTCACTCCCAAGTAGGAAAACATGACACTGCCTAAAATGGCAACAAGAGGCTTAATAAAAGCAAAATCGAAGGGCATTGGTAGTAAGAAAACGGGTGCCAGCATCAAGTTGGCAACTAATAAGCCAATCACCAAACCGACAGCTCTGGTCAAAATGACCTCGATCGGCATTTCCCGGACTCTCTTTTCCAAGCGTCGATAGGTCGTCTGCACGAGCAAACCGGCAGCGCCCCCAACCAGGGCGGCAAACCCGGCGAAGACCCAGCGTAAAGCGTCCTGATTGCTGACTTGATGTAGGGCACCGCTAGGCAGTAATTCAATCGCGTCGAACCCGATTCCCGCCGCTGCTAGGATGAATAAAATAATAATGATTGCGTCAAGCATGGTTTCCAGTTATTTGGGATGATTGCTTCAATTCCTGAAAGCGGCTCTCAAGAACTGATACAAATTTACATTTGTTTTATTATATCTTTTGTGTTATTGACTTCACTCTTGTGGATGACCATTGATTTAGCACCAGCATTTAATCCAATTTGAGCTATTTTTATGAAGCCACCTCTTTATTTATTAAAAGAACAATTCTGAAAAATTAGCCAATCATGTCGCTTCTAAAAGGCAGGAAACAAGAGGGGGTATAGGCTTGACGTATTCTTGCTAAGAGAAGAAAACCCCTGACAACAATTCAGTAAAGTAACAACTGTTAATCAAACATTTAAAGATTTCATCGCTATATTGAGTATTGATACAAATATGGTCTTAAATTATTTAATCCCGGACGCAAAAAATATTAATTTGGGTATCCCCAGCTCTGCTTATCTCCACATTCCATTTTGTAGACGCCGGTGCTTTTACTGTGATTTTCCAGTGTCTGTGGTAGGGGATCGCAAGACTGGTAAGAACTCTGGCACAATTGAGCAGTATGTTGAGGTATTGTGCCAAGAAATTGAAGTTACACCAGTACAAGGAAATTCCCTAAAAACAGTTTTTTTTGGAGGTGGTACTCCTTCGTTGTTATCGGTGCAACAACTCAAGCAAATTTTGACTCAACTTGATGCTGGTTTTGGTATTGCCACCGATGCTGAAATTTCGATGGAGATGGACCCTGGCACCTTTGACTCGCAACAACTTCAAGGCTACCGCTCAGTTGGAGTGAATCGAATCAGTCTGGGGGTACAGGCGTTTCAGCCAGAACTATTGCAAGTGTGCGGGCGATCGCACTCTGTCTCTGATATTTTTGCAGCTGTGGAGCTAGTCCGCAAAGTGGGGGTTCCCGAATTTAGCTTAGATTTGATTTCTGGTTTGCCCCATCAGACGTTGGAACAGTGGCAGGAATCTCTAGAAACCGCAGTAGCGATCGCGCCCACTCATATTTCAATCTACGATCTCCAAGTCGAACCCGTTACTGCCTTTGGGCGTCAATATCAACCCGGTGCCAAACCGCTTCCCACCGATGAAATGGCTGCCGAGATGTACCGACTAGCGCAGCAAGTTCTCACCAGTGCCGGTTATGAGCATTATGAGATTTCTAATTATGCCAAACCCGGTCATCAATGCCGCCACAATCGAGTTTACTGGGAAAATCGCCCCTACTATGCCTTTGGCATGGGTGCCGCCAGTCATTTGCAAGGGTGCCGGTTCACCCGTCCCCGCAAAACACGGGAATATTACGAATGGGTGCAACAGATAGTCACAGCAGGTGGCGTGTGGGATTGTCCTCAAACATTGACATCTGAAGTATTGTTGGAAACCTTGATGCTGGGGCTGCGTCTAGCAGAGGGTCTCAGTTTATCAACCTTAGCTGAACAGTTTGGCAAACAGACGCTGCAACAAATTTGGACGTGTTTGCAACCCTACTACCAGCAAGGTTGGGTAGAAATTGTCGGCGAAAGCGGGAAAGCGATCGCGCTTGACGCCCAGAAACTCCCACCGAAGGGACGATTAAGATTAACCGATCCGGAAGGGTTTTTATTTTCCAATGTAATTTTGGCGGATTTGTTTAGCGAGCTAGGATAAGTTTGAGGGCAAGAGTGTGGATTGATGATTCACCCAAAAGCTAAAATCTAAAATCTAAAATCCTCATGATTCCTATTGCTGATAACATCCCCAGTCGCAGCAAACCGATTGTTAATTACGCCCTGATCGGAATCAATGTTGCTTTGTTTCTGTGGGAGTTAAAATTAGAGTTTGCAGGTAAACTGAGCGCTTTTATCCAACACTGGGGTATCGTTCCTGCCCGAATAAGTGCTGTGATTTCAGATGTCCTCAGTGGGGAAAATCCAGCAGCATGGGTTGCCTTGCTGATGTTCTCCAGTTCCCTGTTCTGGGCGATGTTTCTCCACAGCAGCTTTGGTCAAATTTTAGGAAACATCCTATTTTTATTTGTTTTTGGAAAGAGTGTAGAGAATCTTCTCGGACACCGACGATTTCTACTACTTTATTTGCTGGGTGGCATTTTGACGGGCATAGTACAAGTTTTACTAGACTCTACTTTGACGATGCCATTAATTGGAGCCAATGGCGCGATCGCATCTGTCCTCGGAGCCTATTTTCTGAGTTTTCCCCAGGCAAAAATTGATACCATTTTGCCACTGGTAATTGTGTTTATCCCCATTGAACTGCCAGCTTTGTTTTATCTATTCTGGTGGTTTATTCAGCAGATGTTTTATGGAATCGGTAGCTTAAATATTTCCGGTGGCGTCAATCCCGTGGGCGTTGGGTATTGGGCACATGGTGTAGGGTTAGCAATTGGTGCCATTCTCGTGTTGCTGTTGAAAAAAAGAACCGATAAAAAACGAAACCCTGAGGCGAAGAGAACTCATAAGAATTAGAGGAGAGAAGCTGTTAGAGCTGATTTATATAGCGAGCCTAATTCAGTTGAAAAAAACAACCATAGTTAAAAAACTTGAAAAGTTAAAGATTTGACGATGAATGGCAAACTCAAATAGAGGCTGAATGACATTAAACGATCTACACAAGTGGTAATCCTCTCGAATGGTCAATATCCTCTAACTCGCCGATTATCAGTAATTGTTAAACAAAACGAACAAATTGAACAACGATCTGGGGAAGCTTACGCCAAGTTACTGCTAACAGATCGGGGTCAAAAACTGGTTGAAAAGGCTGGATTTGTCAGAATCCGCTAGAGCATTCGGATAAGTACGATTAGTTTTTGCAACCGCGCTCTATTTCCTTAAGTTTATCTGGGGGATAGTCTACAGGTACAAACTTAAAACCATAAAGCGAGCACTTAGACGGCACGACTTTGACCAATGTAAAGATCGGCTCATTGGGATCTCCACCGCGAAAACTAATTATCCCCATTGCACCATTGGCTCGAAAGTCGGGAGCCGATAAAGCCTGCCGCACATCAGAACGATTCGGTTGAGGTTTTTTTGCTAAAGCTGTTATTAACGCACGAGTTGCATCATAAGTCGTAGCGGTCAGCCCACTCACTTCCGCTTTCCATAACTGCTTAGATTCTTTGGGAAACGTTGGATTGGGGCTGCTCAAGGAATGCCAAGGGACTGTTACTACTAGGCGACCGACTACATATTTAGAGTCGATTTGTAGAATCTCAGAACTGTAAACAGCCCATGCTCCCACCATCGGATAACGACCCTGATTTGCCTTAATGACCGCTAAGACATTCTGAAAGGAAAAAGGACAGGTCTGACCATCCGGAAGAAAGACAAGCGTAGTCGCTCCTTTTGCTTGTGCTTGGTTAATCGCCTCAACAGCATTGAAGTCCTTTTTGCACAGTTCAAAATCTGCTCTTACCCGTCCTCTACTTGCGGGGAAGCTAACGTGAAATTGATCTCGGATAGATTTGCTGTAATTACTCGTGCCAGAGTAAAAGACTGCGGCTGTCCGCTGATTGGCTTGGATCATGTAGCTAGCCAAAGCCTGGGCATTCACGCGATTACTGGGTACAGTGCGAAAGAAAACGTGTTCGCTCTTTTGGCTCCACTCTGAGAGGTCTTCCGAGGTGCTACCTGGAGAAATTAATACCAACCCGTGCTGTTGATAAATTGCGATCGCTCCCAGTGTCACTTCGCTGGCATAGTGACCGATGACAGCTAAAATGTCCTTTTTCAACACGAATGACTCGGCAATTTGTTTAGCTTTGGCAGGATTATTGGCATCATCTGCGATGACTACTTTCAGCCCTTTACCACTAATCCTTTGACCCTGATTGATTTCATTTTGGACTTGGGCAGCTCCTCGCAGAATTTCCAACGCTCTGTTTGGATTGTTGGTTATCGGAGCGGCAACAGCAATCGTGTATGCCTTTTCCTTTTTATCCATCAATCGAGCATTATTCAGGTAAATCAAAATTTCCGGGTCGCTTGGCTGTTCGCTCCGTGCCTTCTCTAATAAACCAACAGCCTCAGCATATTGACCGCTGGCAAATTTTTGCACGCCTTTTTGCTTGAGAGCGCCTTTCAAACTGGGAACTAAAACTTCTTCTCCACAACTGACATTGTCTGCAAGATTGGAATCACAAGCCTTCGGCGGTTTCACGAGCGCATAAATAATTATTCCGAGTCCTGTCAAGAGAATTGCACTCACGACCCAAATGAGTACAAGCCTTAAATTGCCTGAGTTGATACTCCTGGTAACTTCTTCGTCTGAACAATTGCCTTCAGGAAGCAAAGTAAGCGTGTCGTCGGGAGATCGTGTCCGCCGATGATTGTTGATTTGTGTCTCAATTTCCTCTAAACGTTGCACAATTTCTTGGGCATTTTCAGGTCGATTCCCTGCGAAAGGAGCCATCAGGTCATTAATTAAAGTTGCCAACTCTAGTGAAATCTGTGGGGCACTGTTTCGCCAATTCAACTGACCTGTTTGGGGGTTTTCAGGAAGGTCATGGGGATGTATGCCTGTCAGCAAATGAACGAAGGTGCGTCCTAAAGCATAGAAATCAGATTTGGAAACAGCTCTACCATCGGCTTGTTCTGGGGGTGTATAGCCGTGGGAAATTATTGCTGTGCCATCTCTTCCGGCTAACTTGTGTAAGTAGGTTTCCGTGGCTTCGCGGACTGCGCCAAAATCAATCAACACCAGTTGATTATCAGGTCGCAGCATAATGTTAGACGGCTTAATATCCCGGTGAAAATAGTTGCTTTGATGCACTTGCTGTAAGATTTCTGCCAGTTGTTTCAACCAGGCGATCGCTTGCTTTTGGCTGATGGGTTGATGGTTCCGGCTGCTCAACCATTCTTTTAAGTTGATCCCCTCAATTTTCTCCATCACCAAGCAGTGCAAGGGCTTTTCGCTCTTTAGATGACATAACTGGAAGTATCCATCTGCCTCCACTTTGGGAATCCCTTGATGATTCAGCTTCTTTAGAACTTCGGCTTCCCGCTGGAATAGGCAGATTGCCTTCTCATAATCAGTGAGCAAAATTTTTAGGACTTTTTTTATACCTTCCCGACGCACGTCCTCCACCTCAAAGGTTTGGCCAAAGCCTCCTTTGCCCAAACGTTGGATGACCCGATAGCGCCCTTCTACTAAACTTTCGCAGCCACAGTCAGGACAAGTGCTTTGATTACCAGGTTCGTTGAAATTGCGGCAGTTAGGATTGATGCAATAACTCACGGCAAACACACTATCCCGATTTGAGTGGGAATGTTATAGAATTATAACTTCCTCTCGGAAAATAACTTTATTGTTCAACCGTTCGCTTAGCAATTTTTCTTTTAGCATACCTTCTCACAACTGGCTGAAGCGTATAAATAACTTCATTCCCTTCGATTTGCTTTTCTATCAACGAACGACGTTCTAATGCTTGAATCGCTTCCATGATTTCAGAAGTTGAAACCGTTAGATTGATTTCTTCTTTTAATTTAAAGATAGAGCTGGGGTTGAGATTAGCCGCTAACTTAAACATAATTTCTTTTTGAAAATTTGATAGCCGTTGCCAGGAAGTATCTAAAATTAGATGAATATCGCCTAAAAATATTGTTTCTAGCTTTAAGAAATCAGAAACTTTACCAGCAAATGAGTCTTTTATATAACTGGCAATAATATTTAAGATTAAGGGATTCCCTCGATAGATTTGAAAAAGGCTTTTCCAGTGGTTCTCGTCTGACAAACCTTTGGCTCTAAATATTTGCCAAGCGTCTGTATCATTGAGATCGGACAGCAGTAATGAACGAACGCTTGGAGTTTCTCCCTGGATTAATGCAATTTCATTCGGTTGCTCTCGACCGATTAGCATTAAGCAGCTGTTGTGGCGCTCTCTTCCCACTCGTCTGAATAGTTCGCCATAGCCTTCATACCCTTCTCGATAATACCCAGTTGCTTGACCAGCACCTAGAATCGTTTCGACTTCATCCAAAATCAGCAGACATCGATGGGAACCTGTGGAAGGGTTTGTTCCTTTGGGAAATCGCAGAGACTCAATTAGCTGGGAGATTAACTGGGAAATTCGGCGACCAATATCTTTTGGTAAATCGGTTGGTAAATCAGTTGATTGCTCGTTGGAGAGGCATCGGAGCAAGTCTGCGAGCAGGTCTTCGACTGATGGGGCAGAACGGAGCGATCGCCAGATGAAATAATCAAATTCATTCTGAATTTGCTCGGCTAGCATCACGGATAGTGCTGTTTTACCAATTCCCCCCATGCCGAACAGGGTTACTAGGTGGCAACTATCAGTGACAATCCATTTCTCAAGCACAGCCAGTTCTTCTGTGCGCCCATAGAAACCAGAGACATCAGGCGCTTCACCCCAATCGAGTATAGGAATTTCACGCGCTTCTACTTCTTCAACTGCACCTGAATCAACAATTTCCTTCCAGTTGTCGATCCCGACAGCTTGGCAAATATTAATAAAGGTCTCTTGCTGAATGGGTTTTTTCTGCCAAAACCGTTTCAAGGTTGCCTGGGTCGTTAGGGCAGCCTGCCACCAAGAAACGGTCATTGTTTTTGTCCAACCTTTCCTTTTTCGGGCTTTATCAACGCTTTCTAGTCCCCGTGCAGATGCTCTGAGAGACCCCGCCATAGTTAAGCTCTTTACCACAATTCTCGCTTATTCTGGCTCACCTTTCGGTGTAGCGATCGCAGCCGTACCCTGAAAACTGAGCCAAAGAGTCAGCAAAAAAGTGAGCCGTCAAGCGAAAGCGTCTTTGGCAATCTAAGAGGATAACGCGCGAGATCGCCTTCTTTAACGTCTGTCCTTCTTTACAGAGATCGCCAGCTCAGTCTTTAAGAAGATTATGCAACCGAATCAAGTTCTAACCTACTGCAATGTCATGGAACTGTTAGTTGCTCAGGAAGTACACCGACAACTTCAGCAGTTACCGCCAAAGTTGGTCAACTATATCAATCCAGCCCATGCGATCGCTTACGCCCTGAATCGTCTGCCAGCCCTGTATGCGACCAGTCCCAGAGGATGGTATCTACAACAGCAACGGGCTAAAGCTAAGTTAGCACCTCAGATTATCGTGGCGGTGGGTCAAGCATTGGCGGCGGTGCAACAAGATTCCTTGAACATGGTAAATTCTCTCCCTTCCGCAGAAAACGCCGAAAACCTCGAAGAGAGTGCATCTGATGTAGATGTTGAACAAGCCAAAAGCTCCGATTTCTCCCTTTCTTGGGTGCGATCGCTTTTTGGATTAGGGGGCATTCATAAAGCAGATGGTCGGCGATCGCGCTAATCTAATGCCAGCCACCTCTAGCATCAGTTCCTATGTCCACTGAAGCGATCGCGATTACTGTCAAATTATTCGCTGCCTATCAAGAAGCCTATGGCATTTCGGAACTGGTGCTGAAAATCCCTCCAAATACAGATGTTTCAGCGATATTAGATAAATTTGCTTCCGAACATCCAGAACTTGACAAATGGCGTCAAGTTACTCGCTTTGGCGTTAATTTTCAATTCGTCGAGCCAGACACGATTCTGCATGATGGGGATGAAGTCGTGCTGATTCCCCCTGTTAGCGGTGGCTAGGAAAGACAAAAGTTAAACGCCAGAAATTCGGTTTTTTCATCCCAAATCCGCTTCAATTCCCTCTTTTTCCTAAATTCGCGACCGCAAGCTTGGAATGCGATCGCCCCGGTCTTCAGACTGAGGGCTAAATTTTGTATCGTAAATAACATTTAAACCCGACTAAAAGAGTCGGATATATTTGACGGGTATTTTTGCCTGTGTTAGTATCAACCGAGCGATGACGGACGATTAGAGTGTAAATACCCATGACCCAGGCAACCCAGTCAACAACGGCAACCTTTACGGCACTGAAGTGTAAAGAATGCGGCACCGAATACGAACTCAAGGCAACTCATGTCTGTGAGTTTTGTTTTGGCCCTCTGGAAGTAACCTACGATTACGATGTTCTGCGCCGCACCGTCACTCGTGAAAGCATTCAGGCAGGGCCTAACTCAATTTGGCGCTATCGTTCCTTCTTGCCCGTCGCCACAGAAAAGCCGATTGACGTGGGAACTGGCATGACCCCCTTGGTAAAAGCTAATCGCTTAGCTCGCCGTCTGGGTATTAAAAATCTTTATATTAAAAACGATGCCGTCAATATGCCTACCCTGAGCTTTAAAGATCGGGTGGTGTCGGTCGCTTTAACAAGAGCGCAGGAATTAGGATTTACGACGGTATCCTGCGCCAGTACGGGTAATTTAGCGAATTCTACAGCAGCGATCGCGGCCTACGCCGGTTTAGACTGCTGCGTCTTCATCCCCGCCGACCTGGAAGCCGGTAAAGTTCTAGGTACACTCATCTACGGTCCCACCGTCATGGCAGTTCAGGGCAACTACGACCAAGTGAACCGTCTCTGCTGCGAAGTCGCTAATACACAAGGTTGGGGATTTGTCAATATTAACCTCCGTCCCTACTACTCGGAAGGTTCAAAAACCCTCGGCTACGAAGTAGCAGAACAGCTAGGCTGGAAACTGCCGGATCATATCGTCGCTCCTCTGGCATCTGGCTCTCTGTTCACCAAAATCTACAAAGGATTCCAAGAATTTATCAACGTTGGACTAGTAGCTGATAAGAGCGTCCGTTTCAGCGGTGCCCAAGCTGAAGGTTGTTCTCCCATTGCCCAAGCTCATCGGGAAGGGCGCGACTTCGTAACCCCCGTGAAGCCGAACACCATTGCCAAATCAATCGCGATTGGCAACCCAGCAGACGGAGTTTATGCGCTGGAAGTCGCCAAGAAAACCGGCGGTAACATTGAATCAGTCAACGATACTGAAATTGTTGAAGGCATCAAGCTATTAGCTGAAACCGAAGGCATCTTTACCGAAACCGCTGGTGGCACTACCATCGCCGTGCTGAAAAAATTGGTAGAAGCGGGTAAAATTGATCCCGAAGAAACGACCGTTGTTTACATTACCGGCAACGGACTGAAAACCCAAGAAGCGGTGCAAGGATACATCGGGGAACCCCTGACAATTGAGGCGAAGCTGGATAGTTTCGAGCGGGCATTAGAGCGCTCTCGGACACTCGAACGCCTCGACTGGCAGCAAGTTCTGGTTTAATAACTGCTACCAGCTTTTTGCGATGAGTCATTAGTCCCTCCGGGGTTGCTAATGACTCATCGCTCGTGACTACGCATGAATGACTACTGAATAATCTTTAACTATGACAGTCAAAGTTCTCGTTCCGACTCCTCTCCAGAAGCTTACAAACAATCAAGCCACCATTGAAGGCAGCGGCAGTACGATTGGTGAACTGCTCGAATCCTTGGAGCAAAGCTATCCTGGCATCAAAGTGCGTTTGTGCGATGAAAAGGGCGAACCCCGCAGATTTGTGAATTTCTACGTCAACAGCGAAGACATCCGCTTTTTGCATGGCACTCAGACACCGCTGAGCGAAGGTGATGAGGTAAGCATTGTGGCAGCGCAGGCGGGAGGCTGATTCCAAGCTAGGATGAGCAGTAAAGGATTTCAATCTCGAATCGGGATTGTTAATCCTATTTTCATCCATACTGCATACATTCAAAAAAATCACCAACTTGCGGATAAGTCCAATGGCAGAAGAAACGAATCACAATGACGCCGGAGAGGTGGCTCCTAGCACTGTTGACAAGCAGGCTCCTAGTGTTTCTGAAGAAAATGCTCCCAGTACGGATTCTGACGTAGCAACCGACATTCCTACAGCAAACGCACCCGCTCCAGAAGCTGTGAATCCGGAGGTGAATCCGAATGCGACTGGAGAAAAATCTTCGACAGAGGCATCAACCCCAGATGACTCGGCTCAGGTTCAACCAGATGTTAAAAAAACCGCTCAAGCATCTAAAGAGGATAAGCCAACGGGTGCCAAAGCTGCTAAAGCAGATAAGCCAGCAGGTGCCAAAGCTGCTAAAAAGGACGAGTCGCCAGAAGGGGATAAGCCAGCTGCTAAAGCGGCTAAAAAAGAGAAGGCACCTGCGGTAGAAGACAAGCCTTTTGTTGAGTTTATTCAACAAGACTATTTACCAGCTTTGAAAACAGCACTTGAAAAAAAGGGCGTCAAAAATTTAGAGCTGAAATTTGACAAGAAGCCGCTTCAAGAAATCTCAGAATGCTGGCAAGTCAACGGGAGCTGGCAAGGAGGAAAGCGGAACTTTAACCTTTATTTTCCCGAAGAAGACATTCAAAAACAAAGAGCTTTTTCCTGTTTTGAAGGCTCTAAACCCAGTATCATTGAGCCTTTTTTGTGCGATGAGCGCAAGATCACGCTGGATTTAATGGTGTTTGGCGTGACGCAGCGGTTGAATGCTCAAAAGTGGCTGGAAAGAAATTAGTCGGGAAAGGTGAATTTCATTAGTCATTAGATAATTACTAATGACTAATGAGCCATTACAACTCGATAAATTCATAAATGACAATGCCAGTTTCTGGGTGATTATCAACCATAACGTAGCCACTTTTGAGCATTTCTTTCAAAGTGGCTTCTGCCTTGGCAAAACTTACACCTGTATCCATCACCGCTTGGGTAACGGAAAGTTTGCCACCTCTAGCAGCAGCGGCTTTCACAAGTTTAACCATTAGTTGATCGCGGGTAAGCTCTTGTTTGGTAAGCGCGATCGCAGGTGGCGATAGAGGTACGCCCGTGGAGGATACTCCCAAGCGGTCTTGCAGCTTGGCGTTATGTTCTTCCACCATGCCGGGAATCAGAAATAAATCCACGAACTGTCCGACCCCAAACAAACCCCACGTAAACAGCCACAGCAGCCCCGTGCCAATCTTGCCATTGTACAGGCGATGCATCCCCGCTATCGGTGGGGACAAAAAACAGGCTAGCCAAAGAACATAGGCAGTCGAGACGTTCTTCATAAGATTCCTAGCGCTTCAGATGTCCTAACTTCAATCATAGGATTTTGTTCTTCACTCTTGCACCTAGGAATTGAGCAGCAAGAACTCTGAAGATGTCACAAAACTTGACAGCGTGTAGTAAGTCTTAACGTAACAAGTGCGATCGCTCTCGTGTAGATTGGTAGACTGGAACGCAAGCCTTTGAGTGAAAGCGACGGAATCATAATAATAAGAGAAACAAGAGAGACAAAGAATATGGTGGATTCCCTCAAAAAACCCAGCTTTGAAGAATTAAGACCTGGGGTGAAAGTACCTGCGAAAGAAACCCTACTGACGCCCCGGTTCTACACCACCGACTTTGATGAAATGGCGAAGATGGATCTGTCGCCAAATGAAGATGAACTCAAGGCGCTGATGGAAGAATTCCGCGCTGACTACAACCGTCACCACTTCGTGCGGGATGCCGAGTTTGACCAATCCTGGGATCATATTGATGGGGAGACGCGCCAGTTATTTATTGAATTTCTAGAGCGTTCCTGTACAGCAGAATTCTCCGGATTCCTACTCTACAAAGAACTCGGACGCCGATTGAAGGACAAAAACCCGCTTCTGGCAGAAGGCTTTAACTTAATGTCGCGGGATGAAGCTCGTCATGCTGGCTTCCTGAATAAGGCAATGTCAGACTTCAATATGTCACTAGATTTGGGATTTCTGACCAAGAATCACAAATACACCTTCTTTAAGCCGAAATTCATCTTCTATGCGACCTATCTGTCCGAGAAGATTGGTTACTGGCGGTATATCACCATTTACCGGCACCTAGAAGCACATCCCGAAAACCGCGTTTATCCCATCTTCCGCTTCTTTGAAAACTGGTGCCAGGATGAAAATCGGCACGGTGACTTCTTCGACGCCGTAATGAGAGCGCAGCCCCAATTCTTGAATGATTGGAAAGCAAAGCTGTGGTGTCGCTTCTTCCTGCTGTCGGTGTTTGCGACGATGTATCTCAACGACATCCAGCGTTCCAAATTCTATGCCACACTTGGTCTGGACGCACGGGAATATGACATTCACGTGATTAAAAAGACCAACGAAACCGCAGGACGGGTATTCCCAGTAATTCTGGATGTAGAGAAGCCAGAATTTTACGACCGCTTAGAAGTGTGCATCAAAAATAATGAGAAGCTGGGTGCGATCGCAACCTCCAACACCCCCAAATTCCTGCAATTGTTCCAGAAGCTACCCCTTTATGCTTCTAATGCTTGGCAGCTGCTGCGCTTGTACCTAATCAAGCCGATTGACATGACAGCCGTGCAAGGTAAAGCCCGCTAATTTTGAGCATCTTCCCTCAACTAAAGTGGTTCTGTACTAAGCAGAGCCACTTTTTTTATCCTTATCAAAATTCTTCATAAATATAAAACTGACGCAACCTCAATGACGAAGACCTTTGGCATCTCGCGCCTCAGCCCGGTAGATGCACAGACGCTCACTTGCCTTTCTTTGCGCCTTTGCGCCTTTGCGCGAGACTCTATCCTGTTCGCAATCGGTACTTCTCTGATTTTGAGGATCTCGCCTACGCAGGCTCAAACCCAGACTCAAACCCAGCCGCCAGGAACGTCCAAGCCAGAGGCTAGCGATTTAGATTTAAGTCCAGAAATGATTGAAAATAGCCCGGTTTTGCAGCGTTGGCGGCGAGACGTGCCGAATGTGTTAGAAGAAATTCGCAATGACCCCAGCTTTCGGACTAGGGTGCGCCTCGGCTACTCCCAGTTTCCTTCATCTGGGCAAGCCGGGGGAGTTAATATTGGCGTGGAGGACGTGTTTATTGGTCGCACCGGCTTAACCGTCAGTGGGGATTATCAAACTGCGTTCAAGGGTCAGCGCGAGGCTTATGGAGCAGATTTACGATACTATGTAGTTCCCTTGGGCAGCTACATCAACATCGCACCCCTGGTAGGCTATCGGCATTTAGAAACTGACCGATACTCAACAGATGGCTTACATGTGGGTGCGAAGCTGATGTTCGTTTTATCTCGTACTGGTGCAGCCGATATCTCCTTAACTCAGAGTTGGGTTGCTCCTGCAACGAATGAAGAAGTCGGAATTACAAAGCTTTCTGTCGGCTATGCCTTTACCCGCAATCTGCGCTTATCGACAGACATTGAGAAGCAAAATGCAAGACAACGCAAAGATAGCCGGGTTGGCATTGTACTAGAGTGGATGCCTTAAATTAAGTGTTTAAATAATTGAATATTGCAATGTTTACAGCATTTAACCCTAAAAACCTCTAAATTTGAATGCCATTATAAAAAGAGCCTTTGCCGACCTATGAACGCCTCAGACAATTTAGAGCTGTTTGGGCTATTTTTGCAACATACACCTGCTGCCGTAGCGATGTGCGATCGCCAGATGCGTTACTTGCTCGCTTCTCGTCAGTGGCTAATCGATTACGGGCTAGATGAGCAAAATCTGATTGGGCGATCGCATTACGAAGTTTTTCCTCACCTTCCCGACCAATGGCGGCACAAGGCTGAGCTAGTTTTAACTGGGGCGAGTGTAGAAGAGTACCAGGAAAGTAGCTTTGTTTGCCCTGACGGTTCCTCGGTGCCGATAAAGTGGAGCCTGCATCCTTGGAAGCACCCTAGCGGGGAAAGGGGTGGATTGATCCTGTCGGCAGAGATGATCCAAAGTGAGGACTTTTTCCATTCCATCTACGAGGGCGTGGAAAACGCCATCTTTGTTTTAGATGTGGACGCCCAAGGGGTTTTTCGCTACCTTAGCTGGAATCGACCGATAGCGATGGTTACTGGCATCAGTAGTGCCCAAGCGATGGGCAAAACTCCCCATGAACTATTTGGTTTAGAGTTAGGTAATTCTTTGCATGAGAGATATACAAAATGTCTCGTCGCAGGAGAATGTACTTTTTACGAGGATTGCATTCCCTTGCAGGGTGTAGACACTTATTGGCTAACGACTTTAACTCCACTGCGGGATGCTGCGGGTCGGATCTATCGAATTATCGGCACCGGAAGTAATATCAGCGCTCTCAAGCAGGTGGAGGAAGCGTTGCGGCAATCAGAAGCTCGGTTCCGAGAACTCGCGCAGCGAGAAGAACTACTCAATCGTCTTGCTAGTCAAATTCGCAGTTCGCTGGATCTCAATACCATCTTGGAAACAGCCGTGCAGGAAATCCGCAGGCTGCTGCAAATTGAGCAGTGCCTTTTCATGTGGTATCGTCCCAATGGTGAATCGGCAAGTTGGGAGATATTGCATGAAGCGAAGGTAGACAATTTGCCTAGCTTTCTGGGTTGCTATCCAGAGGAACCGACCAGTTTTCAAGTAAGACAACTCTTAAACCGAGAAATCATCCATTTGGATAATATTGAAGCGTTAACCGACCCCAATTCACGGCAGTTCTTCCAATCGCTGGGGTACGTTTCTATACTAAATTTTCCGATAATGACTCGCACGGGCGAACTTGGTGTAGTTGCCTGCGGTCAATTTAGCAGTCCTCGAACTTGGCATGACGATGAAGTGGAACTGCTTTCGGCGGTTTGCGACCAAGTCGCGATCGCGATTAACCAAGCAGAACTTTATACTCAAACTCGTGAAGCCGCAGCGATCGCGCAAGCGCACGCCACCCGGCTCGAAACCACGCTTCAGGAACTCCAACGTACTCAGTCTCAACTGGTTCAAAGTGAAAAAATGTCCAGTTTGGGTCAGTTAGTGGCTGGAGTCGCGCATGAAATCAATAATTCCGTTAACTTCATCTACGGAAATTTAGCCCCAGCGAGCGAATACACGCGAGACATTCTTGGGTTGCTGCAACTATATCAACAGCAATATCCCCATCCAACGCCAGAAATTCAAGACGAAATTGCCGCGATTGACCTAGATTTTCTCATCAAGGACTTGCCTAAATTACTTTCTTCAATGAATGTGGGGGCAGAGCGCATTTGTGAGATTGTGCGTAGCTTACGCAATTTCTCCCGCCTTGACGAAGCCGAGATGAAACTGGTAGATATTCATGAAGGCATCGAAAGTACGCTCCTAATTCTGCAAAACCGCTTCAAATCCAAACCAGATCATCCCCCTATCCAGCTAATCAAAGAATATGGCAACCTACCTAAAGTAGAGTGCTATCCAGGGCAGCTCAACCAAGTATTTATGAATCTTCTCACCAATGCAGTTGATGCTTTGGATGAGTCCAATAAAAAGCGATCGCTTGAACAAATCAAAGCCGACACCAGTATCATTCGGATTCGTACCGACGTGTTGACAAATAACCGAGTCGTAATCAAGATTTCCGACAATGGGCCAGGAATGGCAGAGGAAGTCAGAAAGCGACTTTTCGATCCTTTCTTCACAACTAAGCCTGTCGGTATTGGCACAGGGCTTGGGTTGTCGATTAGCTATCAAATTGTGGTCGAAAAACACGGCGGTCAACTCAAATGTATTTCAGCGCCCGGTCAGGGGGCGCAATTTCTGATAGAAATTCCCCTGCATCCGCCATCACACATTTGATACTATTGCCGATGAATTCGTAATTTTTAACAAAAAGGGCGGATATTTAATTCCGCCCCAAAAAGGATTATTGATTATGAAAATTTAGCAAGCTGAAAATTCAAACCTCAAGAAAATTTTTGCGATTTTTCACCTTTGAATTCTCTAGCGATTGCCGATTTCTGGTGCCCGCAACGACAACAGGGGAATATCCGCCTGTGCTTGGGTCGGAACCTGTCGCCCACTCGCCAGCGTCGGAACTGAACCTCGCAGTCGCTCCGTCAGCTGCAAAGTGGTTGCGTCGTAAATTTGAGTCAGGATTTTGGGGTACAAGCCAATGCCAATAATCGGCACCAACAGACAGGCGATGATGAACACCTCTCGTGGTTCCGCATCGATCAAGGCTTCGTGTTCCACTAATTCCTTATTCTCCGGCCCGTAGCAAATTTCCCGCAGCATCGAGAGTAGGTAGATGGGGGTCAGAATCACGCCAACGGCGGCTAGAAAGACCACCACGACCTTGAAAGTGGGGTTATAAGCATCGCTGGTCGCAAAGCCGACAAACACCATTATCTCTGCCACAAATCCGCTCATCCCTGGCAATGCTAATGACGCGAGGGCACAAGTCGTCCACATGGCAAACATCTTTTTCATCCTCAGCCCGACGCCGCCCATTTCATCCAGCATCAGGGTGTGGGTGCGGTCATAAGTGGCTCCCACAAGGAAGAACAAGCTTGCCCCAATCAAACCGTGGGAAACCATTTGCAGCACTGCACCGCTCAAACCCAAGTCAGTAAACGTGGCAATTCCAATCAGCACAAATCCCATGTGGGAAATCGAGGAATAAGCGATTTTCCGTTTCAGATTACGCTGGGCAAACGAGGTTAGGGCGGCGTAGATGATGTTGGTAACGCCCAAAATTACCAAAACGGGCGCGAACACGGCATGAGCATCGGGTAGCATCTGGGCATTCATCCGAATCAGAGCATAACCGCCCATCTTCAGAAGAATTCCCGCTAGCAACATATGCACAGGTGCAGTCGCTTCGCCGTGAGCATCTGGTAGCCAAGTATGCAGGGGAATAATCGGCAACTTGACGCCGTAGGCAATCAGAAACCCTGCATAGATCCAGAGTTGGAAAGTTAGGGGGTAATCCTTGGCAGCGATCGCCCTCATATCAAACGTCACGGTATCGCCGTAGAACGCCATCGCCAAGGCGGCTACTAAAATGAACAGCGACCCGCCAGCCGTATAAAGAATGAACTTGGTAGCCGCGTACAAACGCTTCTTACCGCCCCAAATTGCCAGCAGCAGGTACACCGGAATCAGTTCCAGTTCCCACACCAGGAAAAACAACAGCATATCCTGGACCGCAAACACTGCAATCTGACCGCCGTACATCGCCAGGAGCAAAAAGTAAAACAGCTTCGGCTTAAACGTCACGGGCCACGCTGCCAAAGTCGCCAGGGTGGTGATAAAGCCGGTGAGCAAGACTAGCGGCATTGATAAGCCATCTACGCCCACCGACCACCTTAAGTCGATTTGGGGTACCCAGGAGTAACTTTCCACCAGTTGCAGACCGGGATTAGAAAAGTCGTACTGAGTATAGAAGGCATAAACCATCACCACGAAATCAATCAGCCCAATAATGAGGGCGTACCAGCGTACCGTCTTACCATCTTTATCTGGTATCAACGGAAGCAACAGGGATGCCGCGATGGGGAACAGGATGATAAAAGTCAGCCAAGGAAAATTAGCTGTATTCATGAGATATCAAATCGTGAGCAACAAGGTTTAGCTGTCAGCTATGAGTAAGTGTACTTAAAAAGGAAAAAGGAAAAAGTTTTCAGCTTTTTCCTTTTATCTTTTGTTGACAGCGGATAGAAACACACAGCGAGCGGTTTCTAAATTTAAGTCACACCAAAGACAATCACGCCCACTAGCACCGCCCCAAACACAATCAGGGCATAGAATTGGACGCGACCAGTTTCAAAGTATTTCAGACTTTCACCACTCAACAGCGTCGCTAAGCCGGTGAAGTTGACTGCGCCATCAACCACGCGGAAATCCACTTCCATGACTTGTCGCGCTAAGCGACGGCACCCTTGAACGAAGAGGGTGTCATAGATTTCGTCGAAATACCACTTGTTGAGCGACAGCTTGTAAAAGAAGGGGATTTTAGCAGCGATCGCAGCGGGATCGATCTTGCCTCTCAAGTACATCAGAGAAGCCAGCGTAATTCCAATCAAGGCAATTCCGACCGAATTACCCCCCATGATCAGAAATTCTGTCAAATCAAACTCAGTGGCTTTTTCCAGCACCTCAGTCAGCGGTTCGCCGGGGGCGTGAATGAATTCCTCAAAATAATTGTGGAAAGGCGTCCCAACCAAACCAATCAGCATCGACGGCACCGCCAGAACAATCAGGGGCAGCGTCATCGTCAGCGGCGACTCGTGCGGATACTCGCTATGACCGTGGTCATCATGGCTGTCATGGGCTTTGGAGGATAACTCTCTGGTATCCATCGCCCCAGGGCCAAAAGCAAATTCAACCTGGGGAGATTTAGTCGCCCCTAGTAGTTCCTGCTTGA
Source organism: Coleofasciculus sp. FACHB-542 (assembly GCF_014695825.1). NCBI lineage: Bacteria > Bacillati > Cyanobacteriota > Cyanophyceae > Coleofasciculales > Coleofasciculaceae > Coleofasciculus > Coleofasciculus sp. FACHB-542. Next base: position 317,497 of record NZ_JACJPB010000023.1, on the reverse strand, counting down.
TGCCTGATTCATGCCCTCGGAATTTGCCCTCAAACGTCCGGAAATACATCCGGAACATATAGAAAGCAGTCATTCCCGCCGTCAGCCAACCGACGAACCACAGCGCCGGATTTGCCCCAAAAGCACTCCCTAGAATTTCGTCTTTCGACCAAAAGCCAGCAAAAGGCGGAATTCCACTAATTGCCAGAGTTCCGATCAAAAAGGTGAGGGAGGTAATCGGCATATACTTCCGCAGTCCGCCCATCATCCGCATATCCTGAGCCAAGGCGGGATCGTGACCCACGACTGATTCCATGCCGTGAATCACAGAACCAGAACCTAAAAACAGCATCGCCTTGAAGTAGGCGTGTGTCATCAGGTGGAACAGACCAGCAGTATAGGCACCGACGCCCATTGCCATTACCATGTAGCCCAGCTGGGACATGGTGGAATAAGCGAGACCTTTCTTGATGTCGTTTTGGGTAATGGCAATGGTTGCCCCCAAAAATGCAGTAAAGGCACCCGTCCAGGCAATCACGTTCATTGCCACTGGGATGCCTTCAAACACGGGATACATCCGCGCAATTAGGAAGACGCCCGCAGCCACCATCGTTGCCGCGTGAATCAGGGCGCTGATGGGGGTAGGGCCTTCCATCGCATCTGGTAGCCAGACGTGCAACGGGAACTGAGCAGATTTTGCCACTGGTCCCATAAACACTAAGATGGCAAACAGAGCCGCAAGGCCGGTACTTAGGTAGCCTGATGCGACAAATGCTTGCAAGCGATCGCCTATCACGTCGAATTCAAAGCTGCCCGTCGCCCAGTACAGCCCCAGCATCCCTAACAACAGCCCGAAGTCGCCGACGCGGTTGACGACAAAAGCCTTTTGGCAAGCATCGGCTGCTGCCTTCCGGTCATACCAGAATCCGATCAGTAGGTAAGAACACATACCGACCAGTTCCCAGAAAATATAAACCTGTACCAAGTTGGGGCTGACCACCAAACCCAACATGGAGGAACTAAACAGGCTCAGATAGGCATAGAAGCGCACATACCCCGGATCGTGAGCCATGTAGCCATCGGTGTAAATCATCACCAGGAAGGCAACTGTCGTCACGATGACCAGCATCAGGGCCGTCAAGTGGTCAATCGTGTAGCCCATATTCAGGTGAAAATTTCCCGCGGCTGCCCACTCCAGGCTACGAGTATAGGTAGCATGACCTTGAATTTGACTCCAGAGCAACGCCAAGGAGAAACTCATCGCCGCCCCTAGCAGGGAGACTATAACCACGGCGTTGAACTGCCGCAGACTGTTGGTAAATCGATTAATCGAGATTAGTCCCAGACCAACCAGCATCGCCCCAGCTAGCGGCAGGACTGGGATGATCCAGGCATACTGATAGAGCAGTTCCATCACTGACGCCTACTTTATATTTCTTCACTAACTTGGTAAGACCGTTTACATTGTGACACAGACGGTCTCTAAAGTATTTATAACTAACAGTTTAGACAGCCAGAAACCTGTCAGCCAAAAATTAAACCCACCGATAGAGAGAATCGGTGGGTTTAAGAACGGGTAAAACGTTGCATTCAGGTTGAAAAGTTACAAGCAGCAAAAAAATTTATCATGATTTACGCACTGAAAGCTTGAAACCGAGATCCCCCGAACCCCCCTTGAAAACGGGGAACCGGACAATTCCCTGCTTTATCGGCGGATGTAAAGGGGATCTCTGCGTCAGTCCTATTTATCTTGGATAGGAGCAGCTATCTCCAACTTCAGGCAGAATTTGGCAAATAACTTACCATAATTTTTTCTAATGCCATGCGTAAATCATCCCGCCCTTGAAAGCTATCAATGCGGTGAACTACCTTGCCGTTTTCAATCAGAACGATCGTGGGTAGAGTCTGGAGGCGATAAGTATTCGCCAGTTTTAAATTTTGATCGGCATTAATTCCAACTAATTTGACTTGTTCGCCCCATTCAGATTGAACTCTAGTCAGGAGGGGGTTAATTAGCCGACATAATCCACACCAGGGTGCCCAAAAATGAACTAGGACTGGGGTGGAAGATTCTAAAACTTCTTGTGTAAACGTCCGTTCGTTAACAGAAAGCACCATGATCCCTCTAGTTTTATTCGCTTTTACTATTGAAAGTCAGCCAAAAGGAGGAAGTGGAACAATAAACAATGAAGTAAAATCCTTCAGCTTACTCTAGCGCAACTGGTATGCCAGTGCGTATCTACTACGTCTAGGCATCTATGGGGAAGCTAAGGCGGTAGAACCAGAGCGTAATTAAGCTGAAAGTTATTTGGAATCATGCTACATCCATTTGGGATCGCGTGGCTCAGCATAATTGCGGAACTCACACTACCATCTGACAACACCTGTCGCCTGGATCAACCAGGGGTGCGCCCACCACAACAGCAGAATGAAAGCAGTGACCCCCAGATACGCAGGGCGGAGAAACTCTTGCCATTTCAGGGTTTGATGCCCTTCTAGGAGCGCCTGGAAGGGGACAACAGAGGTGCGAGCTTTCACAGCCTCGAAAGCTTCCCCATAGCGAGCCAAGAGACGGCGATCGCCATGCCAAACTGCGAATAAATGATGCAGCACTAGCCCTACTGAAGTTAAGAGGGTAAACGTCGTGCCAACCCAAAGCGTATGGGCAATACACCAAATCACCTGTCCAACCATTTGAGGATGCCTGGTGATGCGGATAATGCCGGTTTCGTAAAGATGCACTTGAGGCTTTTCGATGGCGGCAATTTCTAGCAAGTTGAAAGTCGCTGGATAAAGAAACAGAAATGAGATAGCCGAAAGCACCCACACCACCGACTGAACGCCGGGGACGCCCTGAACTTGCCACAGTTGCAGCCCATCATAACGATGATTAATGAAGTAAACGATCAACACCACTGCTAGAGGAAGACTGACGAGGGCAAATAGGATGCGGTAGAGGCGGGGGCCGATTTTTTTTTCGCCCCAAGGACGCAGCGCAGCGAGACCACTGTGAGCGATCGCAAACCCAAAAAGCAGTCCCAGCATTATGTAGTGGCTAGGAGTCAGAACGCGAAAGAAATTCATAAACTTTTACGTAATTTCCAGTAGAAAATAGACCCCCCAAGTATTCCCTGAGAGACTTGATCTCGTGTTGTGTTACTGTCGATGACTGAGAGGCTTTACAACGAAGTGGGCTATCAATCGCTTGAGTCCAGCCCCATCTCTCGCAAGAGAGCGCTTAGCGATCCTTCGGTCATTGGTGATGGGTCATCGGTCAAATGTCAGCAGTAACCAACAACTGACAACTGACAACCGACAAAAAGCTAACAGATCGCCGAGCTTTATGCCTCAGTCGCTCCTTTCCCTTTTCAGGTAAAGCCTGTATGTCTGACCTTCCTTTCACTTTAGACCAACTCCGCATTCTTAAAGCGATCGCCGCCGAGGGAAGCTTCAAGCGTGCCGCCGATAGCCTGTACGTCTCGCAACCCGCTGTCAGCCTCCAAGTCCAAAACTTAGAGCGGCAGTTGGATGTGCCGTTGTTTGACCGGGGAGGACGCAGGGCACAACTGACGGAAGCAGGGCACCTACTTCTCAGCTACGGCGAAAAAATCTTGACGCTTTGTCAAGAAACCTGCCGCGCCATTGAAGACTTGCAAAATCTCCAGGGTGGCACCCTGATTATAGGAGCTTCGCAGACGACAGGAACCTACTTACTGCCCCGAATGATTGGGATGTTCCGCCAGCAGTATCCAGATGTAGCAGTACAATTACACGTTCACTCGACGCGCCGCACGGCGTGGAGTGTCGCCAACGGGCAAGTTGACCTGGCAATCATTGGGGGAGAGGTTCCTTCCGAACTACAAGAAGCACTAAAAATTATTCCTTATGCTGAAGATGAACTAGCGCTGATCTTGCCAGCTTTACATCCCCTCGCCAAAATTGGGACTATCCAAAAAGACGATCTTTACAAATTGCAGTTCATTGCCTTAGACTCCCAATCCACCATCCGCAAGGTGATTGACCAAGTGCTAACTCGCTGTGGTATCGATACCCGACGCCTCAAAATAGAGATGGAACTTAACTCGATTGAGGCAATTAAAAATGCCGTGCAGGCAGGACTTGGGGCGTCGTTTGTCTCCCTATCGGCGATCGAAAAAGAGTTGCAAATGGGCATCCTCCACTACGCAAAAATTGAAGAGGTAGTGGTCAAGCGGATGCTATGGGTGATTGTGAACCCAAATCGCTACCGCTCCAAAGCAGCAGAAGCGTTTAGCCAAGAAATTTTACCTGCCTTTGCCTCCCCCGGATGGGGAAGAGAAATGGAAGCATCCACTCCAATCGAAGCCGATGGGTTCAAGGCAGCTGCTCCTAACTCCGCAGGCAGTTAATTCCAGTATTAGCCATCTGTTAGTTGCTAATCGCGAATGGAAGTATGGCTACTAGCTCTTAAACAATTAGCAATTAGCAACAATCGATTAGGATTTGACCAGTAACTCCTCATGGAAATTTACTGTACCCGTCCCGGCTGCCCTCGTCCCCTGAATTTTTTTGCCGATCTTGATGACAACAACCTTGTCAAAACGGTGCAGCAGAAGTATTGCACCGCCTGTGGAATGCAGCTGATTTTAGATGGTCGGTATCTATCGGCAAAGCTGTTAGGACGAGGGGGATTTGGTGCAGCGTTTTTGGCACGCGATCGCCGCACGCCTGGAATGCGCCGATGCGTCGTCAAACAGTTTCAGCCAGTGGGAGATTTAACGCCGGATCAGCTACAAATTGCCCAAAATCTATTTGCACGGGAAGGAGAAGTTTTAGAAGAACTCGGCAGCCATCCTCAAATTCCCGACTTGTTTGCTTTCTTTGATATCACAGTTCCCAGCATTCAACCGGGAAAACAGGACAAGTTTTTCTATCTGGTGCAGGAATTCATCGATGGGCATAATTTGGAAGAGGAACTGGCGCAGAAGGGGAAGTTCTCCCCAGACGAGGTGTTATTACTGCTGCGAGAAATCCTGCCGGTGCTAAAGTTTGTTCATGATAGCGGCTCCATCCACCGAGATATCAAGCTTTCCAACATTATGCGCCATCGCAACGGTCGGCTTTATCTCTTAGATTTTGGTGCTGTTAAGCAGGTGACGAAGGCAACGCCTGGTGGATCGTCAACCGGAATTTATTCAATGGGATTTGCACCGCCAGAGCAAATGGCTGGGGGTCAAGTGTATCCTTCAACCGATTTGTATGCCTTGGCGGTGACTTGCATTATCCTACTCACGGGCAAGCAGGCAACTGAGTTATTTGATGTCTATACAAACCAGTGGAATTGGAGACCTCATGCGGGTGCGATCGCTACCGCAGCGGTAGCCAGTGAGTGGAATCGCTTCGCCGATATTTTAGACCAGATGCTCTTGAGTGCGCCGAATCAACGGTTTCAGTCTGCGGATGAAGTGCTGCACGCCCTGACTTCTTTATTACCGTCCCCTGCTCCTCTGGCACCACCGACTCAGATGCCTACCCGCGTCGCCGCTCCAGCCGCCCCTGCCGCGCCTCCAACTCCAGCCCCGACCCCTCAGCCACCCGCCCCCATTTCTCAACCCGCCTCTCGACCGAGATTTTCTCTACTGGAGGTTTTAGGAGGGGCAGCTTTTACAGGGTTTGAAGGCGGATTATTATTTATTGCTTTGGGTAGTTTGCTGCCATCCCCAGGGCTGAGCGTTGGATTGTTGGGGATGATGATTGGTGGTCTGTTGTTTGCTCAATACCGACGCTTCATTGAAAAATTGGATTTATTCATTATTGCAGGAATAACCCTGGCGATTATGCTGTTTTTTCCCGTTTTGCGAGACGGGTTTCCCCTTGAGATAGTCGTCTTTGTGGCTATGTTGGCTGGAGCAGGCGCGATCGCAGTGACGGCTCTATTTCGCCTAATTTATAAATTACTGGCTAATTTTCTCTAAGCTAATCGTGAGCTTCCTGAGTAACCATCATGTCCCAAAAAAACGAAACCACGGTTCTCGTCTTAGCCCTCCTGCTCACTGCTGCTTTATTAGGCGCTGGCTTTTGGTGGTTTACCAAGCGGTCTGGTGTTGACCTCGGTCGTTTAAACCAAACCACCAACCCCAGTGATTCTGCTGCCAACGATCGGGAAAATCAGCCCAATCGCTCAACACCCTCCACCGGCGAAGGCTTTCCCCAAGTGCAGAACGTTCCTACTGGGCTGTTTAGCTACGGTGGCAGCACCTCTTGGGCACCGATTCGACTCGCAGTAGACTCGCGGATGCAAGCGGCGCGACCTGAGTTTCGGCTGCGCTATGTTGAGCCAAATACCGGCCCTGCTAGCTCTGGCGCTGGCATCAGAATGTTACTAGACGGGAAAATAGACTTCGCCCAATCCTCCCGACCGATTCTGACGAGCGAGTATAACCAGGCACAGCAGCGAGGGTTCGGGCTTAAAGAGATTGCGATCGCAATTGATGGATTGGCAGTCGCGGTTAACCCAAACCTGAATATCCCAGGTTTGACCTTAGAGCAGTTGAAATCTATCTATACGGGCAAGATTACTAATTGGCAAGAATTAGGCGGCCCGGATATCCCAATTAAACCCTATTCTCGTTCCCCAAATGCTGGAGGAACGGTGGAACTATTTGTGGAAGAAGTCTTGAACGGTCAACCTTTTAGTGCCAATGTTGAATTTGTCTCTACCACGACTCAAGCACTGCAAAAACTTGGTGGTAGCCCTGGAGGAATTTACTTTGCTTCTGCGCCTGAAGTGGTTCCACAATGTAGTATCAAGCCTTTGCCAGTTGGGCGGAGAGCGGGTGAATTTGTAACGCCTTACCAAGAGCCTTTTGTGCCGCTGCAAACGTGCCCTAGTCAACGCAATCAGCTGAATATTCAGGCTTTTCAAACGGGTCAATATCCCCTGACTCGGAAGCTATTTGTGATTGTTAAACAGAATGGTCAGAGAGAACAGCAAGCGGGTGAAGCTTATGCAAATTTGTTGCAGATAGAACAAGGACAGCAACTGATTTCTGAGGCTGGATTTGTTAGGCTGCGCTAATTACTCTCGTTTCAAACGTGATTTAAACTAAATATTTCAACGCGGAAAATAATTTAAATAGACTTATCAATAAGCCCTATTTCTTCCTGCTTAACCATCCATGTCCCATAAAAATGAAACAACGGTTCTTGTTCTGTCCCTATTGATTACGGCAGGTGTTTTGGGGGCTGGTTATTGGTGGTTTAAGAGCAATTCCAGCCCCCCAATTGCTCCGGGAAACCCTGATTCGGTGCAATCAAGTCCAGTTCCTATCGCACCAGGTTCTATCAGCACTCGAATTAGTATAGGGGAAAAATCTTTAGCAACGGCGAATGCTAACTCCGAGAAACAAGCAGGAGTGCAAGCATTTGCAAGCGGGGATTTTGCTAGCGCGATCGCTAACTTCCAATCATCCCTCCAATCGAATCGCAACGATCCAGAAACTTTAATTTATCTCAATAATGCCCGGATCGGCAAGCAAATTAGCTATACCATTGCCGTCTCTGTGCCAATTGGCACGGATGTAAATGGAGCTTTAGAAATGTTGCGGGGCGTCGCTCAAGCTCAAACTGAAATTAATCAAGCTGGGGGAATTAAAGGAATTCCGGTAAAAGTAGCGATCGCGAATGACGATAATAATCCAGAAATTGCCAAACAAATTGCTAGCGCCTTGGTCAATAATCCAGAAGTGTTGGGTGTTATCGGCCCTTATTCGAGCGATGTCACTTTGGCGGCAGGAACTACTTATAACGATGGCAAATTAGTCGTCATTTCCCCGACCAGCACCTCAATTAAACTTTCCGGTTTTAGCCGCTACGTTTTTCGGACGGTTCCCAGTGACTACGTAGCAGCCAGGGCATTATCTGACTATATGCTCAACAAATTGCAACGGAAAAATGCAGCCGTTTTCTTTAATTCCCGGAGTGCTTATAGCCAATCGCTGAAATCGGAATTTGTCGCTGCCGTATCTTTAGGAGGCGGGCAAGTATCGAATGAGTTTGACTTATCCGAACCGGGTTTTAGTGCTGCTAGGAGTATTGAGCTAGCGATCGCTCAAGGTGCCCAGGTGCTAATGTTAGCAGCGAATACCGACACTTTAGACAAAGCCCTGCAAGTCGTGCAGCTAAATCGCAAACGATTAAAGCTCTTGGGGGGAGATGATGTTTACACACCCAAGACTTTGGAAGTGGGCGGTGAGGCAGCAGTTGAGATGGTGCTGGCAGTGCCTTGGCATATCAATGGCGATCCGACTTCTAACTTTCCCCGCCAATCCCGACAACTCTGGGGTGGCGATGTCAGTTGGCGTACCGCTTTGTCTTATGACGCTACCCAGGCTTTGATTGCAGCCTTGCAGCGCAATCCTACCCGAATCGGAGTCCAAAAATCCCTAATTGCATCGGATTTTTCGTCTACTGGGGCATCGGGCATCGTCCGGTTTTTACCGTCAGGCGATCGCAATGCTGCCGTCATTCTCGTCCGCATTCAACCGGGTACCATCTCCGGTACCGGCTACGATTTTGTACCCCTTCGTCCTTAATGAGCTGCTAGCCATGAAAGAGCAATCGTCAGGACAACAAACTGATGGCAATCGGCTCAAAAAGCTAATTATTGTTAACACTCAAAGCAGACGCAGGTAAACAGAGCAAATTATCCCCTTGAGTTCTGATTAATCCTTTTTGACGTAACTTACCCATTAAGCGAGTCACAGTGACACGGGTAGAACCGATGGCACTGCCAATTTGGGCATGAGTCAGGGGAAATGGCAGACAGTAACCGCTATCTTGGGGTTCGCCAAATTCTTCGATTAACAGTGTCAGAAATCCCAACAGCCGATCGATTGTCCGTCGCTGTCCTAGGGTACTCAGCCACAGTAGCTTGCGCTGGTGCTGATACCGGAACGCATCAAATACTTCGCGACGGAAGTGAGGCCAGTTGTCCAGGTCATGCCAGTACATCCAAACTACAGAAGTTTGATCGACGTGGGCATAAGCCTGAAGGGTAAACGGTGACTGGGCAACAATTTCAAACGGTTGTCCTGCACCCACAAAGCCTAAAAAAGCTTCTTCTGGACTCAAACGCAGAACTTTAGCCGCGGAAGAACTGGTGTTAGCGCTAACTTGAGCCGTACCGACTAAGCGGACGGCACCCCGTTGGACTAAATACAAAAGTCCTGGTCTAGCTGGAATTCGCTCATCTTTACTGAAAGTCCGATAACGGTAGTGTTCCTGCGCCCAGTCTAGAATCCGTTGCCAGGTTAAAAACGGTCGTGATACCTCTGATGTGGAGGATGGTGATTGCATAAGTGGCAAGCGATGATCTTTTATAAATTTTACCAAGCTTACAAGGTAGCAAAAAATACTTCCTCACGCGCCTGCTTGAGTTAGATATTATTCTGGGAAAGTTCTAACCTTAGGTAGAGGTCATAAAACTAGACTAGATAAGCGAAATACGCCTTTCAAAGGGAGTGAGTGTGAAGGTGAATTTACCGGCTGTTCATTACCCATCGCTGAAGCAACAGATGCTTATTCAGCTACAAGCAGCTATCGGTTTGTACAGAGAAAGATACCTTCTCGACAAGGACGCGATCGCTTCACATCCGCCAGAGGAAAATACGCCGTTGGCTGAGTTGATGAGCGGTGCCGAAATCCCTCTCCAGCGATTTCAGGAGGGTAAAGGCATCCGATACAGGTCGAGTGTCGCCCTCAAACTTGCGGCTCTCTGGCACCTGCCAGCATTAAAAATTGCAACTGAGCTAGCTGCCTATCTCTGTACTAGCGTCGATGACGCTCAGGGAAAGGTGGGTTTACAAAATTTGACAATTCAAGCGATTCCTCCCGGTTTCATTGATTTCCAACTCACCGATACGGAAATAGCCCGTTGGTTGCAGCTTTTGGTAGTAGGGGTGAGTCAAAGCCAGGGAGTTCCCAATTACCTATTACCAATTCCCGATTACCGGGTACCGATGACTTACCCCCAACCCCTATCAAGTCTTTTAAAAGTACAGTACATCCATGCCCGTTGCTGCTCTTTGCTGCGCTTAGGGCACCGGGAGAAGATAATCCAGCTCAATGACTCGCCTGCGCTGATGCTAGTCTACCCAGAGCCAATTCCTTGGCTGACTGCGGACGGGCAACTCCAGTTGGTTCATCCAGCAGAACGCCACTTGATCGCCCAGTTGTTTGGGTTACTAGATGAACTGGGGGGCATGAATCAACTGAAGTGGGGAAAACGGGCGTTTGATGCGACTCAGGCTTTTGAAACCTTTGAGCGTGAATGTCGCATTTTTGGCGAAGTCAAGACTCAGATGCCTCATCTGGCGCAGGCAAGATTGGGGTTAGTGGGAGTAACTCGTGCAATTTTGAAATTCCTCTTGCAAGACAGGCTGGGCATCTTGGCACCCATCGAACTTTAGTCGTACCACCGCCTACCCCTAGTTAGAAAATTTTGTAAAAAGCACTAGACAAATGGAATGATATGCAATAGTATTGCTCTTGTGTGAGGAGCGAACCAGTGAGGGGACCGAGACGAAACACGGCCAGTCGTCGGTCCTCTTTCTGATCTAAAGGGTTTTAAAGTAGAAACATTTCAATGGCAGCGGCGGCACCATCTTTCTCTACACTAGGAGCCACCCACTGCGCGATCGCTTGCACCTCTGCGGGTGCATCCCCCATCGCAACACCAATCCCAGCGTATTCAAGCATCTCCAAATCATTAAAGTTATCGCCAATCGCCATGACATTAGCGGCGTCTAGCCCTAATATCTCTTCGGCTAAGTAACGCACTGCCGTTCCTTTATTGACGCTAGGGTGGGTTGCTTCAAAGAAAGTCGCAACAGAGGTGGTCAGGTAAAGTTCGGCTGGGGTGTAACGCTTTCGTAACGTTCCGAGCAAATTTTCAATCACGGTTGTATCGTCACAGAGCGCCAAAACTTTCGTCGGTTCAGCGATCGAGAGGGTATTCCGCAGGTCGCCAACAACGATAGGCTGGATGCCGGAGCGTTCTGAGTAAGCTTTGGTTGCCGATGTCAGTTCTCTGACATACAACTGGTCGTTGATGTAGAAGTGGACGGAAAGTAGCGATCGCAATTCCGGTTCCTCAAAGTGTTCCAACAGTTGCAATACCATTGGCTCAGAAACAGGCGAGTGACGCAGAACTTTCTGGCTGATGGGGTCTTGAATCCAAGCACCTTGATAAGCCATCACAGGCAATGTGGAGCCAACATGTTGATGGAAGCGCAAAGCAGAACGATACATCCGACCTGTCGCGATCGCAACGTGAATACCCTTTGCTTGAACGGCACGAATTGCCCGAAGTACAGGTTCTCTGATAGTGTTGGATACACCGGCAATCGTGCCATCAATGTCTAAAACTAATAATCGAATCGCCTTGGCATCTAAACCGGGAGAGTTGACCTCAACTACCTGGTTAGAAAAAGAAGGGTTTGACATGAGTTGTTCGTTGTTCGTTGTTCGTTGCTAGAGTAACCAAACTTCTAAACACTAACAACCAAAAACTAATAACTCCTTAAAAGGCTATGACCGAGGCAAAGAATCGCTATCGCGCCAGTCGTCGGGTTTTATTTGCGACGCTTTGGCTCACCTTGTTCGTTTTATCCGTTAAAGTTTCAGCAGGTTGGACAACGCGATCGCTCAGTCTGCTAGCGGAGTCGCTGCACACCCTGATTACCAGCTTCAGTATCCTGTTGAGTTTGCTCGTCACTGCCGCACCCGACCGTCTAGCAGGGCGCGAAGTGCATGGTCATAGCAAACTGGAAAGCGTGGCAACGCTTCTGCTCGTGGCTTTTTTGGGCTTTGCTTGCTTAAATTTACTGGGAATGTCCGCCCAGCAGCTAGTCGCTGCGACCAGGGTTGTCGATCTCCCGTATCCCACCTCCGTGAGTCTACCCCTAATTCAATTGCTGGGAGTGGTTGTCTCCACAACCCTAGTCCTCGCCCTCATCGGCGTGTACCAAGCCAGAGTTTTAAATAGCCCTGCTGTGCGGTTTAATTCCATTCAGTTGTTTAAGGATGTGGGGCTAACCCTCTTGGTAGTAGCAGGCTTGGTAGGCGTGATGTGGGGAATTTTCTGGCTCGACGTAATGCTGGCAGTTTTCTTGGTTCTTCTAGCCGTGAGAAGTTGTTGGTACGTGGTGAATTGGCAGTTACCGCTAATGGTGCAGCAGACTGCGATCGCTCCCGAAGTTTTGGCGCAAATTGCCCGTCAGGTTGGGGGCGTCACCCACTGTTACCAGATTGAGTCGCGAGGAATTGTCGGGCGTTTGGTGTTGGTGCAGATGCATCTAATTCTGCATCCAGAGTTTATGGGAATTGCTTCTCTGATTGCCGAGCGCATTGAGTTGGCGATTCGAGAGCGCTATGGTCCCATTCAAGCCATTTTCTATATTGATGACGATGTTCGAGAGCTGGAAAACTACAGCTCCGCTAATCCAACTTTAGAAGTGAATGGAATTCGTTATCGACGAGATGAGACACACAGCCAAAATTAACTTTGAGCGACGCTTCTGGCGATCGGAGTAGAACTTCATCCCAATTCCGGCTTGTTGACGCTTCACTTTCAATTTGTCTTTTGTCCCCAATTGAGCGGGGGGCTATTAACGCCGCAGAACTTTTCTTGCCTGAGTATCTTTCCTGAGTATGAGTATCAGATAAGCAGATGCGAATCCAGCACTTTCAACCTAGCTGTCTTTGTCTGTTTCTGATTCCAAACTCACGTCAATTCCCAATTTCCCGATTTCATTAGTAATTTTTCATCGCCCGTTCCATATCGCGCTTATCATCGCGCCGCTTGACGTCTTCGCGCTTGTCGTGCAGCTTTTTACCTTTGCCAAGACCCAAACTAATTTTAATCCAACCCCCCTTCAAATACATTTTCAGAGGGATTAACGTTAAACCTTGCTGTTCCACCTTGCCAATCAGCTTGCGGATTTCCTGGCGGTGCAGCAGCAATTTGCGAGTGCGACGAGGGTCGTGGTTGAAAAATGCGCCGATGCCCTTGTAGGGCGAAATGTGGACGTTCAGCAGCCATATCTCACCATTGCGAATCAGGGCATAGCCATCTCGTAGATTGGCCTGACCCAGACGAATCGATTTAACCTCGGTGCCAGTTAACTCTATTCCCGCCTCATAGGTTTCCAAAATTTCATAGAGGAAACGGGCTTGCCGGTTATCGCTAAGAATTTTTATCCCTTCGTTCTTTTGACTCATTGCAGCCCATCAGTGGAAAACCTTCCCTTAACGTAGCCTTAAAACAGAACCTGTTGCAATAGACTCTGGAGGGAGCTAGGGAATGAGTCTTAGCGTAACTTCTTGGAGGCGGCTACCAGGGTTCATATCTCGATACGTTGCACCGACTTTCCGACTTCTAACATCTTGGCGTTCTGCTGAAATCTGGGAAGCAGATTGAGCTGCTGCTTTTTGAGCTTCCGCCTTTTTTTCGGCTTCAGCTTGGAGGTGCTGCTTTTCGGTATATTCTGCACTCTTGGCTAAAGCTCTGGCGTAGGTAGGGGTGTCTTGGGGAATCTGTTGCAGATAATTTAACGCACCCGCAAAGTCTGTTCTGAATGCTCGTTCGTAGGCTTGTTGTAACAGATAATCAGCTTTGATATGTTGCTTTTGGGTATATTCAGCAATCTTTGTCTGAACTTTTGCCCCAGCAGGCGTTTGTTGGGGAATGAGTTTGAGATAGTTTAGGGCGCTGGTAAAGTCTTTTTCTGCCGCTCGCTCGTAGGCTTTTTTTAATAATTGTTGAGATTCCGCTTCAACTTTGGGTTGAGTTTTCTGAACAAGTGGCGCTATTTTTTCTTGCCAGTAGGAAATTTTAGGAATCTTACGAGCTGCTTCTAGCACATCTAACCACCGGCTTTCTTTAAATGCTTGTTCGGCGGATTGAAATTGAGCAGCAGCAGTATGCCACTCTTGGCTCCACTCGCGTGCGGTGGCTTGAGCTTCTGGATAGATAGAACTTTCTGAGGGAATAGATTGTGCTAGCGCGATCGCGCCTTGGAAATCTCCTGTCTGATATTTGTCCTTCGCTGTAACTAAAATGTTTGATGAAGACTCTGACGGAAAAGCATTCAGCAGAGAATAAAGTCCGCCTGTTATTACTAAACTATTCGCTGCAATCCCGATTCCAAGCCCAGTCAGTATTGGAGAATGTTGAGGTTTGTAAGAGCGAGTATTTCTCTCGCCTTTCCTTGATTTTTGAGTTGGAAATTCTTTAATTGTGGCTTTGTGAGTTTCTTTTTTTTGACGATTAAAAACTGCCTTCTGTACGGGTGGCTGGTTGGTTGTCTCTACTGCTGGCTTCTGGCTTCCGTCTAACGACTGGAGAGCTTGCAGTACCTCCGAAGCTGACTGGTAGCGGCTTTTGAAGTGGTAGCGTACCATCTTGTTCAGGACAGAAACTAAGCGATCGCTCAAGACACTCATTGACCGACTGCTGATAAAAAGGTGCTGCCAGATCAGCTCACCCGTCTCAGGATCTTCTTTTAATTGTGCCGGTTCCACGCCAGCTAAAGCTTGGATGGCAATTACTCCCAAAGCATAGATGTCGCTATTGCGGCGCGGATGTCCGATGAGTTGCTCTGAGGGAATGTAACCTAAGCTACCAACAGCCAAAGTCGTATTACTCTGTGCTAGATCGGGAGCTGAATGCTGTGGCTGCGCTACACAAAAATCTACTAGAAATAACTTGCCATCCTCGGCGCGTCTGACTAAATTGTTCGGTTTCAGGTCGCCATGAATAATGCCGTGACTGTGAACAAATGCCAGAATACGCAGGGCTTCTTGCAGCATTTCAACAACTTGGGTTTCCGTCCAGCGTTTGACGCAGCCTTGGCTTATGGGCAGTTCCGCACTTAGCTGATGTCCCTGAATAAATTCTTGTACTAAATAGAATTCCTGGTTTTCTTCAAAGGAGTCTAATAACTGAGGAATTTGGCTATGGTTGCCAAGTTTTGTCAAGATTTCTGTTTCGTTGAGGAACCGACGCCTTGCAATTTCCAAACTGTTGGGGTCTGAACTTGCAAGACTAAAGTGCTTGACAACGTATTTTGGGTTGCCTACTTGGTGAATGTCTTCGGCAATATAGGTCTGTCCAAAAACTCCAGATACCAGGAGTTGGACAATTTGGTAACGCCCTTTTAGTAATTTCCCGATCATGGAGTAAATTGCCAGCTTTTTATCTAGTGAATTTTAAAAACACATCTAGATAATTTTTTCAGCAACTCACATCTATTTCCGGAAGCCAGTGACACGTACTGTACAGCTAAGCGCAAATCAATGTAAAATCGCGCCCGGATACCAGAAACTCAGTTTCTCAACCACAGAGCTATTTACACTTTTGTTGTGCCTATACGCTCATGCTGAGCGTCGCTACACCGTTTAGAAGCCTACAGTAAAGGAGCGCATTTCTCAACTTGCGCCCCTGTTGTGGGTCAAAAAAATCAAGTCTATTGCTGTGTCAAAAATGTTTTGACAGTGTATAGAGGCTTTCGGGTCGGAAAGCCCCTACTTTTCAGATAAACATTGACAAACTAATCTCCAGACACCGATTTACCGTTCGCTCACTGTAATGGTGGCGTGGGTGGTGTGACTGGTGTAATCGACGGGATTGCCGGTGTTACGCCTGGTGTGACCGGCGGTATTACGGGTATCACGGGCGGAACCCCTGGTAGAGCAGGCGGTGTTATGCCTGGTGTGGTTGGTGTTGCTACGCCTGGTGTGGTTGGTGTGGTGACGCCTGGTGTGGTTGGTGTGGCTACACCTGGTATAGTCGGCGTGGTTACGCCTGGTGCGGTCGGCGGTGTCGGTGTGGTGACGCCTGGTGTGGTTGGTGTGGTGACGCCTGGTGTAGTCGGTGTGGTTACACCTGGTGTAGTTGGCGTAGTTACGCCTGGTGTAGTCGGTGTGGTTACACCTGGTGTAGTTGGCGTAGTTACGCCTGGTGTAGTCGGTGTGGTGACGCCTGGTGTGGTCGGTGTGGTGACGCCTGGTGTGGTCGGTGTGGTGACGCCTGGTGTGGTCGGTGTGCCTGGGGCGTTAGATTGGGCAAGACCTGAGGTGGAGATAGCGACGGGCGCTGAAAAGGCTAGAAGAGTAGCAAAGACAAACTTTCTTATCATTAGGGTAGATGCCTATGGTTAAGTTTTATCAAAAGAGCCTGGTTGCATATTGACAAAAGTATGTTTCAGCTCACCAGCAATCCCCTTGCTATGGGTAGAGTCAATCGCCTACCCTAAGAAAGACGTTTGAGCTGAGAGAGATCGCACTTTGGGGGGGTTGACTGGAAGCTGCGGTGTTTCCAGCGAAGCGATCGCATCAAATCACCTGATGGATTGTTTTCACCTATGTAGGTGGAGTTAGGCAAGTTTTTCTGTGCCAAAATCGATTTCAACGATTGCGCGATTTTTCTGCAAAGACGCTTTCCTAACGCTAACTGCCACGAAACTACATGAACTTAGTTATCGGACAAACACTGGGAGGACACTACCAAATCATTAACTCCTTGGGAGGAGGAGGGTTTGGTCAAACTTATCTTGCCCAAGATATGTATCTTCCTGGCACCCCTCGATGCGTTGTTAAGCTACTCAAGCCTCAAGCAACCGATCCCCAGACTTTGCAAACCGCAAGACGCCTCTTCGAGACGGAAGCAAAAGTTCTGCACCAGTTAGGGAATCACGATCGGATTCCGCGACTTTTTGCTTACTTCGAGGAAAATCAAGAGTTTTATCTAGTTCAAGAATTCATTGAAGGTAGCGACCTTAGCCAGGAACTCCCCACAGGCGGTAGCAGTGGAACCACCCCGCCGCTATCTGAAGATGAAGTAATTTCTCTGTTACAAGAGATTCTGGAAATATTAGAATTTGTCCATCAACAGAATGTTATCCACCGCGATATCAACCCTCGAAATTTAATCAGACGTAAGGAAGATAATAAGTTAGTTTTAATTGATTTTGGTGCAGTTAAGCGAATTAGCACTCAAATAATTAAGGGAGCAAAAACTAGCTTTACGGTTGCCATTGGTACTCCAGGCTACTTACCAAGCGAACAAGCGAACGGAAACCCCAAGTTAAGCAGTGATATCTATGCGGTAGGCATGATAGGAATTCAAGCTCTCACCGGCTTATTTCCTAACGAATTACCAGAAGATTCCAATACGGGTGAAATCATTTGGCGTAACCATTCATCAGTCAGCACCGCTCTCGCAAATGTTTTAGATAAAATGGTGCGTTATGATTTTCGGCAGCGTTACCAATCTGCTGCTGAAGCGTTGCAAGCTCTCAAAGCTTTGAAGATACCGACAGGTGTCACAATGATGGTTGCACCCTCTGTAAAATCACCCGTTCGTCCGACAAGTCAGAAAAAAAGCAAAAAATCGCGTTCCCTTCCTTGGAAAATTTTAATCTCAACGATTGTCCTAGGATTGGGAACGGGCGCAACTATTTTTACGGTTAATATTATTAACTCTTCTAATGCAACTGACTTGTATAACCGAGGCAAAACCTTTTCAGAATTAAATCGCAATGAGGAAGCGCTGAATGCTTATGACAAAGCTCTTAAAATCAGACCGGAATACCTAGAAGCGTGGAATGGTCGCGGTCAAATTCTATTCAATCTGAATAAATATAAAGAGGCGATTGAAGCTTACGACAAAGCCATTCAGATTAGCCCAGAATCCTTTGAAGCTTGGGCGGGTCGCGGCTATGTGCTGGATAAATTGGAGCAATACAAAGAGGCAATTGATTCTTTCGAGAAAGCTTTAACTATTAATCCCAATTCGCCAGAAGTTTGGAATGGTCGCGGCGAAGCAATGACGAATTTACAGCAATATCAAGAAGCAATTGAATCTTTTGATAAGGCGGTGCAATTTAAGCCAGACTACTATCAAGCTTGGTACAGTAGGGGCTGGACGTTGCATAATTTGCAAAAATATGAGGAAGCGATCGCGTCTTATGACAAAGCTGTAGAATCCAAATCCGACTACTCCCAAGCTTGGTACAATCGAGGTAACTCGCTAATGAGCTTGCAACGTTATCAAGACGCGATTGAATCTTATGACAAGGCGGTAAGATTTCAACCGAATCACTACAAAGCTTGGTATAGCCGGGGGAATGCGTTAGTGAATTTGCAGCAATATAAAGATGCAATTGACTCGTATACCCAAGTTACTAAAATTCAGCCAAATTACTCTAAAGGCTGGTATGGGCTTGGTTGGTCGCTGCATCAATTACAACGATACGAAGAAGCGATCGCTTCCTATAACCAAGCCTTAAAATTTAATCGGGGCGATTACCTCATTTGGTACAATCGAGGCAATTTACTTTATAACTTGAAACAATATCAAGAAGCGATCGCGTCTTATAATCGAGCCGTTGCTATCAAGCCAGATCACTACGAAAGCTGGTTCAGTCGGGGAAATGCATTATTTAACGTGAAGCGGTATGAAGAAGCGCTCGCCTCTTATGACAAAGCGATCCGATACAAGTCAGATTACCAGCAAGCCATAGAAGCCAAACAGCGATCGCAAAATCAATTGAAGCAGGAAAAGGAAAAGCTGACTCCCAAATCGGGTGCAGAGTCAGATAAACCAGAAAAGTCAAAGCGTGAGAAAAAGAAATAAGCTGCTGTAGGTTTAAAATACATAGCGATCGCGCCGGTTTGGTGGTGAATAAATTGAAATGCTTTTCTGCCTACCCTACTGATTGCGATCGCTATAATTTTAAAACGCAATGCCAGATGGCAAAAGTTTCAACTCTACAACATCCTTAATTGCGGTGATTGTTACTGTACCGGATTCTCGCTCCTGCCCATTGCAACTTTTCACGGAGTGTCTGGTAATAGGAATAGTTTTCCCGCAAAATAATGAACTTTGCGAGGCAATTTGCCATGCGAATGTCTACACGCTGTCCGGGCCAAATGGCAGTTGCCAAGACGCCATCCATCCATAGTTTAGTGTTTAACTCGTAGTCAGCCAAAGGCCAAACGCTGACGACAGAACCAGAAGGGATGACAATTGGGCGACTCGCCAGACTTAGCGGGCAGATGGGCGTAACGGTAATCGCTTCCATGCCAGAGTGGACAATCGGGCCATTGGCAGAGATCGTGTAGCAAGTAGAGCCAGTGGGAGTAGAAACAATCAGTCCATCTCCCTGATATTGATCGACCACCTCTCCATCAATTTCCATTTCTAATATCGAGGTAATCATGCGGTCGGCGGAGGCAGGTTTGATGCACATTTCATTGAGTGCCAGGTAGCGATCGCTCACGGGTTCTAAATTCGTGCGGTTCCCCTCAAATAACGCCGCCTGTAACATCATCCGCCGTTCAAGGGCATAGCGATCCTCGCTTAACCTGTCCCAAACTCGCTCAGTATCTTCAAATTCCTCAAACGGCTGGGTTAAAAATCCCAGGTGTCCCCCTACATTCACCGCCAAAATCGGTATTCCTTCGGGTGCGAGATGCCGTACTGCCGCCAAAGCCGTACCATCGCCGCCCAATACTATCGCCAAATCGATTGGATGCATTGCAGAAGCCAAAAACACTGGGTAGGGGTTATCCTTCGCCCCACTCGGCCCCATGAGTACGTGGCAATTGCGTTTTTCCAGTTGTTTGGCGCATTTTTCTGCCCAGCTGCGGCTGAGGGGATCTCCCGCCTTGTGTGCAATGATGACGTTTTTTAGCTCCAATTTGCCTTTACTCAATCGAGGTTAGCTATTTTTCAAGATACCTATCGCTCTGCATTTGGGCTACCTTTCCGTTTTTTAACCCTATCCCTGCCGTTGCCCGTGAACGGGCAACCATATTCCCCTCTCCGTTCACGGAGAGAGGTTAGGGGTGAGGTTCCACTCTTTAGGCATCGCTATTCTGGCAAAGATAAGCAAGATGTCTGCGTGGGCATTGAAGGCAGAAAATCTGCTAAGCCCAAGTAGCGAATCCCTTCTGGGGTAACTTCAAAGCGGCAAGGTAATACTTCCACTCCTTGGGCGATCGCATCGCGCAACAACTTCCCATACAGGGGATCGGTACTGTCTCCAGGAGAAAAATGAGTACAGTCGCCGCGATTCACAAAATAAAGCATTACCGCCCGCATCTGAGGAATTAACGCGGTCAATTCCCGCAGATGCTTTTGTCCTCTTGTCGTGACTGTATCGGGAAATAGCACCAGTTTCCCTTGCGCCCAAGTCGTGCTTTTGACTTCTAAATAAATGGGTAAATCGGAGTCATTCCCAGTCAGTAAAAAATCTACCCGGCTATTTTTTTCTACTCCATAGGGCACCTCAAAGCGAACTTGGCTGTAATTGCCCAATGTTGGGAACAGGAACTTTTCTAGTGCTAACTTAATTACCCGATTTGGCAAAGCGGTATTTACTCCCACCCAAGTAGGTTCGGTATCGTAAACTTGAATCATTTCCCACGTATACGGCAATTTCCGCTTGGGATTGTCGCTATACGACACCTGCACGGGACTACCGGGCGTTGAAACCCCAGTCATCGGGCCGGTATTTGGACAATGGGCGGTAATAACCTCTCCGGACGCTAGTTCAATATCGGCAAAGAAACGCTTGTAGCGTTTGAGCAAAATTCCGGATGAGAGAGTCGGGTAGCGGTAGAGCCAATCCATAGTATTTTTAACGCAGAGGTAAGCCAGGGAAATCGTAAAGGAGCGCAAAGGAGATTTTAACTTGGCGTACCTTGGGGTTAACCTTTGCGTTTAAATAAGATGAGCCAATTGAGGGATTGTTAACCGTTCGTGACTGAAAAGCAGAAAACCGCTCGGACACTCGCGAGCATTGCCGGAATTGTGGCAGTTGCTACGCTGATTAGTAAAATTTTTGGGTTGGTGCGCCAACAAGCGATCGCTGCCGCTTTTGGCGTAGGTGTCGTTGCCGATGCCTACAATTACGCTTATGTGATTCCTGGCTTTTTGCTGATCTTATTGGGCGGCATCAATGGCCCTTTTCACAGTGCGATTGTCAGCGTTTTAGCCAAGCAGCGCGACAAATCGGAAGCTGCGCCCCTAGTAGAGACGATTACAACGATGGTAGGCGGGATACTCCTACTCGTCACGATTGTCTTAATCGTGTTTGCGGGTGTGTTTATTAACCTGGTGGCACCCGGTTTAAGCGAGACGCCGCAAGGAATGCAAGTGAGAGCGATCGCCATCCAGCAGTTACAGATCATGGCTCCGATGGCGCTGATGGCTGGGCTGATTGGGATTGGTTTTGGCACCTTAAATGCGGCGGATATGTACTGGCTACCCTCAGTTAGTCCCTTATTCTCCAGCATTACCGTAATTGGTGGACTGGCAATTTTGGCGCTACAAGTCGGCAACCAAATCAACCTACCCCAATATGCCGAAGTGGGAGGACTGGTGTTGGCGGGGGGAACCCTTGCCGGTGCCGTGTTGCAGTGGCTAGCCCAACTTACTGCCCAGTGGCGGGCTGGCTTGGGCACATTACGCCTGCGGTTCGACTGGCATCAGCCGGGGGTTAAGGATGTCTTGAAGGTGATGGGACCCGCGACGCTTTCCTCCGGGATGCTGCAAATCAACCTCTACACCGATTTATTTTTCGCCTCGTATATCCCCGCAGCAGCGGCTGCCATGACCTATGCGGGGCTATTAGTTCAAACGCCCCTAGGAATTATCTCGAATGTAATTTTAGTCCCCCTGCTGCCGGTTTTTTCGCGACTCGCTGCCCCTGAAAATTGGCCCGAACTCAAGCAACGAATTCGTCAAGGATTACTCCTGACTGCCATTACCATGTTGCCTTTGAGTGCCCTGATGATGACACTAGCAACCCCCATCGTCCAAGTGATTTATCAACGCGGAGCCTTTAAGTCTGGAGCATCTGAGTTGGTGGCTTCATTGCTGATGGCTTATGGGATTGGGATGTTTGTCTACTTGGGGCGCGATGTACTGGTGCGGGTATTTTATGCCTTGGGCGATGGCGAGACGCCTTTCCGCATCAGTATCGTGAATATCTTCTTGAATGCCCTGCTAGATTTTATTCTTGTTCAACGTTTCGGCGCACCGGGTTTGATTTTAGCCACGGTGACGGTGAATACCATTTCAGTCGTGGCACTCGTTTGGATGTTGGATCGCAAGCTTAACGGCTTGCCTTGGCAAGAGTGGAGTTTGCCAATTTTGAGTTTGACAGGTGCTAGCTTTGTAGCTGGTTTAGCGAGTTGGGGTGTCACTACAGGTTTTCAACAAGTCTGGAACGCGAATGGGTTGCTGGTGCAGTTGTTACAACTTAGTGTCGCTGGGTTAGTCGGCTTAGGCGTTTATGCTTTGTTGGCGACGCGGCTGAATTTGCCAGAAGTCGATATTTTTGTGTCGCGGATTCGCCAACGCTTTGGGAGGTAGCGATCGCACTTGAATCATCTCAATTAGGTGTATGAAACAATACCAAACTTGAACAGGAAGGTGTGATATCTAACAGTAAGCCGAGATGAGTATTGAAGCTTGGCTCATCTAGCTTAGCGATCGCAACCCTTGATCATAATGAAGTCACTTAAAGCATATCTTGTCAGCTTATTTGACACAGAGTTTATCCCGACTGGATTAAAAACGGCTGTATTTGTCGGGACTCTCTTGTTTTTGATCAATCATGGGGTTGCCTTTTTCCGAAGCGAAATGACGCGCGATCGCTGGATTTCTGGATTGCTGACCTACCTAATGCCTTATCTGGTTAGTGTTTACGGTCAATACGCTTATCGTCGCAAGTTAATCAAAACTTCTGCGTATCAAACTAAACATTTTTAGTCATGCAACTCGCGCTTGCTAATCCTTTTAGGAGCGAGCAGGTGTAACCCCCAAACCCCTTCTCTGCCAGAGAAGGGGAAGGGAAAAGCGACAACTTGTTTATAGGTTGCGCTGGAATTCTTCCAAAAGATCCATCAGGTTTACCTGGCACTGCGTAGGCAACAAATCTACTAGGGGAACTTCCCGCTTCCCGCCGCCTAACTTGACGGGAATACTTTGCAGGACTTTCGACACCTGATTTTCATCTAGAGACTTATCAGCCAGTAGGGGATACAACTTTTCTGCCACAACCGTATGCAACTTGGCATCTCGCAAATAGAGGTGCCATTTAGCCACATCGATGTAAACGTTTTCGCCGATTTCGGCGGCGAGGGATTCAATTGCTTCGGAAGTGTTGGTTCTAGCCATAGGATTTACTTTGGTTATGTGGATAGGGAATCTAATGCTTTCATTGCAATTGATCCCCGTCCGAGTTTGAATCCACGAAAAGCAGGAAACAGGGATCTATCTTTAGGTAGTTTTTTTGGATTTTTCTTTGGTTTTGGGCTGGAATCCTAAACCAGCACTGGTATTTCCAGATTCTGCTACTGGGTCAGAATAATCTGCGAGTGCAAAGATATACAGAGCGTGGGTCGCTAAGACTAACGCCCATCCGCCTGTTACCCAAGTTGCCCAAGGCCATGTAGCATTCTGCAAGTTGTGGAAAAACCACAAGCCAGAATTACAGGCACCAAAAATCGCCACATGGATGGCAAAATTCATTCTATCGTCGAGGCGACGATAGGCGGGGTCATTGCGGTCTGGTTTGCGAGGCCAACGAGGAGGCATGGAAGTGATGAATTATAAGTTATGAGTTATGAGTTGTTAGCGCTAACAACTAAATTCATTCTAAGCCGCTAACTGCCCTGTCCCTGGCGAAGGTAATCTCCCGACTTGCCACCCGTCTTACTCACCAAGCGAATCGATTCAATCACCATCCCCTTTTCCAGGGCTTTCGCCATGTCGTAGAGGGTGAGTGCCGCGACAGAAACGGCTGTTAGCGCTTCCATTTCCACGCCAGTTTCCGCCTTGGTGACGACTTCCGCTTGAATCTGATATCCCGGTAGCTGGGCGTCAGGCACAATCTGAACTTCTACTTTATGAATTGGCAAGGGATGACACAGGGGAATTAGCTGGGAAGTCTGCTTTGCTGCCATAATCCCAGCCAATCTCGCAGTTCCCAGTACATCTCCTTTCGGTGCGTTCCCCGCCTGAATCGCCTCAAATGTCTCTAGCAACATCCGCACTTGTGCCGCAGCAACAGCATGGCGTCGAGTTTGTTCTTTGCCGGAAACATCCACCATCTGAGCCTCACCGTGGGCATCCAAATGAGTGAGCGGTTGATTTTGAGAAAAATTTTGCATCATACGGTTAGGCTATGCTATTATAAATTTCTGGCAAGGGCTTGTAGCTCAGTGGACTAGAGCACGTGGCTACGGACCACGGTGTCGGGGGTTCGAATCCCTCCTAGCCCGTTACTAAGTAAAAAAGAAAAAGGCAAAAGATTCTTTCTTTTGCCTTTTTTCTTTGAATTATGCCTCACTTTGTAGCCCAACCTTATTCAAGGCATAAACATCCTTTTCTCTGCCAAAGGCGAAGCGGAGGGAATGGGATAAATTTTTGCTCGATAGGGTAGCGAAGATAATCAGCGCCAGGAATGAAATAACTGTTGTAATAGTAAACATTGCTCGGTAGCCAATGGGTTCGGCAATGGAACCCAAAACAGGACCCGCGATCGCTATCCCGACATCAAACCCCGTGATGCACAAAGCAAAAACTCTGCCTCGTTCTTGGGGAGAGGAGCGGTCGGAAATCAAGGCAATCATCATCGGCAGTAATGTTCCCGCTCCTGCGCCTTCCAAAAAACCGCCTACTAAAAAGCTACGGGCAGTGTAAGCATGAGACAGCATCAGCATTGCCAATGCATAGCTGAATATACTGCCAGTGATAAAAATTCCGCGTCCGTAACGGTCAGAAGCGCGACCAATGATGATGCGGGAAATGAAAGACGCGATCGCAGCTGCTGTGTAAAATAACCCCGGATTTAGGTCAACTTCAGCATCTTTAATAAATAAAGGGACGAAGGTACTCAAAGCTCCAAACGCTACACCAACCAGCAACAACACTAAAGCTGGAATCCTTAGACGAGGACTTGCCAGAAGTCGCCAAAATTGTTGAGTTTCGGATGAACCGGCAGAGGAATCGGTTGTCTCGTGGACGATTCGGGGTTCTTTGACTTGATTGGCACAAACTAAACCGATCGCTCCTAGCGCGCAAGAGAGCAGAAACAACGGCGTGTAACCAACCCCAGCTTGGATATAACCCCCAACTGCTGGCCCTATCGCCATCCCAACTGGCGTTACCAAGCTCATGTAGCCAATTAACTCACCCCGCTTAGACACTGGGGACAAATCAACCACCAAGGCGCTGTAACCCGTCGTAAAAGCCGCAATGCTAATCCCGTGGAACGCTCGCAGCAGCATTAATAGGGGAATTGATTTAACAACTAGATAGCCCAAAGGCGCGATCGCTGCCACGGTCATGCCAATCAGCAAGACCACCTTGCGACCGCGTCGATCTGCCAAACGCCCCAGCCACGAACGACACAGAACCAATCCGAGGGCAAATGACCCCATGACAATCCCAATCTGCTGCGTCGTACCGCCCACATCCTCGATATAGAGCGGCAGCGTCGGGAGCAAGGAAGCCATACTAGACCAAAATAATAGCCCAGCCGTAAATAAAACCAACAGATTGCGGCGACTGGGCGGCTCTAGCGTCCAAAAAACTTTCAAAGCTTAATTCCTTCTTACACTTTTAGCCTTCCCTTTGTTTACTATTGTTAACATTCCCCCCAACAACTTCCCTCACCCGATAGATTGGTCTGCCCTGAGACTCGTGATAAGTTCTCATTAACAATTCTGCAAGCAGTCCAAAAGAGAACAATTGCACACCCGTCACTAGCAGTACGACCGCCAAAATCAATAACGGGCGATCGCCAATGCTCTGACCGAAACCCACTTTTAAAATCGTTAAATACAGACCGAGCAGCGTCCCCAATGCCATTGCAATAATGCCAAACAGCCCAAAGACGTGCATGGGGCGGGTGAGGAACTTTTTCATAAAGTAGACGGTTAACAAGTCCATCACGACTCGGAATGTCCGCCCCAGCCCATACTTACTGCTTCCATAGCGGCGGGCATGGTGCCCCACTGGCAGCTCAGTAATTCTTGCCCCCTCAATGAACGCCAAAGCTGGCAAAAATCGGTGCAATTCCCCATAAAGATTCATATCCGCCACCAATTCTGAGCGGTAGGCTTTTAGGGAACAACCGTAATCATGCAACTCTACACCCGTGACTCGCCCAATTAACCAGTTAGCGATTTTAGACGGAAGCAGACGAGTCAGGGCGGCGTCCTGTCGTTTCTCACGCCAGCCACTTACCAAGTCATAGCCTTCTTCTAACTTTGCCAGGAGCCGGGGAATATCCGCCGGGTCATTCTGCAAATCGCCATCCATTGTGATAATCACCTTGCCTCGCGCATAGTTAAACCCCGCAGACATTGCTGGAGTTTGACCGTAGTTTCGACGCAGAAGCACTGCTTTTAAGTTTTTGTGGGTTTGCACTAGAGATTTCAGCAATTCCGCTGAACCATCTTTGGAACCATCATCCACGCAAATAATTTCATAGTTCAGATTCGTCTCAATTAAAGTGGTTGCGATCGCTTCAATTAGGTGGGGTAAACTTTCCACCTCGTTATAAACCGGCACTACTACAGAAATATCGGGGATCTCGTCAGCAGACATTTCGCTTTGCGTTACCAGTCTTTCAGGAATTAACACGATTGCCTCCCACCTTTTGGTGTCTTATTGTCGTTGTGGTTGATAACTGGCAACCACTCGCCCGCAAGAGCGCAGTTGCCGAAAATACGACTGACTAATCGAATCTCCCTGTTCCGAAAGGACATCAATTCCAATTCCGTTGCGACCCTGTTCTTGACCGGAACTATGGATATAACGTCCTTCTCCCAGGTATAAACCCACATGGGTTGTTCTATCTCCGATGCCAAAAAAGATTAAATCACCTGATTGTAGCTCTTGAATCGCAATTGATTGTGTAAATGCTTCCTGCTGATAGGAATCTCTCGGCAACCAAATCCCAGAGGCAGCAAAAGCGGCTTGCATCAGCCCGGAACAGTCATAATTTGGCTCTAATGTTCCGCCCCAGAGATAATAATTCGGCTGTTGCATCGCCGCTTGCATAAAGGCAATGACTTGGGGTATGCGATTTTGAATTTCTGCCGGGGAGATAGTATGAGCTTCGTAGGGCGTTTGTGCCTCCTCAATCTCTTTGAGGTCGTGAATTGCCACCCAGCCGGAATAGTCATCTTCACGCAGACAAACTTGGATAGACGATACATCTGTATTTGGCGACAAAATCCGCAAGTGACGCCCGATTGCTGCCTGAGTTGCCAAACGAGTACAACTGGGGGAATCATAGAGGTTTAGATTGACTCGACATTGGTACTCGCGGAATGAGTCATGGGTCATGGGTCAGTGGTTGTTGGTCAGTGGTACAAACTATTGAACAATTGACAATTGATAACTGACAACTGATAACAACTAATAAAAATGACATTTTTTCACAAAGACGCACAACTAGAAAAATTAGGCGATCGCATTTTAGAAGCAACTTGGGCAGAATTTCCGGGATTAGCCCGCAACCAAATTGCCTTAACCTGGGTAGTCTACGATCCCCCAGTGCCCGTCAATACTGGCGGTGCCCTTAGCTCAGAGGAATTTTGGAAATATCCAGTCCGGGGCTTTAGCTATCGCGGCGTCGAACGCATCTTTCCTGCCAGCATCGTAAAACTGTTTTATCTCGTTGCCGTACAGGAGTGGTTGGAACAAGGAATGATCCAAACTTCCTCGGAGTTAGAGAGAGCCATCCGCGACATGATTATTGATTCGAGCAACGACGCCACCAGTTTAGTGGTGGATGTGTTAACTGGCACCACTAGCGGCCCGGAGTTGCCAGCAGGGCCGTTTGAAACCTGGCAGTTGCAGCGCAATATCGTGAATCGCTACTTTCAATCCCTCGGTTGGACAGAGATGGAAACCATCAATGTCAATCAAAAACCTTGGGGTGACGGTCCCTATGGGCGAGAGCGGGCATTTTTAGGGGAGATGCGGGAAAACCGCAATATGGTGACGACCAATGCCACGGCGAGGCTCATACATAGCATTGTCGGAGGCGTTGCAGTTTCCTCCGGGCGATCGCAAGCAATGATGGGACTGATGAAACGCAGCCTCCATCCAGAAGACGATGAAGCCCTCGATGAGGAAAATCAGGTTCGGGGTTTCTTAGGTGGCGGACTGCCTCCAAATGCCCAATTGTGGTCTAAAGCCGGTTGGACAAGCCAAGTTCGCCACGACGCCGCTTATATCGAGCTACCATCGCGGCAACCTTATCTGTTGATTGTGTTCACCGAAGGCAAAGCAAATAGTAAAAACAAAGCGATTCTCCCCTTTGTTTCCCAGCAAGTTGTCGCGGCAATGGACAGCCTTACTTAGTACAATCTGTGGTTACAGAGGCGAGCTTCATCAATCACGAAGAAACCCTTTTTATTGTAAAAAAGGGTTTCTTCGTCATCAAAATCAAAATGAGCGATTGGTCGCATCCCAAGCCTTTATCAGAGAAATTGCGATCGCTGCTTTGAAGATAAAGCCTAGGAACCGGGAATAAAAATCTCTCTTATCACCTTCTGACCCTCTTTATTCCATTTCACCTGTCAACATCAATTTCGTCGAATACTAGCCACTTTCAGCGCATAATCCTTCCTTGGTGGGTAGCAAATTCTTTTAAAATTTCCTAAATTGACGACAGGGAAATATAATTTCCGAGAGAATAGGCAATTAAGGTTGGCTTTCGTAGATTTTTGAGGAAGTTTTTGAGGAGTGACCGTGAATACAATCTTTTCTAAGCGTGTTTCTTTCTTACTAGGTCTGACGGCACTGACAGTTTTCAGCGGTGGCTTGTCAGCTACAGCCCAGTCCACTGCCACAGTCATTGACCAAAAGACTCCTGCGGTCATTGAGACTTCAGAACCTGCCGCATCTGAGGCGATCGCTGAGCCAACAGTAATGGGTATGCCAGTTGTCAAGCCAGTTGTCAAGTCGGCAGATGTCACACCGATTACCCAATCAACTGTTCCGGCTGCACCACAAGTCCCGGCTGCACTGCAAGCCCCGGTCTCAACACAATATAATCTGAGCCAACAGCCGGTCATTCTCTCGGAGTACCAAGATGCAACGCTGGTTGAAGAAAGCGCAAAGCCCGTGGCTTCAGAGCCTTCCTCCTTGGCAGCAGCTGATGATACTGCTACTACGCAACCATTTCCCGGCGTAACCACTTCTGCTGCCGCTCTCGCCGCACCACAGCAACCAACTGCTGAAACTCCAAACTTACCCAATGACTCTGAGATTGCTCAAACCGACATCGAACTCGGTCGAGCCACCCGTGCCGGTCGAAGCTACGTCGGGGTTGGCTTCAATATTGGTTTCGGGGGTGATAGTGCTTTGGGCGATGGTAGTTTCGCCGTGATCAGCAAAATTGGTCTAACCAATACGTTGTCTGTACGCCCTTCCGTGCTACTCGGTGACGATACGACCTTTCTGCTTCCAGTGACTTACGACTTTAACATCCGACAGTCAGATCCGTTTGAACCCGTCAGATTCGCCCCTTACGTGGGTGGCGGTGTCACGATTTCCACGGGTGATGACAGCGACATTGGTTTCCTGGTTACAGGTGGCGTCGATGTACCTTTGACACGGCAATTTACAGCAAATGCAGCTCTAAATATCGGATTTCAAAGCGATGAAGTGCCAGTGGGACTAATTCTGGGCGTGGGTTACACCTTCCCTGGTTTCTAGAGAAGGTAAAAATCAAAGGCAAAAGACAGCAGAAAAATTTGGTTTCTCCTGTTTCTTTTGCCTTTGTACTTTCTTACTTTTTCTCGGTTACGGCTACTTGAGGGCTGACTTTGCCGGTCACGGCTAGACTACCCGTAGGTTCCACCGCCCAGACATCGTAGCTACCCACCACATCGCCGTTTGCATCAATATCGACGTTACCGCTAGCTCCCTGGTAGTTAATCTCCTCACCCTTACGCACCAGTTCTAGCGCCTGACAAACATCGCTGACTTCCGTTCCTGGGGCATTGGCGACATCGCGAATCTTACTTTTAATGCCTTCGCCAGTATTTGATTTAGCGTCTTCGGCTGCTAGTACCATCAAAGCGGCAGCATCCCAGGCATGAGGCACATAGGCGCTCAATCCCCTTCCGGTTTTCTCTTTCCAAATCTTGGTGAACTCAGCCAGTGCTGGGCCATTAGCACCGGGAACCGTGCCAATTGCCCCAGTTAATATAAATTGATCATCGCTGGTTTTGCCGACCTGTTCGGGAAAGTCTTCCGAATAAGCACCATCTGTCAGCATCACCTGGACGCCTTTACTTAGACCTTGTTCGTAGGCAGATTTTAAGAGCAAGCTGCCGGTTTCAGCATAAACAACTGCTGCCACCGCATCAGGCTTGTCCTTGAACGCTTCTAGTATGTCGCTTTCAAAAGTAGCGGCTTTGGGGTCGTAGCGAGTTGGTTTGTTGACAATAGTGCCTCCTAATTTTTTAAAGGCTTGTACAAATTCTTGTTCAAAACCAACTCCATAGTCGTTGTTGATGACGATGGTGGAAACGCGCTTAAATCCTCTGTCACTAGCTAGTTTTGCTAAAGCCTGAGCTTGATAGGTATCGGGGGGAGCCGTCCGCGCCCAATAACCTTGAAATTCTCCTTTTTTGGCTCGTTCGGTAAAGACTGGGCTGGTGCTACCCGGTGAGATAAACATCACCTTGTTGCGGACAGCAACAGGCACGGCGGCACTAGAAACGCTGCTGGCAAAGGAACCGACGACGCCAGCAACTCTATCTACTTCCGTTAATTTGGTCATTCCTGCGGTGCCAGCGTTGGGATCGGTTTGGTCATCTTCAGGAATAAATGTGACTGGCTGACTATTGACGCCGCCACACTTGTTGACGGTGTCTATTAACAGGCGGATAGCATCTGGCAGGGGTTGCCCTACGGAAGATAGGTCGCCAGTGGTCGGCAGCAGTGAGCCAATCTTGAGTCCGGAACCGCTGGTGGCTGGGGTAGAACCTGTAGTCTGGGCGGGGCTACTGGTTGTACTGGTTGGCGTGTTATTACCTGGCGTTGTTTGAGAGGGGTTTTCGCAAGCAACGGTTAGAAAACTTGTCGTAATGGTGGTAACTGCTAGGGCGATCGCCCAACTCGGTTTGATATTTTTGGCTGAAGCGGGTCTGCTCATTTGGGTGTTTAACTCTTCAACAGTCCACGATTGAAATCAAATATTTTAATTGATCTCAGTTGTTTAAGAATACAGCCATAACTTCTGCCAACATTTTAGCTAGCAGAAGCGATCGCTGTGAGACGTCAAGAGTGAGGCGTTTGCTTTTCCCTATTGGGCTTCGCTACTTGTCTCTTTTCGCTTTTAAAACGGAGAGGGAGGGATTCGAACCCTCGGTACGGAGTTACCAACCGTACAACAGATTAGCAATCTGTCGCTTTCGACCACTCAGCCACCTCTCCTAGGTGACAAATATAGATAATAGCAGATATTAATCAATTGGTGCTGCTGTCAAAAAAATTTTCTTTTTTTTGATGTCCGATCGTTCCGAGTAAGTCTTCGCAGTTGCAGAGAAAGCCATGATTCATCCTCGTCGTTGCGGCTGTTTGCTTCTTTCCCGCTCCCTTAGTATAATTACCTATTGTTAAATTTTTCATGGCTGACAAAGAAATCTAATAAACGCTTACAACCCGCTTTCCTTAAGGCTTGGGCGATTTAAATATTCTCGCGTTCCACAATTAAATCTATAAATCTTCACTTCCCTGACCGTTGGAGGACGGAAAAATGGGAATCCATTCGCTACTCTGGCTATTTATATGCCCTTTGGCTTAAAATTTTATTTCTTTGGGGGGAGGTCACGATACCCAATGATACCCACCCGTCCCCCGGAAGGTTGAATATAGTCAGGTAGTAGATTCTCTCCCGTAGTTGATGTTCATCATCAACGGCGAAGCTTATCCTATTAGCACAAGTAAAGATTCCTTAAGTTCCGGTGGGCTAAACAGGCAACTAAGTAGAATAGTCAACCCCTGCTTCGCCCTGAACGTCGTTGAGTGAAAAAATCGATATAAATATATGCTTTCCACAAACAACCAGCACATTGCTCTAATTTCCGTCCACGGAGATCCAGCAATTGAAATCGGTAAAGAAGAGGCTGGCGGTCAAAACGTTTATGTACGTCAGGTGGGTGAGGCACTTGCTCAACAGGGGTGGCAAGTAGATATGTTTACCCGCAAAGTTAGTGGCGATCAACCCACGATTGTTCAACATAGCGCGAATTGTCGAACAATTCGCTTGACAGCTGGTCCTGAAGAGTTTGTCCCAAGAGACAATTTGTTTGAGTATCTGCCAGTGTTTGTCGAACAGATGCTCAAGTTTCAGCAGCAAGAAGGCATTGAATATTCTATAGTACACACAAATTACTGGCTCTCATCTTGGGTGGGAATGGAGCTGAAGAAAGTTCAACCCATCAAACAAATTCATACTTACCACTCTTTGGGAGCCGTCAAATATAAGTCAGTTTCGACGATTCCCTTGATTGCTACCACGCGGCTAGAGGTAGAAAGAAAGGTTTTAGAGACAGCGGAACGGATTGTTGCCACCAGTCCGCAAGAGAAAGAACATATGCGATCGCTCGTTTCCACAAAAGGCAACATCGATATCATCCCCTGCGGCACCGATATTCGCAAGTTTGGTTCCGTCACCCGCGAAGCAGCAAGAGAGAAACTGGGAATCGACGCCGATACCAACGTGGTCTTCTATGTGGGTCGATTTGATCGCCGCAAGGGAATTGAAACACTCGTTCGCGCCGTTGGCAAGTCCCAGATGCGCCAGCAGGGCAACCTAAAACTATTTATCGGCGGGGGTTCTCGTCCCGGTCAAAGTGACGGTATCGAACGCGATCGCATTGAAAAAATTGTCGGCGAACTGGGACTGCAAGACATCACCTCCTTCCCCGGACGGTTGGGTGACGACACCCTGCCCGCTTACTACGCCGCGGCTGATGTTTGTGTCGTACCCAGTCATTACGAACCCTTCGGTTTAGTGGCAATTGAAGCAATGGCTTCTGGAACGCCCGTCGTTGCTAGTGATGTCGGCGGACTCCAGTTTACCGTCGTCCCCGAAGAAACGGGTTTACTGGCACCCCCGAAAGATGCCGTAGCGTTTGCAGCCGCGATTGACCGCATTCTCGCCAATCCAGAATGGCGCAAGCAGCTAGGTGAGAAGGCAAGAGTTCGGGTAGAGAAGATGTTTAGTTGGGATGGCGTAGCGACTCAACTAAGCGACCTTTACATCCAGTTATTGAAAGAACAACCTGCACCAGAATTAGAATTGGTCACTCAAGTCAGCGCCTAATTACGCAGCAGCTTGTCCTGGAAATACCCTACAAAGACTTCTAGTTGTACGAGTAAGATTAGTACAACTAGAAGCCTTTATTTTACTGTATACTTTTTTCCAAATAAAAATTATTCTACATCTACAGAATGATTATTTAGAAAAATTCCCTTTTTAAAGCAACCATTTGAGTGTTGCTCGCTCTCAAATTATCCGGATTTTCAGGAGATTGGCTGCAATTTATTAGTGATGGAATAAATAAAATAATGGGTTGGAATTGGATGATGTTGTTATATATATACTTTATTTAAATTTTACAATCCGATTCTAAGTTCCCTTTTTCCATCCAAAATCCTCAACCTAAAATGGTGTTAACCTCAAGTAACACAGTACCGCTCGTGGCGTTGATAGTAATTCACGTTGATACCAATTCACGTTGATACCAATTCACTTTGTACTTGTGACTTTAGTAAGAGCGCATAGTCGTGTGCTTACGTTCATATACTTACAATCAATTAAAGAAAGGGTATGAATGACCTATGATAATCTCTAATTAAGCGTGCAGAATACCAGCGTGAAACGGCTATTTACAACAGCATGGAACCTTCTTTTGAACGCTATTCAAACCATTTACAGTCGTCTTTTTAGAAAAAAACGTCGCCAGTTACGTCGTCAGCCCCTCCGACAAGACGCCTCAATCGATTCTGAATTGAATCAAATCAACCTCACCCCATCGAAACCGACAGAGGAAATCAGCAGCAGCCCACCCATCCCCATCAATGAGGCAGATAGGCTCAAAGCGCTGAATCGCTACAAGATTCTTGATACTGCTCCTGAAGAAGCATTTGACGATTTGACGGCTCTGGCAGCCTATATTTGTGGCACTCCCATTGCTTTAGTCAGCCTCGTCGATTCTAATCGGCAGTGGTTCAAATCAAAAATCGGTCTAGAAGCAACGGAAACGCCAAGAGACGTGGCATTCTGCGCCCATGCCTTGGTGCAACCAGATGAGTTGTTGATTGTGCCCAATGCCTTAGAAGATCGGCGGTTTTCCAACAACCCGCTCGTGACTTCAGACACCAATATCCGGTTTTATGCGGGTACCCCTTTGGTAACATCTGATGGCTATGCTGTCGGCACCCTCTGCGCGATTGACCGGATTCCACGTCATCTCACCCCCGAACAGATGGAGGCACTGCGGGCGTTGGGGCGTCAAGTGGTCAGCCAGATGGAGTTACGGATTAATCTGGATAAATTAGAACGGACTGTCAGCAAGAGTCGGCGAGTAGAGCAAGCACTCCGCCGCAGTAATCAACGACTGTTGCAAACCCTCAAGACATTACGAAATACTCAAGCCCAACTGATTCAGAGCGAAAAAATGTCGAGTTTGGGTCAATTGGTTGCTGGTGTCGCCCATGAAATTAACAACCCTGTCAACTTTATTCACGGCAACCTGCCCTATGTTAGTGCCTATGTTCGGGATCTCCTCGATTTGCTAAACCTCTACAAAAAGCAATATCCCCATCCCGATGGCGAGATTCAAAAAAAAGCAGAAACAATTGATGTGAACTTTCTAGTAGAAGATTTACCAAAAACTTTGGCTTCTATGAAAGTGGGTACTGACCGAATCCATCAAATTGTTTTTTCGTTGCGAAACTTCTCCCGATTGGATGAAGCCGAGATGAGACGAGTTGATATTCACGAAGGGATTAATAGCACGCTTTTAATCCTTCAGCATCGGCTTAAACCTACAGCCCAAAATCTCGGCATTGAAGTGATTAAAGAGTACGGAGTCCTTCCACCCGTTGAGTGCTACGCAGGTCCCTTGAACCAGGTATTTATGAATATCTTGAGTAATGCGGTGGATGCTCTAGAGTTGTCAATGGTCAATAGTCAGCCGTCAATCATTCGTGAAACAACAACTGACCTAGAGACACGATTAATCGTGTCTCTACCCACTAGCAGTGCTTGGATTCGCATTAGCACCAGCCTTTCTTCTGACCGATCTCATGTAGTAATTCGCATTGCGGATAATGGCCCTGGCATACCGGAAGAGATTAGGGCAAAGATATTCGATCCATTTTTCACGACGAAGCCTGTAGGGAAAGGCACGGGAATCGGATTGTCGATTAGCTACCAGATTATCGTTGAGAAGCATGGCGGGGTACTGAAGTGTCTGTCTGAACCAGGACAAGGAACAGAGTTTCGGATTGAACTGCCGATTCACGGGAAAATAATGAAGATGAAGGAGCAAGAATGATCCCGCGCCCTTCAGGAGTAGGCAGAAGACTACAGTGACAATTCTGGCTCTCGCAGAGCTTCTTTCACCAGCTGTTGTACTTCGGAACGGACGTGATCGTAGGCTTCAGATGCACACCAAGGACGGAGATATAAAATTGTTCCGGTTGCTGAGATGGAGGCAACGTGACAGGTCGTTTTTGGTTCTTCCAAAACTAAGGGATGGGGTTGAATTAAAGACAAAAGTAGGGTGATAGTCGGTTCGATCGGGCGATCGCCAATATCAATGTCTAAATCGACTCGTCGCTTGCCGAGTACGGTGGTATTTTTCAGCGTCCCGCTGAATAATTGCCCGTTCGGCACTGTAATTACTACGTTGTCTCGCGTTACTAGCGTAGTCGAGAAAATGCCGATGGCATCCACTACCCCAGCAGCCCCCGCCCCTTCAATAAAATCGCCTACCTCAAACGGGCGCAAACTAATCAGCATCACACCAGCGGCAAAGTGAGATAAGGTATTCTGCAATGCTAAGCCGATTGCTAAACCAGCCGCCCCCACTACCGCGACAACGCTGGTCGTCTCGATTCCCAACCTGTTGAGAACGGCGACCATCCCGACGACCAGCGTGAAAATCTCGGCTACCTGAATCAAGAACTTGCGTAAGGTTGGCTCTGTGCGACTTAGCGCTTTGCGGGTAAGACCTCCTACCCAACCTACAGCTAATCGGGTGAGCAGCAGAATTGTCGCTGCCCAGAGAAGGTTCTGTAGAATCTTAAAATACGCTTGGCCAATCAGGTAGTTCCATAACTGCGATGCAGCTTCAACAGAAATAATATCCATTTTCAATCGTTTTTCACTTCCAATTAATATATCTTTTTTTATAAGAATACTGGAATGAATTCGGAATTTAAGCTGATTTATACGCCTAGATTGTTATTACGGATGGGAACTCAAGAAGATGTGCCTGAGATTGTCAAATTTTACCGGAACAATCAAGGGCATCTATCTCCCTGGCAACCTTTTTGGCCTGTTAATTTTTTAACCCATGAGTTTTGGCAAGAGCAAGTTGAGAAAAACATTAAAGAATTTGAATGCGCTCGCTCTTTAAAATTATTTATTTTCAAGAATGGGAATTTCTCAGAAATTATTGGCAATGTTAGCTTTCACGGGTTTATGCGGGGTGCTGCCCAATTTTGTTATTTGGGCTATAATTTAGCAGAATTTGAACAAGGTAAAGGGTATATGACGGAAGCATTGCACTTTGCCATAAATGATGTCTTTGCACAATTAGATATGCACCGGGTGATGGCAAATTATCTACCCCACAATCACCGGAGTGCTAATTTACTGAAGAAATTAGAATTTGTTGTTGAAGGATATGCTAAAGAATATTTATTTATTCAAGGTGAATGGCAAGACCATATCTTGACCAGCTTAACGAATAAAAATTGGCAGAGGAAATGAATTTTTGTCTGCCACTATTCTTATTCTCGGCTATTCTTATTCTCGGTAGGGGTACGGCAGTGCCGTACCCCGGCATCTAGAAGGAACGACTTGCGAGTTGTCAAGTTGCGTCAAGACGGTGTAGCCTGTTCTGATTCCAGGGGTTGACCAACTGCCACGCGAGGGAGGCGATGCTTGAAGCCGCAGAGAATTTCCCAGGAAATCGTGCCTAAAGTCGCCGCCCAGTCATCCGCAGAAATTTCGGCGTTTCCTTCTTGCCCCAGCAGAGTGACGACTTCGCCAGTTTGTAAATCGGGGATTGCGCTGACATCCAGCATTAGCTGATCCATTGTAATCGCGCCGATTTGCCGGACCTGCTGACCTCGGAGCAAAACTTGCATTTTGTTGGAGAGGTTGCGGGGAACCCCGTCGGCGTAGCCAATAGCGATCGCGGCGAGGCGCATATCCCGGCTAGCGACGAACTGATGTCCGTAGCTTACTCCCGTACCAGCTGAAATATTTTTTACTTGCGTTACCCGTGCTTTTACTTTCATGACGGGTTTGAGGTCGATGACAGACTTTAGATGGGGCGCGGGGTAAAGACCGTAGGTTGCTAAACCCACTCGCACCATGTCGTAGTGTAAGCTTGGGTCGCTTAAAGCGGCAGCTGAGTTGGCGAGGTGCAGACGGGGAGGCGTCATTCCTGTAGTTTTGATAAGAGCGATCGCTTCCTCAAATCTGTCTCGCTGCTGTCTCATTACTGTCGGCTCTGGACTGTCAGCCGTTGCTAGATGAGAGTAGATACTGGCAATTTTGAGATGGGGCAATCCCTGCACCAAGGCGACAAACTCCGCTGCTTCCTGCCAGGGAGTACCTAGGCGAGACATCCCGGTATCTAATTTTACATGAACCGGCAAAGAACGATTTAAAGTGCCCAGCGTCTCGGAAAAGACCAAAGCTTGCTGAGGCGTACAGAGCGTCGGCTGCAAATTCCAGTGAGCGATCGCTTGCACTTGCTCGGTCGTATTACTGGCACCTAAAATCAAAATCGGTGCCTGAATTCCCGCTTCCCGCAGTTGAATTCCCTCTGGAATCGTGGCAACACCTAGCCAACTTGCACCGGCTTGGCAAGCAATCTCGGCAACCGTAATGGCACCATGACCATAAGCATCCGCCTTCACCACCGCCATCAGTGCCGTTTTTGGGGAGAGAAAACGCCTCAGCTGCCGCACATTATGAGCTAAAGCGGCTAAATCAATTTCTACCCAAGCCCGTTCCTTGAGCGCTGTAAAATTTTCTCGCTGTATTTGGGAAAGATTGGGGTACCCAGAAGAAGGCATCCCGACAGGAGTCGGCTCCCAGCTTAGCATTAGACTCACTCCTCACTCACTCACACCTGTTAGTTTAGGACTTACGCCTTCAAGCCATTACTACACTATTGGTATATCTAGCTTTAGCGTTCATCGATTCCGTCTAGAGAAAACTCTAGGGGAAGTCCTACAGTTAACAACTTAGAGTGAGCGATCGCGTCCGGATCGTCAAGTAGTTTCTCGTTGTTATTGATTAGAGACTGTAGCTGTCGTTCTGAACGTAGCTAGGATGTTGGCATTCACCCCTAACCTTCCTCCTGTTGGGTTTCGGGGTTTTCGCCATCCAGGGTGCTTCTCGAACACAGCTTGTTGACGCAGTATTTAGCGATCCCGCTTTTCGTCAAACGTCTGGAGGTAGATTTTGGCAGAAATCGTATCGAATGCCGAGTTTACGAGGAACAATAAAGGAGATAATTTGACTTCCCCTCTCAACACTTAGCTCGGACGGGTCAACCCGCCTTTACAGGACGGACTCAGCACTAAAGCATGAGACTGCGAACGAAGACACTAATGGTCATTGGCGCGACACTCGTCGGTCTGGTAGGGGTGCTATATGCTACCTCTTCCATCGTTTTGTTGCGGAGCCTCAAACACGCTGAGGATCAAAATACCCGTCAGATGGTTAAGGCAGTTCTGAATGTTTTTAGCCAAACTGGCGATGACTTTAGTTCTAGATTTCGCGATTGGTCATCGTGGGATGACACCTATAACTTTATTAACAAACCAAACCAAGCTTATCGGGAGTCGAATCTAAATCCAGAATCGCTCTACAACTTGCAGATCAACTTGGTGCTGTTTATCAATAACAGGGGTGAAATTGTCTTTGGGACTGGGTTCGATCTAAAAAATCAGAAAAAAACACCGATTCCACCGGCCCTCAAACAACACCTGGCTCTCAACGACCGGCTTTTAGAGCGTCCCCATTCTAATCGCATCCTGTCAGGAATCATTCTGCTTCCGGAAGGGCCAATGCTGATTAGTTCGCAGCCGATTTTGCCTTCAAATGGCAAAGGCTCTATCCGAGGAACTTTGATCTTCGGGCGCTATATAGACAATCGAACGATCGAGAAGTTGGCAAGAATCAACCGTTTGCCCGTGATGATGTACAGGATGAACGATCCTCAAATGCCTGCGGACTTTCAAGCCGTGCGTTCTGCTTTGTCAGAACAACGCCCAATTCTGGTGCGATCGCGCGATGAAGACACGATTTCTGGATACGCCCGGATTAAAGACATTTATGGCAAACCGGCTTTGCTGTTGCGGGTGGATGTCCCCAGAGAAATCTACAGGCAAGGAAAGATTCGCCTAGTCTATCTCATCTTGTGTCTGTTGGTAGTAGGACTGGTATTTGGTGGAGTGACGCTGCTGCTGATAGAGCGATTGGTGCTATCTCGGTTGGCAGCTTTGAGTGGGGAAGTTCGGAAAATTGGCGCGAGTAGCGATCTTTCGCTGCGGGTATCGACGCCCGGAAAGGATGAATTGTCCAGCTTGGCACTGACGATTAATGGGATGCTAGAAGCGTTGGAAAAATCTGGACGCGATCGCATCGAAAGCGAAGAACGTCATCGCGCCGTGGTTGAGCAAGCTTCAGAAGGGATTGTTCTGATTGATGCTCGCTCTTCTCAAATTCTAGAAGCCAATACTGCCTTTAATCGCTTGCTCGGTTACAGCCATGAAGAAATTCTACAGCTGACCCTTTACGATCTCATTCCCCACACCCAAGACAGCGCTGACTTAAATATCAACCAAATCCTAGTCGATAAACAGCACTACCTAGGCGAACGACGCTACCGGCGTAAAGATGGAACGCTGGTGGATGTGGAAGTGAGTGCCAACTCGATTTCCTATGGTGGCAGAGAAGTCGTTTGTGGCGTGGTTCGAGATATTAGCGATCGCAAACAAGCCCAAGAAGAAATCCGTTTGTTGCAGACGACGACGCAAGCGATCGCGGATGCCTCAGATTTTCACTCAGCTTTGCAAGTCACGCTGGGCAAGGTTTGCGAGACAATCGGCTGGAGTTTTGGGGAAGCTTGGATTCCCCACCCAACGGGTGACTTTCTCGAATGCAGTCGGGGTTGGTATGGCGGTAAGGAGAAAGTATCCCCCGCCTTGAAGAAATTCAGACACTTCAGCCAGAAGCTCACTTTTGCATCCTGGAACGGATTGCCGGGACGAGTTTGGTCATCGCAGCAGCCAGAGTGGATTGATGATGTTTCAATTCAGCCACCAGCCGTTTTTGATCGTGTCGCAATTGCACGAGAAAGCGGATTGAAAGCAAGTTTCGCCATTCCGATTATTGCGGCAACGTTTTGGGAATCGTCCCCCCTGCCGATTCAGGACGGGCAAAGCGCTGGGATGCCCCTACAGCAGCCACAAGTGCTAGCTGTTCTGGTTTTCTTCAGCTTCGACAGCCAGGAAGAAGACCGGCAGATGGTGGAGCTAGTATCGGGCGTTGCGGCTCAGCTGGGTTCCGTCATTCAGCGCAAGCAGACGGAAGCCGCACTCCAAGAAAGCGAGACTCGGCTTTGCAGACAGCAGCGGGCGCTGATGGAACTGGCTACGTGTCAGGCTTTATACACGGGCGAGTTGAGCGCGGCTTGGCAGGAGATTACCGAGACAGCCACAAACACGCTGGGCGTCGCACGAGCGAGTATCTGGCTTTATCAACAAGAAATCGTTGAGACTCAGGAACCGGCTTCTACCACATCCCAACCCAATCCAAAATTGCTCTGCGTTGACTTGTACGAAGTCACTCAGAAGCGGCATAGCTGGGGCATGGAGCTGTACCGAGTAGACTATCCGGGCTATTTCCAAGCACTAGAAGAGGAACGCGCGATCGCGGCTTCTGATGCCCATACCGATCCTCGGACGAAGGAGTTTTCCGCGGCTTATTTAGCTCCTTTAGGCATTGCTTCGATGTTGGATGTCCCGATTCGGGTAGGTGGACGGACGATGGGGGTGCTTTGTCTGGAACACATGAGTACGCAAAGGCAGTGGGCGTTGGAGGATCAGAACTTTGCGACTTATTTAGCGTATATGGCTGCTTTGGCAATGGAAGCGAGCGATCGCAAACAAGCAGAAACCGCCCTCGCGAATAGTGAAGCGAAATTTCGCTCGCTGATTCTCAACAGTTCGGATCTGATCGCCATTTATGACGCAGATGGCATTACCCGCTATCAAAGTCCTTCGATTGTGAGTATTTTGGGCTACCAACCAGAGGAATTGACCGGGGTACACACCTTGGGCATGATTCACCCAGAGGATCGTCGCCGCGTTTTAGAAGCTTTCCATGAGGCGCTTAACAACCCTCAGAGTGTTTTTTCCATCGAATATCGTTTTCCCCGAAAAGACGGCTCCTGGTGTTTTCTAGAATCAACTGGGAGCAATTTGCTAGCCGATCCCTTCGTGGCAGGCATCGTTGTTAATTCCCGCGACATTACCGAGCGCAAGCAAGTGGAAGGCGCACTTCGGCAAGCCGAAGAACGATATCGCAGCATCTTTGAAAACGCAGTTGAAGGCATTTTTCAAACGACACCGGATGGACGCTTCATCAGTGCGAATCCTGCCCTCGCACGCCTTTATGGCTACTCGTCCCCGGAGGAATTAATCGCCAATGTGACGAGCGTTGAGCGGCAACTTTATGTTGACCCAAACCGACGGACGGAATTTATTGCTGCCATGCAAAAGTATGATTCTGTATCTCGGTTTGAGTCTCAAATTTACCGCCAGGACGGCAGCACTATCTGGATTTTGGAAACCGCCCGCACGGTTAAGAATTCTCAAGGGAGAATCCTTTACTACGAAGGCACTGTCCAAGATATTACCAATCGCAAGGTCGCAGAAGAAGCACTGCGCTATCAACAGGAACAATCGGAACTGCTGCTGCTCAATATCTTACCTGCCCCGATTGCCGAGCGATTAAAACTTCAGGAAAGCACAATTGCCGATAGCTTTGCCGAAGTTACCGTTTTGTTTGCTGATATTGTTGGCTTTACCCAACTTTCTGCCGATACATCACCCACCGAACTTGTCGAATTGCTCAACAAGATATTTTCTGCTTTCGATCGATTGTCCGAACTGCATGGTTTAGAGAAAATAAAGACAATTGGGGATGCCTATATGGTTGTCGGCGGTTTGCCAATGCCCCGCAGCGATCATGCCCAGGCGATAGCTGACATGGCGCTGGATATGCAAGATGCGATCGCGCTATTTAACCTCAAAAATGCGAAAAATTTTCAGATTCGAGTCGGCATTAGTACGGGACCCGTCGTTGCTGGCGTCATTGGTATCAAAAAGTTTATCTATGATTTGTGGGGCGATACGGTAAATACAGCTTCTCGGATGGAATCTCACGGTCTTGCGGGTCGAATTCAAGTCACTGCCACTACCTATGAGTTATTACGAGATGAATATATTTTTGAGGAACGGGGTCTCATCCACGTCAAGGGTAAAGGCGAGATGACAACTTATCTTTTGATTGGCAGAAAATAAAGAGAATTTTAAGTTAAAGCCTGATCCCGGCAGGCTTCGTTTATGTAGCCCCAGACTTCTAGGGTGCGGGCAGTTGCTGAATTGAGGAAATGCGCTTTTTTCCCAGCAGGCATCTGGCGAAAAGCCAGTATTAGAGGATGTTTGAAAAGTTTTGAAGGGTCAAATTTTATGCTAATCGCTTCACCATAATTCGGATCATGGCAAGGTAGATCAAGGTTTCTGCGGTCTGGGGTAGTAGTTCGTAGTCTTTGTTCAACCGCCGACACCAAACGAGCCAACCCAAAGTTCGCTCCACCACCCACCGCCAAGGTGGGCAAAACGAAACCCTGACGCTGTTGAGGACGCAACACGACTTGGACAATCCAGCAGCAATAGTCCATCACCCATTGCATAAACGGAGTCCCGTCAAAGCCGCCATCACCCCAAATCGTATGCAGACGAGACACTGAAGCGCCCATCTGTTTGACTCGCTTGAGTACCCGTTTACCGCCTTCACGCTCACCGACGTTAGCCGCCGTAACTAATACCCGTAGTACTAAACCCAACGTGTCTACCGTCACAAACCGTTTACGTCCCTTGATCAATTTTCCACCATCAAACCCAACGGCTGCACTCACCATTGCTGCGCTTTTCACGCTTTGACTATCGATAATCGCTTCCGATGGGCTGGGTTGTCGGTCATTGTCTACCCTCACCCATTCACGCAGACGGTCGTGTATTCTCACCCAGGTTCCGTCTTTACGCCAGTTACGTCCATAGGTATACACTGTCTGCCAAGCAGGAAAGTCGCCAGGTAAAGCCCGCCCGGAGGCACCCCTCACACAAAATATAGAAAATCCCATTGAGTACCTCCCACATATCGACTTCACGAGGGCGACCTCCTGATTTAGCTGGTGGAATTAACTCCCTGAGCAATTCAAACTGGTCTTGGGTGAGGTTACTGGGGTAAGCTTTACTCATCGCTCTCAAAGGTGCTGTGTACTATGTATTCGCAGCTTACACCTAGAGAGCTTTTTTACTAATAAGCCGACTTTTCAAACATCCTCTTAAAAATCTGTCGATTTCTGGACTGGTATTGCGCGATCGCGGTTA
Source organism: Coleofasciculus sp. FACHB-542 (assembly GCF_014695825.1). Taxonomy (NCBI): domain Bacteria; kingdom Bacillati; phylum Cyanobacteriota; class Cyanophyceae; order Coleofasciculales; family Coleofasciculaceae; genus Coleofasciculus; species Coleofasciculus sp. FACHB-542. Next base: position 273,489 of record NZ_JACJPB010000023.1, on the reverse strand, counting down.
GTAGATTGACAAATTAAAAGTTGTCATTTTGGGGGATGCTGCTGCAACACTTGTTTCAAATATTGCCCGGTATAAGACCTCGGATTTTCCGCCACTTTTTCTGGAGTTCCCATCGCAATTAACTCTCCACCTTTATTTCCCCCTTCCGGTCCCAAATCGATAACCCAATCGGCGCAACGAATTACATCTAAATTGTGTTCGATGACTAAAATTGAATTGCCTTTATCTACCAATCTCTGTAACACATCTAGCAACTTGTGGACATCATAAAAAGATAAACCCGTTGTCGGTTCATCGATTAAATAAAGCGTCTTCCCAGTAGCACGACGAGAGAGTTCCGAGGCTAACTTCACTCGTTGCGCTTCACCACCAGAGAGAGTGGGTGCAGTTTGTCCTAAACGGATATAACCGAGTCCCACATCTACCAAAGTTTGCAACCGTGTTGATGCTTTAGGGATATTTATAAAAAATTCCAAAGCTTCTTCTACGGTCATGTTGAGAACATCAGAAATCGACTTGTTTTTGTACTTTACCTGTAAAGTTTCTCGGTTGTAGCGATCGCCTTTACAAACTTCGCACTGCACGTAGACATCTGGCAGGAAATTCATCTCGATCACATTCACGCCTTGTCCGCCACAAGCTTCGCAGCGTCCGCCTTTAACATTGAAAGAAAATTGCCCCGGTTTGTACCCTCTCGCCTTTGCTTCTATCGTTTGGGAAAACACGTCTCGAATCGCATCAAATATACCCGTATAGGTCGCTGGATTAGAACGAGGAGTGCGTCCAATTGGAGATTGGTCAATCACAATTGCTTTATCAATTGCGTTCAATCCCTTGATGGCTTCCAAGTGTTTAGGAAAGGGAACTTTGCGGGTGAGGTGGTGTTGTAAGGCTGGGTAAAGTAATTCGTTAATTAGGGTAGATTTGCCGGAACCAGAAACGCCGGTGATGCAGACAAGTTTACCTAGGGGAATTTCGACATCGATATTTGTTAAGTTGTTGCGGTAGGCATTTTTGAGAATGAGCGATCGCCCATTTCCCTCTCTCCTCTGTGCAGGGGTTTCAATTACCTGCCGTCCCGACAAATAAGCACCTGTTAGAGAATCTTCTGCTGCCAACAAGGTCTCCAAGTCACCTTGAGAAACAATTTTTCCGCCATGAACGCCTGCACTAGGACCAATATCAACAATATGGTCAGCCGCACGAATCGTTTCTTCATCATGCTCGACCACAATTAATGTATTGCCCAAGTCGCGGAGTTTAATTAAAGTTTGCAGCAAGCGCCCATTATCTCGCTGATGCAATCCGATACTCGGTTCATCTAACACGTAGAGGACGCCGGTTAAACCCGAACCGATTTGAGTTGCGAGGCGAATTCGTTGCGCTTCTCCTCCCGAAAGTGTCATTGCCGGACGGTCAAGCGTCAGATAATCTAAGCCAACATCGAGGAGAAATTGCAGCCTAGCTTTAATTTCTCTAAGTACCAAATCGCCTATTTGAAACTGGCGATCGCTCAATTTCAAATTATTGATTCTTTCTCGACTTTCCCCAATATCAACGCTTGTCAAATCGAGCATCCGATACTGTCCCAATCGCACAGCCAAGGCTTCCGGTTTCAATCGCTTCCCGGCGCACACTTCACACGGCTGCTCGACGAGATATTGCTCCATTTTTTGTTTAATGAGTTCGGAACTGGTTTCATCGTATTGTTTCTGGAGGATAGCAATAACGCCTGCATACCGTCTAAAATCATTTCGACTTTCGTTCCAGATTGATTTGTCAGCACCATGCATAATGATGTGCTGCTGTTCTGCTGTTAGCTGATTCCAAGGTGTCTGAATTTCAAAGCCATACGCTTGTCCGAGATTGTATAGAAGGGAGAGATAGTAAGAATTATCCTTTTCTGACCAAGGCGCGATCGCAGCATACACCGGCGACTCTGGAAAAGGCACCAATAACTCTGGTGAAAATGTCCGCAAACTACCCAATCCGTGACACTGTGGACAAGCACCATAAGGAGAGTTAAAGGAGAACAATCGCGGAGAAAGTTCATCCATTACCGCCCCATGTTCTGGGCAAGCAAAGTTTTCTGAAAAGACTAATTCATTGGAGCTTTCTTGATAGGAATTATCAGCCTTTGGAGAATTTCCTTTCCCACTTTCGTTTTTCGTGGTATCTTCTGCATCAGAATTATTTAATGAGTCGGATTCTTTAGGTTTTGATGTGTCATTTAATACTTCTATTATCGCAATTCCACTGGCATGACGCAGACAAGTGCTGAGAGAATCGGTTAGACGCTCTTGAATACCGGGTTTCTTAATCAGTCGGTCAACGACAATTTCAATCGTGTGTGTATAATTTTTATCTAGTTCAATAGAATCCGACAGTTGAAACACCTCTCCATCAACTCTGACGCGAGCAAATCCTTCAGAAACTAGGCTGGAGAGCAATTTTTGATGGGTGCCCTTTTTGCCGCGCACTACAGGGGCTAAGATTTGGAAGCGAGTGCCATCGGGCAGTTCCAGGATGCGATCGCACATTTCATCAATCGTCTGAGGTGCAATCGAGCGATCGCACAGAGGGCAGTGAGGCTCACCCGCGCGTCCAAACAGCAGCCGCAAATAGTCGTAAATCTCAGTTACCGTGCCAACCGTTGAGCGGGGGTTGTGAGAGGTTGATTTTTGGTCAATTGAAATTGCCGGACTCAGTCCCTCAATCGCATCCACATCTGGCTTATCCAACTGCCCCAAGAATTGCCGCGCATAGGCACTCAGGGACTCCACGTAGCGCCGCTGTCCTTCTGCAAAGATGGTATCAAAGGCGAGGGAAGACTTGCCGGAACCAGAGACGCCAGTAAAGACAATTAAGCGATCGCGTGGCAGTTCCAGATCGATGTTCTTCAGGTTGTGCTGCCTAGCGCCACGAATGCGAATCGCGTTCTGGCTGTTTTGATTTACGCCTGCGGAATGATGCCCATTTGAGGACTCAGTTAGTAAAGCATCCGAAAGATTGACACGGTCAGACATGAGGGCAGAGCGAAACAGTGCTTAACGATCTTAGCGTTGGCAAGGGAAAGCGCTTGATGAGTTAGCCGATTAATCAATTTATCGCTAACCGGGCGGGTAACTCAGCGATCAACTAAGCGCTAATACATCTTCATACAAGGTTGCGATCGCGCACCTAAAATCAACACTAGCCAAGTGAACTGCTTCCCCTCCGCCGTAGGGATCGAGAACCCATCGCCCCTCAGATCGCCTTCTAAACAGTCTTTTGGGGAAATGTAGATATCGCTTTTGCGGACAGTCATTAAATTTTGGAGACAGCGATCGCTCTCACTTGTGGCTCCCTATCAAACAAAATTCGTGGGCGAAGTAAAATTTTTAAAATCAGTAACAAAGAACCAAACTCTCCAGGAGCCTCCCGGCGTTTCCATTGACCTGGGCGGCAAAATAGCATTTCTACTAGACGCCGATATTGTTTGAGGTTTAATTTCTCAAAAGCCACTTGCACCGTTGGATACTCACCTCTAAATCCTGTGTGGATAATTTTGCCTTGCAATTCTAATTTTTCTTCCATAATTTCTAATGTCACTGGCAACATTTCACTGGTATCATTCGCTAGCCCTTCGTGGGTTAAGGCAATTTGGGCACCTGCTTCCGAAATTATTGTAGTAATGCCCCAAAACTTCTGCCCAGCAACATTCAGGCGGATTACCCTTCGTAAATCAAACCATTCATAAATATCTGGTTTAGGGACATCTAATAAAATTAACAACGCAATGCCAATCATTAACAAGTTATAACCGCTCCAAATCCAACCCAACCCGATACCTTTATACACTTCAGTTGCTCCGTAAGCTTCTAGCCTTTGCCAATTACCCGTTATTATGCACATTCCTAAATTTCGCCACAAACTGACAGCACTTGCTATAAACAAAATAATCAAAGGCCATGCTAAATTCCAGTTAAAAGAAAAACGATCGCGTGATATTCCCTTAGGCGTTACCTTAAACTCTTTAGAAAAAGGCTTCAGCATTGCTTGAAGTACAGTTAGTGATAAAGGAATGCAAAGCACCAACGTGTAAATATCCGTGAGCAAAGCTGATCGAGAACGATAATTTAACCAGGAAAAAACTGAAATTTGCACGACATAGTAAGGTAAAAAGTAATATAATAATTCACCAGTCATTGCCCGAATAGGAATAACACCGAAAAACGAATAAGCCAAGGGTATAAACAGGAAATAAACCCGCGACAAACTGGTAAACCAATGTAATAATCCTTCTAAATGAGCCAGCCTTTGCAGAGGACTAAGTCCTGAAATCGTTAACGGATTTTCTTCAATAAAGAACGCTTGTAAAGTGCCTTGTGCCCACCGTAGTCGCTGAGTAGCATGAGCGGCAATATTTTCTGCGGCTAATCCAGCACTTAACTTTTCATCTAGGTAAATTAATTGGTAGCCTTGGGCAGATAAACAAATGCCGGTGAAGTAATCTTCGCTTAAGGAGTTGGTGGCAAAGCCACCCGCTGCTTCTAAAGCACTACGCCTAACAATGAAAGAAGTTCCAGAGCAAATAACACTACCAGCTGCATCCCGAATCGGTTGAATTTGTCGGTAAAACACTTCTTCTTCTGGCGTTAGGACGTGTTCTAATCCTAAATTGTAGGCAATTGGATCGGAGTTATAAAAGCTTTGGGGTGTCTGTACCAGGGCAACTGTTTCATCTTGAAAAAAACCTACAGTGCGAGTAAGAAAGTTTTTAGTCGGAATAAAGTCTGCATCAAATACAACAATTAATTCTCCACTTGTTTGAGGGAATGCATGATTTAAATTACCGGCTTTTGCATGTCTATTATCAAGTCTGGTTTTATATTCGCAGCCCAACTCCTCAGCCAATTTATGCATTTCTGGGCGTTTTGTATCATCTAGCAAATAAACTGTTTTATTGGGATAATCTAAAGCTTGGCAACCAATAATTGTGCGTTTAACAATAAATACAGCTTCATTGTAAGTAGGAATAAAAATATCAACAGTTGGCAGAAAGCTGCCATCAATCACACTTCTAGCCATTTGGTCAGCTTCACAATGTCGCTCTTTGACGTTCAGCATCAAAAAAAGCTGAATCGTACTACTACTCAACATCAACATTTCCATGAAAAATAACCCCAAACTGAAAACCCCATTCAGGGGGTCAGCAACATTCAAAGTTGAGAGCGATCTCCATACAATATATCGACCCGTTAACCCCAGCAAAATCCCCACTACAAAAAACCGAGACCAAGCATCGGTTTTTGGAGAGATTTTCCTTATTATCAAAACAATTACTAGCAAAGCAACCGTAGGAACTAGTAGGTATTCACTTTTCATGGGCGCTTGCAGCCACAGGGGTGGATTCTCTTGTAAAGTATTGAGTTCGGCAAACAGCTGACTAATTTTCCCTTCACCCGCAAACCACGCAGTAGCGATCGCAGCTGCGAAGACAACAATTCCTACCATGAGCAGCGTTGCCATCCGAAGGCGGAAAATTCGTTTTAGGACTTGACGCTTTGAGATTTTATTTTTAATGTATGAAGTCGTCATCGCTGTAATTTCCTAATTCAAAGTTGTTTGATAATCAGTTAATTTTAGGTTTCATTGAAATTAATAGTAATATACTAATTTTCAATTAAACACAAATTAAAAAAATATTAGATAATACGTAATATCGTTTTTTATAGTAATTATAACTTTTATCTATACTCTAAAGTTTTACTTAATTAATAGGGGTTAATAAGACTGTTTAAACACCAAATAATCTTAGTAATCATTGAAGCTAAAAGGTAATACAATAGAAGCCAATTTTAATCAGCCAAATGTTCAGCCTGCACCATTAACTGGCTCATCTGCTACATCGGTAGCACAGACGCCTACAAAATCTGGGACTTTTCAGGGATCAGAACATCATACCCAAGGAACTGTGCGCTTGGTGACAGAAAATGGAAAACGCTATCTGGAGTTAGATCGAGCTTTCAAAACTGACAATGGCCTGGATTTATTCGTCATTCTGTATCGTTCTGAAAAACCTCCAACAAATGGCATTAAAGAGAAAGATTATGTAAGTATCGGTCGCTTGCAAAAAATAAGTGGTGCTCAACGCTATGCTATTCCTGCTAGTGTCAATCCAGCAGAGTTTGGATCGGTGGTGATTTGGTGTCGCTTATTCAACCCTACCTTTGGCTTTGCCCCTTTCAGTAGCTAAAAAATCAACGCATACTGAGGTTGTTATGGAAATTGCAGATTTGGCGGCTTTAATTCATCCTGCGATCGCAATTGCAGTCGTCTTCCCTCTGATTGGCATTGTCGTCAACCGCGCTTGGCAGACTCGCCAACGCCGCTTACAAAATTTAGAAGGCAAAAGTAAAATTCCGCCAGTGGTTGGGCAAGAACACGTCCAATTAGGCAAATGGCTTTCTGGTGCCATTGTCGGAGTTACCCTTATCGGGCTTGCTTACCCAATTTTTGAGCATATTTTGAGCAAGCAAATCTGGAGCCAGAAACCTTTTCAAGTTGTCTTTATCGTCCTAATGTTTGCGGCTACCATTGCCTCTTTAATGTTGCTCTACAAAGCCAAACAGCGGCTCTGGCGCGGCGTTTTTGCAACCTTAACCGGCGCAGGTTTAATTATTCTCGGCTTCCAAGAAGGCGTCTATCGTCGGGACAACGAGTGGTTGGTGTCTCACTACTACATCGGCATCGCAGCGGCAATGCTGATGATTTTTTCGTTAGCAATTATTGAAGATATCTACAAAGATCGGTTAAATCGCTGGCGCACCATTCACATCATTTTGAGCTGCATTGCACTCTTAATGTTTGTAGGACAAAGCATGACTGGTACGCGAGATTTACTAGAGATTCCTTTAAGGTGGCAGAAACCTTATGTGGATTGGCTTTACATCCAGCAGTGCAACAGTCAGCCTTGCATCATCCAAGTAACACCTGCAAAAAATTAAGTGACTCAAGTTTTAATCTGGCTACAAAATTAGCGCGATCGCTCCCATCAAACTGCTTTAATGTTGGTCGATGCTCTTTCTTCCTAGTCAAATGGAACGAAGGATTTTTCTTAGATGCTTTTGTCATGTGATTTTTATGAAAACTAAGCGCTGAACAGCTTGTATAAAAACTCCTTAGATTTTTTGGCTTCAATTTTAAAAGGAATTATGCATAAAAGACAACCAAATACAAACATCCCAAGGGGCATCAAACCAGCTATGCCTATTCGACTATCTGATAGCAATGCCAATAGAAATCCTACTCCGATGCTGCCAGTCATACTCAACCAGTAGCCCATAAATATTAATACAAAAATATGCAATTTCATAGTTATATTGATTGAGCAACCAATAACTTGAGGGAAAATTTTGCCTTTGATAATTGGTAAAAATGAATTTCGGGAATGGATAATTCTAGATATTTGGAAACTATCATCATAAATTTTACCTTCATAGGGTTTATGCGATCTTGATGCCGAAGACCAAGAATTTCTAAACGTCTTAGGCGGTTCAATGACATCAGCCAATATTCTCTTGACTTCTTCTGAATCTAGATTAGTTGTAATAGTGAAATTTTCATAAGGTAGAAAAGACATCTATGACTCCTTGTTGACGAGTTACGCGATCGCTCCAAGCAAGTAGAAATGATGCAGTAGCATGGCTCGATTAGCACAGTTGCTCTTGAGTCACGATGGTGAAACTACAGGCAGTAGCACTTGAGAAAAACGATCGCTGACCGTATCGCACTATACGTGGCTTTTCGCTGCCACAACTACACTGTTACATCATGTCCCAACCCTCTACTCAGTGCGCTTTAAAAAAATGCCCTTGAGTCCCGCTGCTTTTGCTCCTTGATAGTCCTCTTTATGACTGTCGCCAATGTGCCATGCTTCATCAGGCGAACAGTTATGTTTCTCCAACGCAGCGGCAAAAATTTTTGGATCGGGTTTGGCAGCACCGATTTCCGAGGAAATGGTGACAGAGGTAAAAAATTCAATTAAATTTAGTGATTGCAAAACCGAGTAGATACGGGAATCGAAATTTGACAATACACCCAGCTCAATTTCCATTTCCCTCCATTTTTCCAAAGCTGTAAGAACATCGGGATAAACAAACCAAGGTTCAGAGGTGGAGAAGTAGGCGTAGAGTTCGTTAAAAAAACTGGGAAAGTTGGAAAATTTGGGCAAGACGCCAACTTGTTCAAATGTGGAAAGGGCGATCGCTTTCCACCACTCAAATTCCCGATCCGGGATTTCTTGGGGTTCTGCGCTTGGAAAAACTGGCGGCGGTGCGGCTTTAAAGCTTTGGTAAAAGGCTGGATTCACCACCTCAGCAGAGACTTGGACGCCAAACCGACTGGCGATCGCGCTATACGCCTCTCCTACACTACCTCTTACACCAAACATGGTGCCCACGGCATCGAGAAAAATAACTTTGGGGCGCTTCATGCTACCTTAGCGTTCCATCTCAAGATCGCAAACCCAACAAAACCAGCGATTAGATTCATCATCATGTCATAAATCCTATCTCAGTATTGATGCTCCCACAGCTCTACTTCCTTAAAGCCGTGGGAACGTCAATTCCTTCCTAAACGTAAGGGCACGAGACAAAGCCTCGCGCCCCTACATGAGAATCTAAGAGATAAATATAGTGAAACTGTATAAGTGGGCATTGCCCACCTTTGACTTCAAGCCAATGACCCCGAATTCCGAATTACTTCGAGAAAATTTCCAACAAGGGTTGGGCAATCCAATTGAATCCCACTTTCAACTGATGGTTGAGCGTTGGCATCCGATACAGATATGCCAGACGCCGGAAGAGATAGGCGAGGGAACCATCCAGCTTTACTCCCATGCCGGTGAAAGTAGCGTTATCCGTCCCCAAGGTCATGATTTCGCCGAAACTCTGATAGCGGAAGGGAAGCAACGGACGTCCGGTTAGGGATGCCCAGATATTCCAGGCAGTATAATCTGATTGCTGGAAGGCAGATTGGGCAGTTGCCGGTATTTGCTGACCGTCAGCGTCGCGAGCGTCCGAAAGGTCGCCAAGGGCAAAGATTTCTGGATGGTCAACCACTTGTAGAGTCGGCGTAGTGGTAATTTGACCGCGTTGATTGTGTTTGAGTTCGAGCGATCGCACCGCCTCTGCCATTTGGGTTCCCACCGTCCACAGCACCAAATCCACTGGGATTGGGTCTACCTGTGCTTTGTACACTAGCGAGATCGTAGTCGGTGACATCGACTCCACTGCCGTGTCCAAATCAATCCACACGCCCCTTTCTTCCAAAGCTTTTCGCGCCGCTTCCCGGTTAAAATCTGGCGATGTCCGGAGAATCATATCAGCTTGTTCGATTAACCGGATGCGACCTCGTTCGCCAAGGCGATCCGCCAACTTGCAAGCCAATTCAACCCCACAATAACCCGCCCCCACAATGGCGATGCGAATCTTATCCGTTTCCGACTCTTCCAAAATTCTCAGCCGTTCTTCCAAGCGGTAGGCGTGAGCAATCGTCCGGAAAGGAAACGCATATTCGGCAGCCCCTGGCACCATATCTAGCGGCGTCTCTCCACCCAGGGCTAACACCAAGCGATCGTAGGAGAAGGCAGGGCCATCATGCAAATGTACCAGTTTTTCTTGGATATCTATTCCAGCCACAACACCCTGACAGAAGCGCACACCCGTGTTCGCTAAAATCTCTTGAAACGGTGGAGCAATTTCCCAAGTTTGCAGTTCCCCGGTGAGTAGTTCATACAGCAGCGGCGTGAACAAAAAGCGGTCATCTCGATCCACCAGGACAATTTCCGGACGTTCCGATTTTTCCCAAGGCAACTGGCTCAAGCGCAGGGCAGTGTAAAGACCGCCAAAGCCGCCACCGAGGATACAAATGCGTGTAGGTTGCTGGGTCATGGTTCTAGTGAGTGGGCGATTCAAGCGCAGGGCAACTAACTTACAGGATAGCAATACAATCCTTCAAGCAAGTGGGTTGTCCAATTATGTGATTTGATAACGTTCGTCTGAGCGCTGGCGCTGGGGCGGCAGTAGCCTCGCATCTCTCGTTCCTGGGCTGCTGCCTGATAACGAGAATAAGATGTGAGAATAGCAACTTTAAATACTGAGTGATGATCGTCTTACCTGAGAAAACCGTCCTCACTTCTTTAGGTTACGAACTCGATTGCAGCAGCGAAGCTTTTGGTTATTTAAGCGATTCTTCAAATTTACTCAATCAGCCCCAGAAACTGCGCCAGCGGATGCAACAGGACGCGTATTTATACCTTCGGGCACTTCTAAATTCCCAAGAAGTTTGGCAAAGCCGTCAGGAAATTGCCGAACTCCTAGCCGCAGAAGATTGTCTCAAACCCGGACACCCGATTCTAGAATGCGTGGCAAAACCGGGATTGAAAATGCATTTTAGACCCGATTTAGCAGCTCAAAGTCAGGCGCTTAAAAAACTGCTTTATTCGGGTCGAATGATGGAATTTTATCAAGTTTTTTTAGGCGGAGATGTCCGACCTTTCGATTACACCTGGTTAAGGGCAGTTGCCCCCGGTCATGGTACTTATGCTCACTGCGATATCGTGTACATGGGACGGGGAACTCATGACCTTTACACAACTTGGACACCGTTGGGCGACGTATCTCTGGAGATGGGAGGGTTGATAATTTTAGAAAACTCGCATCGTCTGGAAAGGATTAAAAACGATTATGGGCGCAAGGATGTAGATAGTTATTGTTCCAACCGAAAGACTGCCCAATTGTATGCATCGGGTGAAAAGTGGTGGAATGGGGCGTTATCAAAAAACCCAGTTTCTCTGCGAAAAAAATACGGAGGACGTTGGTTAACCGCCGATTTCAAAGCTGGAGATGTTTTGATTTTCGGTATGTTTACAATTCATGCCAGCTTAGATAACCACTCCCAGCAAATTCGGCTTTCTTCAGATAGTCGTTATCAGCTAGCTTCGGAACCCGTGGATGAAAGATGGGTGGGGAGCAACCCGGTGGGTCACTCAGCCGGAGAGAAACGAGGTCGTATCTGTTAGATAAGAAGCATTTTATAGTGCGGTTTCTGGTTTGGCTTGAAATTCAGCGATCGCTTCGATCTTCCCGACGATATTTTGGTTGAACTCTGCTAAATCCTCCGCTGGTATCCAATACTCTTGGTGTTGAGAACTCCCCACTGTCTGCACGTCATACTTCGCTAGAAATTCCGTTTTCACATAAAAGCGGGTGACATAACCTACACAGCCAGAAGCTTCATCTTTTGTGTTCCAATCTCTAGCAATCTGCACGGCATACGCCTCCGTTAGCACCGGATAAAAAATTGGTTGGAAGGGAAGCCGAGGTGGAAAGGCACTATAACCGCTTTGTCGGAGCAAATCTAGCTCTTTTTGACCCACTGGACGAAATAGCACTGTGGTATCGTTCATTCTTTTACTTTTTTTACCTCTATCAGCTGCTGAAAAAGGCAAAATTTTCTAGTTTTATCTTTACTCTCGACGCACGCATTCGAGAACTTCTTCCCTGATTGTTTGGGTAGAGAACTGCGAGCAAATTTTCAAATAGTTTGCGAACCGACATTCTCCTGGTTAGAAAATCCGAAGAGTTCTCCTCACTCATCCCTCACAACGCATCATTTTCGTATGCCGCTACAATTCGCTCAACTAACGGATTGCGGACAACATCAGTTTTGGAGAGATTGCAGAAGGCAATGCCTTCAACCCGTTGGAGAATTTTTTGGGCAACGGCTAACCCAGATTGTTGGTTGAGTGGTAAATCGGTCTGGGTAATGTCACCCGTGACAACCATGCGAGAACGAAACCCTAGGCGAGTCAGCACCATTTTCATCTGTGCTGGGGTGGTGTTCTGGGCTTCATCCACAATTACAAAGGAGTTGTTGAGAGTTCGACCCCGCATATAAGCCAGGGGAGCAACTTCAATCACCCCGCGTTCCATCAAACTGGGAATTTTATCTGTATCGATAAATTCATAGAGCGCGTCATAAAGGGGACGCAGAAACGGGTCAATTTTCTGCTGTAAGTCCCCAGGCAAAAAGCCCAATTTTTCCCCAGCTTCCACTGCTGGACGGGTGAGAATCAGTCGTTCGTACTGATCGGAAAGCAGCGCCTGAACTGCCAGAACGGCTGCTAGGTAGGTTTTGCCGGTACCTGCTGGGCCAATGCAGAAGGTGAGGTCGTGGGTGCGTACTGCTTGGATATACTGCAACTGAGGAAATGTTTTAGCTCGAATTTCTTCGCCGCGACGGTTTCGTGCTAGAACTTCCTCTTGCATTGCTTGCCATTCCACCTGGCGTCCCGTATCCAGGGCTTGGCAAGCCGTGCGGATATCTACTTTGGAGATCCGCTTCCCGTCTTTCCAGAAAGGTTTGAGGGCGTTCACCAGATCGTTGGTGCGGTCTACTTGTTTAGGAGTCCCAGAAACCATCAGTTCTTGACCCCGCAACACAAGAACCGCGCCAGTCGTTTTTGCCAGGGTTTTGAGGTTTTCTTCGCGATCGCCTGCTAAAGCGATCGCGCTATTAGCATTTGGTAGATGTATTGTTTTAAATGCCTCGGTCATCGTAATATTATGGGCGAGTTTACAGCATTCGTCGGTGAGAGGACGGAATTAATTAGTAAAATCCGTCCCTTTGATGCGAAAAGACGCCCGATATATGACTTTCCATAACAGCTCAGGCGTCCCAATTTAATTGGCTACAGATCCTCAATGAGAGCGTAGGCGCTGACGGGAGGCTTCCGCTTTCGACGAATACTCGGCTTTTCGTACCGTTGGCAAGATTTAACCCCAGAAAATTCCGCATCGCTAGATTTTCTGGTTGATTGCATCTTCACGCCGAGTTAATCAACTTGTGTTCAACCAAACGGACTTGCAGCCACTCGCTGTTTTTTGCTTAAGTTAACCATCAACCCTAGCTTTTGGTTAGTACCAATACTAAGCTGATAGCCCCCTTTGCCAAAGATAACAGGCGATTTACTTAGGAGATATTCATAATCGGAGGCGATCCATCACCTCCTCAATGCTAACCGTCTAAAGTTTTAACGGGAGCGGAATTTGGGAGCAGATACTGGGGAAGACCGGCGGGGTGGATCTTTTTTCGCAACTTCTGGACTTCCTGACGTACTTTCAAGCGATCGCGCCGAACTCCCATAGATGTCCAGGTAGACAGATTGATTGGCAGCTTTCGCAGCCGCTTCAATCACCGTCCGAATTGCCTGAATATTACGTCCTCCCCGACCAAAAACTCTTCCCTTATCTTCGCCTTCAAAAGCCAGCCGCACCCACGCTTTAGTATTTCCCTGCGACATTTCGCAGTCCACGCTCAGCAATTTTGGTGATTCTAAAAACGGCTGCACCAAAAATTTCACCAGAGCAGCATAATCCGGTAGGGAACTCCCGTGGGATGACCTTACAGGCTGGCTGGTTGAATCTGGGGAATCCAACTCGGACTCATGCGGTAGTTGGGGCACTGACTTGTTCCAAGACATTAGCTTTTTGAAGAATCCGGCGCACCGTTGGCGTAGGTTGCGCTCCCTGTTGGAGGCGCAGTTGGATTTCTGGCACCTTTAGTCTGACTTCATCGGTTCTGGGGTTGTAAAAGCCCAGTTCTTCCAAAGGACGCCCATCGCGGCGGGAAGTGCTTTGCATTACCACAATCCGGTAGCTAGCTTCCCGCTTTTTGCCGTATCTCTTTAATCGCAGTTTGATCATGTTGATGAAGAATGTTCCTGTTTGGATTTTAAGCTATCAGCTCTTTAGCGATTAGCTTTTAGACTTTAGACGCAGAGTCATTGATTGTACCATTTTTTGGCATCAAGTTCTACCCCTCCAAGCTAAAAGCTAATTGGATTAACGGTTCCAGCTAGAGAGTGCCGAAGCCTTTCTTCTTTTTCTCCTTTTTCTTTTTCTTGCCGGGACTTCCTTGGGCGTAGCCCCGCCAACCGGCTTGAGAAGGACGATTGCCACCACCCATTCCGGGCATACCGCCCATTCCGGGCATACCGGGGAAACCGCCTTGACCCATTTGCTGCATGACGGTTCTCATTTTTGTGAAATCAGTTACCAGCTTGCTGACATCCGTCTCCTGATAGCCAGCACCGCGAGCAATCCGGCGACGACGACTGGGAGACTTCGCTAATAAGTCTGGGTTTTGGCGTTCTTCCTTCGTCATAGAATTAATCATCGCCTCAGCCCGCTTTAGCTGGGTTTCTCCTTGGCGCAACTGTTCGTCGGAAATCTTATTCATCCCTGGAATCATCTTCAGGATTCCCCCCAGAGAACCCATATTCTTCAGCAGCCGCATCTGCTTGAGAAAATCGCTGAAGTCAAACTTAGCCGAGAGCATTTTTTCCTGCATCTTCTCGGCATCTGCCAGGTCTATTTCCTCCTGGGCTTTTTCCACAAAGGAGATCACGTCTCCCATGCCCAGAATTCGGGAAGCCATGCGCTCTGGATAAAACGGTTGCAGCGCCTCGACTTTTTCTCCGACGCCGACAAATTTAATCGGCTGACCGGAAATCCGTCGCACTGATAGCGCTGCACCGCCGCGACTATCGCCATCCAGCTTCGTCAAAATGGCACCCGTGATCCCAATTTGTTCGTGGAAAGTTCGGGTGAGATTCGCCGCTTCTTGCCCGGTCATGGCATCCACCACCAGCAGTGTCTCGTGCGGCTGGACGGTTTGTTTGATGCGGGCTAATTCCGCCATCATGTCCTGGTCAATCTGGAGGCGTCCGGCAGTATCAATAATGACTGTATCTATGCCGTCTGCCTTAGCTCGCTCAACCCCTTGCCGCGCAATCTCTACCGGGTTAGCATTTGTGCCGAGTTCAAACACTGGCACCTCAATTTGCTGTCCCAACGTCACTAGCTGATCGATGGCGGCTGGGCGATAGATGTCGGTTGCGACTAGCAAAGTACTGCGATTTTGCTTGCGTAGGTACAAAGCTAGCTTTGCGGTGGCTGTGGTTTTACCCGTTCCCTGCAAGCCAGCCATCAGTACAATCGTGGGCGGCTTATCTACTGAAGCCAGGGGGACGTTAGTTTCCCCCATCACCTGGACTAGCTCATCGTAAACAATTTTGATGAACTGCTGGTCGGGGCGCACGCCGGAAAGGACCTCGGCTCCCTGTGCCTTGGTTTCAACATCGGCAATAAAATCTTTGACGACCTGGAGATTGACATCCGCCTCCAATAAAGCGCGACGCACCTCCTTCAGGGCATCTTGAATGTTGGATTGGGAAATTTTGTCCTGACCCCGCAGGCTTTTCCAGGCAGATTCTAAGCGTTCAGCAAGTGCGTCGAACATAATATGTGTATCTTTTAGGCGGCTAGATAGTTATCTGCTTATCAAAATCGGCTGAAGAAAGCCCACATTTGTGAGTTTGTGGGTCTTATCCATCTGTATACAGATTAGTCGTTTTCGCTGTTATCTGGCGTGCAGCCAGGTCAGGAATGGGGGTGAGGAGTGCAAATAATAAAATGCAGACAAAATGTGCGATCGCGCACGCGGTATTTAGAGAGTACTCAAAACGAGATCCTGGCGACAGCCTTGCAGTCCCAAAGAGGGATTATTGCGGTAGGACACCTCTGGAACCCAGATACTCACTTTGTAATCCAAAGAAACCCAGTAGATGTATTCCACCGCTGAGTCAAAATTCACTCCCACTCGCAGGTTAGAAAAATCATCTTCGCATATCTCGTAGCCAAAGCGAACCAGAATCTGAGCCACTAAGCACCCAGGTGTATCGCAGTATTCTCCGCAGGTTTCTCTCTCTTGCCAAAACTTCTCTAAAAAGCGATTGAGGATAGGCAAAACTTTTTTAGGGCTGCCATTCCGGGAAGCATAGATGATGACCGGGTTGCCTTCTACAAGAATGTGACAGGGGGTAGCCATTTTTTTATCTCCTGGTCGGCTGTCTCTTTTGGTTTTTGATTGGCGCACGAACTCCACATCATCCATGATGCTTTTAGCCTGCCCAAGGCAACTACTAAATCACACTTTTGGGGGATGTAGCCGTTTAAACTTTCAGGATGTTTGTCAAATTTTACAGTTTCTGCGTCTGGCTATTATCCCCTATGCAAAATTGGAATCAGCAATTCCGATTTTTTCCTCATTTAGAATCGCTCTATCGGATGAGTGCCGCACCTAACCTTAATTTTTTTGTAAAGTTTTGTTTTTAAAAGCATTTTGTAAATTTAGATACAGAATTTTCTGTTATATTAAATAGGTAAGAGAAAATAAGTTAGTCAAACATCACTGAAGCAGTACGGAGAAACCTGGTATGTCTACTCAAGAACAAGCTCGCGCCCTCATGATGCGTCATCATCACCTCATCAAGAACCGTCAGCAGTCTATGCTGGGTCGCGCCGCTGCTGAAGTGGGTCTAGATGTTGAATCATCTGAATACTGGAATCACATTCAAGGACAACCACACCCAAGCTTCCGCTCTAGCTACGACCGCAGCGGTGCCTCGCTGAGCTAGGTTTGAGCTAAAGTTAACCGGCTAGAGTTAGTTTTTTGTATTATCTCGCTTGCATAGTGGTGTAGCAGCTTTATTTGATATATCAAAGGCTGCTAAATAAATAATTAACCTAATTCAGGGTGTTCTTTTCAATAAGAACACCCTGAAACTTTTTTTTTGAAAAAATAGTATCTCCTTTTGAGTATTTCCCTTTAAATGCGCGACTCATCGGTTTTTGGGAATAGGTAATTAGAGAAAAAAGTGTTTCTTATACCATTTCACGTTATCGTATGACCTTTTATCCATTACCGCTAACCTGCATGATGTGTAGCAGGCATATACAGCAATCCTATTTAAATTGTGAAATACTAGCCCTTCAGATCCCCGACTTCTTAAAGAAGTCGGGGATTTCGCCTTCTTGAATCATCTAGGTTCAAAGGAGCGACAGATTGCAGTACATATTTACACGACTGACTTTATCTGCAACATTTGATTGCCGTCTTTTTGGAATTCGTAGGGTACTGGCTGAATTTCTACACTGTAGCCTTGCGCTTTTAATTTCTCCATTACTGGCTGAAGGACTGGCGACGCCTCTCCAGAAACATTTAAGAGAGGAAAAACCCGTACCGCAGCAGCAACACGGCACAATTCCACAATGGAGGCGAGGTGGAAATCTTCTGAGAAGAAATCCGAATAGGTGAACAACAAGTGACTGCATAAGGCTAAATCGAACTGCTGAGTCTTGAAGGGTAAAACAGGTAACTCAGCGGTTAAATAGCGTCCTTGTTGAATTCCTTGTGGAAAATCTTCTAAAAATTGCTGCATGGCTGACATCCGAATTTGCCCTAAATCTTCTGGTGACTGGATCTCGTGCCAAACGTAGCTATCGAGGTTGGCTTGGAGTCCATCAATCACTTTTTGATAGGTTTTCTGGATACGTTCTCGAATTTCGTGGTTGGAAAACTGATACACCGGATCGCAAGAGATGACGTTGTAGCCTAGGCGTGTCATCTCAATATTGAAGCTGGCAGGGCCACCGCCACAATCTAGAATTTTTAACTGGAGGTCGTCAGGCGTTAAGTTGAACATCCTGATGTATTCTGCCAGGGAACGTCCCCAAGGAATGACGCTTTCAAGTTTTAATCCCATTTTTTCGAGCGATCGCATACTTTCCTTGGCTGATTATAAAATGACTGAAGGCTCTGTAATCAACCAACTAAGATGGAAAAGTGACTTGGTGATGGTTAGATAGTTGAGTAAGTTATTTAAATTTGCTGCACAAAATTTTAATAAATATAAGAGATTTTGAGTAGAGCATTTTTGTGCCATGCTCCTACAGGAAATGCCGGGTTCCTTACCTCAAACCGGACTTTCCAATTTATAAGATGCCTAGCATTTTTTCTGTGTCTGGCAATGTCACTGATGCCTTTCTAGTTTAAGTTTCACTTTCCTCAGTCTCTATCCATGAGGTTGTCTGTGCTGTTGTTGGCTGTAGCGGAGGCTTTGGGGTAAGTTCTGTTTCTCTTTTAATAACTCTCATTGGCTGCAAAGAAATGGCTGATGCGAGTAGAGCGGGCACTCCCACAAGCGTTGTCATGAGCAACGAAGTCAAAAGCGATTCTCCTGCATTTTTAGGTTTCTGTTCGGAGTGATTTTCTAATAAGATTTCGACCTCTGTCAGATTTTGTTGAGGTATCTTGAAAAGTAGCTGTTTGACTACTTTTCCCAGTAAGATAATGGGTAAAGTAATGAGTGCTGCGGGCAGAACTACCAGCCACACAAGTAAGCCGGAAATCAACCAAAATACAGTCGAATATACCATTTCTGAAAGTTTATGCATTGCCCTAGCCTTGCCCTCCATTGGTTGCCACACAGCTAACTCATGAGGAATCGTTGTTTGGCAGGAATTGCCTTTTTGCCTAAGCTTATAATCGGGTAGTATCGTCGCCGCACTTCGCCTCGTATATTTCAATTTTAAGGGTACGGCAATCAGGTACCCCTACTTTTTGGTTGAGTTGTAAATTGAGAAGTCAGACTTTGACGTACAATACTTCCCGATTCCAAGCTGATTCTGCTTGTCAGAGCGATCGCTCGTTCTCGATCGAAGATGATGTAGACAAAGCCGAAGCTTTCATGCCATTTGTTCGCACTCTTGGGCGTCGTGCCCATGCTGCGAGAAAACTACTATCTTATGGCATGAGTGATTATTGTTGATGGATTTGTATTAAAACCTAATTTAGTTGCTAGAAGCGATCGCAACTTTTGAGAGGATGGGGGATCGTAATCTCGATCGGCGTTGAGGGGGTAGACACGTCCCCATCCCCTAGAATCTATTTAACTTTGTACAACTTAACTTTGTACAACGCCAGAATTTTAGGCTTTTACTGCCAGCGGTAACACCTGATTGAGTTTGCCACTGCGGTAGCCTTCTAAATCGAGGGTGACGTAAATAAAGCCGAATTCTTGAAAGGCGGAAACCAGGGTGGATAAATCGGTGGTAAGAACAAATTCTTTAATTTGTTCTGACGGTAACTCAATTCTGGCGGTGTCACCTTCGGAACGAACGCGGAGATTTTTTAATCCTAATTTACGCAGATAGATTTCTGCGCGTCCGACTCGTTGCAGCTTGCTGACGGTGATTTCTTCGCCGTAGGGGAAGCGGGAACTTAGGCAAGGTTGGGCGGGTTTATCCCACCAGGAAAGTCCGAGGTGTTGAGAAAGTTGGCGGACTTCAGCTTTGGTAATGCCTAATTCTGCTAAAGGCGATCGCGCACCCCTCTCTTTTGCCGCTTGAATTCCCGGACGATAATCCCCCAAATCGTCGGCGTTCACGCCATCTACAACATAGGGATAACCCAGTTGAAGTGCCAGGGGTTTAAGGTTGTCGTGAAGTTCGCTTTTACAAAAATAGCAACGGTTGACAGGATTCGAGGTGTAATTAGGATTGTCCATTTCGTGCGTCTGTATCACTTGATGGGCAATTCCAATCGCTGCTGCTTGGATTTGGGCGTCTTCGAGTTCTTCTGGGAGGAGGGAGGGAGAAACGGCGGTAACGGCTAAAGCGCGATCGCCCAAAACGTCGTAAGCTATCTTGGCAACCAAGGTACTATCGACGCCCCCAGAATAGGCAATTAATGCCCGATCCATTTCTGCAAAGAGGGTTTTTAGTTGCTCAAGTTTCTGCTGTATCATGGTTTGTTTAAAATCGAATCACAGAGGACGCAAAGGTGCTTAAGGTGCTTCAGGCGCTTCCGGTGCAGAGGAGATGGGGAGAAGTTTTTCATCCTTCCCTCAGTCCTCAGTCCTAAATCCTCAGCACTCTCCAAATGGTGCAGAGGAGATGCGGAGAAGTTTTTCATCCTTCCCTCAGTCCTCAGTCCTAAGTCCTCAGCACTCTCCAAATGGTGCAGAGGAGATGGGGAGAAGTTTTTCATCCTTCCCTCAGTCCTCAGTCCTAAGTCCTCAGCACTCTCCAGATCGTAACGAATTTCAAGCTTTATTCAATTCGTCTGGTGGCTGGATCGGTAAGTGTAAAGTAAAGCAGCTGCCTTGTCCCAGTTCTGAATCTACGGTGATATTGCCGCCATGAAGGAATGCCAGTTTGCGGGATAAAGCTAAGCCGAGACCCGTTCCTTCATATTGACGATTTAAACCACTATCTATCTGTAGGAACGGTTCAAAGAGGGTGGCATGATTGGCTTTGGCGATGCCAATTCCGGTGTCAATCACTGAAAATAAGATAGTGTCTGCGGTTTTTTCCACTTTTAGCGTAACTGAGCCAAAGTGTGTAAATTTCACCGCATTAGAGAGCAGGTTGACTAAAATCTGCCTCAAGCGGTGATGGTCGCCTAGGCAGGTGGCGATGTCTGGGGCAATATCTACAATTAATTGCAATCCTTTCTTTTGCGCCTGTTCGCGCACGGCGGAAACGGACGCCTGACAAACTTCCTCCACTAACAGGATTTCTAGGCTGAATTCTTCTCGACCGGCATCAATCATGGATAAATCTAAAAGGTCGTTAATCAATTCCAATAAATGTTCGCCACCGGATGTAATGGAAGTGAGGTATTCTTGCTGTTTGTCATTGAGCGGTCCCACGATTTGATCGACTAGCAAGCGAGAAAGCCCCAAAATGCTAGTTAGAGGGGTTCGCAGTTCGTGGCTCATCGTAGCGATAAATTCGCTTTTGGCACGATTCGCGGCTTCTGAGAGTTGTTTTTCTTGCTCTAATTGTTGGGTACGTTCTTTGACAAGTTGCTCGCTTGCTTCATAGCTTTGGGCATTGTAAAGCGCGATCGCCACTTGGTCAGCAATTCTTTCGAGAAGGTGAATTTCGTCTTCGGTGAAAGTTCGGTAACGGGTTGTGGATTGTAACGAAATGCCACCAAAAATCTGACCGCGAATAAAAATTGGCACTCTTACCATAGACAGGATTTGTAGCTGCCGAATTTGCTCTTCGCGGTTGGGAGAAGAGGGGATGTCTGCAATTTTGGGGGCATGAAAAACTTGATGAACCGAATAGTTAGAGGAAGGAGCTAATACATCGGGGTTTTCCGATCTAGGAAATTTGAGGTTCAAGACGGAAACCACTTGTTCGCTGACTCGCCATTCTTTGAGAATCTTAATTTCCTCTGGTTCTAAGGCAAAGATAGCGACTCGCTCAACGCCGAAGAACTCTCCAGTTAGATTCACAATTTCCTGCAAAATATATTGTGGATCGAGGCTGGAATTTAAGCTCTGACAGATATTATTTAACAATCGCTCCCGCGTTGCTTGTTGTTGAACTTGAGCGAACAGCTGCGCTTGGTGGATGGCGATCGCGCATTGATTCGCGATCGCACTTACCAAAGCGATTTCATCTTCTGTCCATTGCCGTTCGCTAACACATTGATGCAGGCTAATCCCCCCCACCAAGGATTGCTGATACAACATCGGCATCGTCAGCATGGAGCAAACTTCATACTCTCTGGCTAATTCTTGCAGTTTGAGTGGGATGCGGTCGTCAATTTGGTTGAATATCAGCGGCTCACCTTGAGCAAGGGAGGAATGGTAATAGGAGTAGAAGCCGCAATAGACGCCAATCAGGCTCTGCCTTTGAGGGGTAGATTCGCTAGCAAGGCAAGCCTGCATTTGTTGATTGGGATCGGGCAGAAAAATTAGACACCGACTGAGGTTGAGCGCTTCGTGCAGCAAATTGACGGTGGTTTGCAGCACTTCCTCCAGAACCAGCGTTTCTCGCATTGCTTGCACAATGCGGTTGATAATTGCCTCTCGCTGAGCTTGCTGCTGAATTTTGACAATGCGATCGCGCTCGATTCGGTGTTGTTCAAATTCGTGGAGCGATCGCATCAAAATCTCTGGCAGATGTTTCATCTGTTCTGAGCCAACATCGGCGATTTCAGCTTCCGGCGCGATCGCAATCAAAGGAATAAACTGCCCGGATTGTTGGACTAACTCCAATGCTTCTAAAGAGCTTGGGGCATCTGTGAGGGGGTGAGAAGGGGAATTTTCTAGTTTTCCCTGCCTCCCAGCCTTCCTATCTGTCATTGAGCTAGCATCCCCGCTCCGCTGCACTGACAACACTGCATCGTAGGTGTTTTGCTGCAATTGTTCTCGACAAGCGGCAGATGTAGCGGCAATTTCGTAAGTAAAATCAATATCTGCTTCCCGCAGTGGATTTGTAATCAGCCCGACATCCGCGCTTGAAGCTATCACGATCAAGAGGCGGAGGGCATCTGGGGACGGAGCTTGTTGCAGTTGTGGCATCACGAGGCGAAGTACGAGCTGGAAACAAGGAGTAACGGACGAAGGATTAGGGACGGGTTTGCTTCTTTTACTTTCGCGCTTCTTCTAGCTAGTTTGTATCGCGAGGCAGCTCAAAACTCACGTCGCGAAAAAATTATGATAGCGATCGCTAAGAGGAGGACGGTATACACCAAACCATACAAAGCATCGGTTAGGAGCGCCGAGGAAGAAGGCAAAAGACCATAAACCGCCTGATTTTTGAGGTCTAGCCGAGATAAATCTGGCAGTACCACATATAAAGCATTTACGATCCGTTCGATGTCTACATTCCGACTTAATTTTCCCAGCTCTACTAAATCTCGGCTGGAATGTCCCATCAAATACACTGCAAATGTAAACAAGGTCGCTAACAGCGAACTTGTAAAGACGCCAAACATCAACGCGACAGCAGTCAGTAAAGATAGCTTAAAAAACAAGTACAGCGCCGAAATCAGAATGCTACCTAGCGGGTAAGAAATCTTACTTAAACTGAGGATGCCAAGATAAATTGCCGTCATCGCTGCGATCGAGACGCCTAAAACGGCTGATAGCCCCAGATGTTTGCCAATAATAAATTCGGCGCGACTGAGCGGTTTGGGAATTAACACTAAGACAGTGCGCTTTTCGATTTCTTTATTAATCAATCCAGTCCCGACAAATACAGCAACAATGGTTCCCAGTACATCCATTGCTGCTAATCCAACATCTTTAAGAATTTTATCTTCTGTTGTTGCTGCCACTTCCGGCAACAGCCGCCACGCCACCACCATTAACAGCGCAAACAAACCGATGATATAGAGAACGCGATCGCGGATGACTTCCCGAAACCCATTCACTGCGATCGCCCAAATTCTCTTTAAACTCTCGATCGCTGCCCGAAACACATTTATTTTCCTCGATTTTACTGTGCTTAAACTCATCGTCCTTCTAAATCATCATTGATGATTTCTCTCAACGATTTATATTTTATCCTTGGCACGAATAAAAAATAACTCTTTTGTTACTAATAGTTAATTCTTTATGCGATCAACTATCTTCCCCGAGCAGCCACTTCCTAGCTCTATTGATAAGTTTTAGAGAGAGTCTTCATCATTCATAGCTTTTTAGTTCGCTGATAGGCTGACAATTGACTTGTGCAACCGCAATATTTTGTGCTGCTGTCTGGCTAGGCGTCGTCCTTGCTCCAGTTACTATTGGTTGATAGCTTTGAGTAATTTGACAGTTTTTTTCCACATAATATGCTTCGGTTTGCGAACGAGGACCTTGCCAAATTGCGCGTAATTGTAAATTGTATCCTGAGTTAATCGAACCAATATTATAGGTATAACGCCACCAAAAATCTTCTTCCACAAGCGGAATTTTTTTTGCGGC
This sequence comes from Coleofasciculus sp. FACHB-542, assembly GCF_014695825.1. NCBI lineage: Bacteria > Bacillati > Cyanobacteriota > Cyanophyceae > Coleofasciculales > Coleofasciculaceae > Coleofasciculus > Coleofasciculus sp. FACHB-542. The sequence continues at coordinate 249,830 of NZ_JACJPB010000023.1, read as the reverse complement.
TTCTGCCCGAAGTGCTTCTATACGCGGTTGTGGTTCTAGCAGCCATCGCTCCACTTCCGACCAAGGTTTATTTTCTAATTCTTGTACGATCAAGGGTTCCATAAATTCTAAAATAACCGTACCTCTAAGAGTCCTTGTTGATTGAGATGCTGATTGGGATACCATCGTGGTTTTCCCAAAATGATCCGACAGCAAGGTAGGATATTGTTCTAACCAATCTTGACTAATAAAATAAAATTGAATCCAGCAGCTAATTACCATATTGCTGCCAATCAAAATAACACTTCTTTGACGAAATTGCAGCGCCGGTACTTTTAATCTAAATCTTTCATCAAAAAAGGTTGGAAACACAGCAATCACTGATGAAAGCGTAGGCCAAACTATTAAAGCAATCGGTGGGATACTCCCAGTCCAATCGCCAAATAAAAACATACAGATTAAGGCACCCGTAATCCAAGGACCAATCGGAATACCCCAAATTTTTATTGGATTCTCTGTTGTAGCCCAGCTCACTCCAATAATTAAAAATAACCAACCGCAATGAGTGATAATATCATGTACTAAGTCAGTTGCAAAAAATGACATCACCCAAGAAAAGAAACTGAGATAAATAAACGTTTTCCAGGAATAAGCACGGGAAGGAGCTAGGGATTTCCATAATACTTTAAAAGTATTGATTAAGTATTTGAAAATAAAAAAGTCAAGAATTGATGCCATATTCTTTGTAAGTCTTTATTAAGTTAAGCCTAACTTGATAAATTGGTCGCAACTAAAATTTAAATTCATCTATCAAAAGATGATTAACTCAAAAAATGTTTGTAGTTTAACTAAATTGAGTCCGAATAAATAGAAGCAACACGAATCCCCCAAAACTGTAGATATTAGCCTGAAAAATAGTATTAGTTAAAAGAGGGTTGGAATTAAAAGTAAGAAGTCGAAAATCTTGTAGGTTAAACTTTTCTTGGTTTTGTCTTTCCCCATAAGACGGTGTTTCCAGTAACATTTGTAAAAGTTCTAATCCTTTTAGTTTAACGATAAAGGTGGCAAAGAAGACAACAAAGCCACTTAAGATTAGTTCTGTTACAATATTGGACGACTGAGCAAATGGAAAGAATCGATCAAAAAAGATATAACTGATTAACTGAGATTTCAGTGACCGGGGAAGCCAAGGATGTACATAAAAGAAAACTACCCAACCCAAAATTGTTGAAAATAAATTAATCGAAATGGCATAGTCAATGCTTCTTCTTTGGCTAAGATTTAATTGTCGGTATAAAATGAATGATTCAATTGCAATTCCAACCAACAGCAATAAAAATTGAAATAAAATCGTTTGAAGCGGGAAAACATTTGCAAGCATAAGGTTGTCTCTCTGACACCTGTTTAATTAAGTTTAAACGTAAATTTTGATGTTGTTGATGGCAGCTTGTTCTTTACTTCTATTATCCTGCGAATTTGGGAATATCAAGAAACCTTTTATGTAAAGAAAGCATATTTGAAATACTCATAAATTAAGTAGAGGGGTGGGTAGTTTAGCGCGAGAAATAACTCAGTAGAAGAGAAAAAAGAACTGACAACTGAATGATGGATAATTGAGTCCCTATCCCCTACTACCTATTCCTAGTCTCAACTTTAGCTTTTGTGGAACGGCTACTCTTGATTCTTTTCACTTTACCCTTCTAAGCTGCTATTGTTAACAGTTTGTGACAGCTAAGATTCATGAGAATTATGAGTAGAATGGGGATCGGCATTCGCACGGCTCAAGTGCGTTCTGAGCGTCTCGTCGGTCAGATTCATGTTTACGATGGGGCAGGGAAGGGAAAGTCCCAGGCGGCGCTGGGCGTGGTGTTACGCTCAATTGGGCTGGGAATTAATACTGATTTAGCAACGAGAGTGCTGCTGTTGCGGTTTCTCAAAGGACCGGGACGCTCCTACGATGAAGATGGGGCGATCGCTGCCTTGCAACAAGGCTTCCCTCACTTGATTGACCAAGTTCGCACAGGGCGGTCAGAATTTTTTGGTGCGGAGGAAATAACGCGCTTTGACCGACAGGAGGCGCAGCGCGGTTGGGATGTGGCAAAAGGCGCGATCGCATCTGACCTCTATTCTGTCCTAGTTCTGGACGAACTGAACCCGTTACTGGACTTGGGTTTGTTGCCAGTGGAGGAAGTGGTTCGGACGCTCAAGCATAAACCGCAGGAGTTGGAAGTAATTGTTACAGGTCGGGCTGCCCCCCAACAACTGCTAGAAATTGCGGATTTGCACTCTGAGATGAAGCCGCACCACCCGATTACCGAAGGTAGGGACGGGGTTTCCCTGCCTTTACAAGGGATAGAAATCTACACGGGTGCTGGTAAAGGCAAGTCTACCAGTGCATTGGGTAAAGCATTGCAGGCGATTGGGCGCGGGATTAGTCAGGATCAGTCGCACCGAGTGCTGATTATGCAGTGGCTCAAAGGTGGGACTGGATATACTGAGGATGCCGCGATCGCAGCTTTGCAACAAAGTTACCCAAACTTAGTCGATCATCAGCGCTGCGGACAAGATGCGATTGTCTGGCGCGGACAACAGCAAGAACTAGATTATGTGGAAGCTGAACGCGGTTGGGAGATTGCTAGGGCAGCGATCGCGTCTGGGCTTTATAAGACAATTATCTTAGACGAACTCAATCCCACGGTTGACTTAGAACTGCTGGATCAACAACCAATCGTAGACGCACTGCTACGCAAACCCCGCGACACGGAAGTGATTATCACGGGGCGCTGTCTAAATCGTCCGGCGTATTTTGACCTTGCCAGCGTCCATTCAGAGATGATTTGCCATAAGCATTACGCTGACAGAGGGGTGGACTTGAAGCGTGGCGTAGATTTTTAGAGTTTCAGCGATCGATCGATACAAATGTAACCTGCTCCCGGCAGGTTTCGTTTGTGTGCTTGCTGTCGCTGTACGGTTTCAACCGCCCGCCCGGAGCATGATGTGAGGCAAATCTCTAGAAGGAATTGTATAAAGAAGTTCACCAATGCAACTATCCATAGGAGTATTCTAGAAAAGAAAATAATTTAGTTAGCACTCGCATGACTTTCGGCAACGAGAGTTAACACCTCCGGAGTCTTCCCATGTTCGTACCCATTTCCCTAGTCATCACGGCATACAACCGGGAACTTTATCTTGCTGCCACGATTGAAAGTATTCTGGCGCAGACTAGGCAAGACTTTGAGCTACTGGTGTGGGATGACGGTTCTACAGATAGAACTGTAGAAATTGCCCGTGAATACGAAGCCCGCGATCGCAGAGTTCGGGTAGTTGCAGCAGAACATCAAGGACGAGTCAGCGCCTTGCAAGCAGCGATCGCGCAAACCACCGGCACCTACATCGGTTTGGTAGATAGTGACGATTTGCTTGCGCCCACAGCAGTGCAAGAGACAGCAGCTGTGCTGGAGGTGAACCCGGAGGTAGGTTTTGTCTACACCGACTACATCGACATCGACCAAAGCGGCAAAGTCATCGACTACGGGAAGCGCTGTCGCATCCCCTACTCCAAAGAGCGGCTTTTGCTCGATTTTATGACCTTTCACTTCCGGTTGATGCGTCGCAGTTTCTTCGACCAAGTGGGGGGAATCGAAGAGTCCTTCGACTACGTTGAAGACTACGATCTGTGCCTAAAGCTGTCAGAAGTTGCCGAAGTGCGGCATATCAACAAGCCACTTTATTACTATCGTTGCCATCAGGCGAGTGACTCGCACACCTATACCAAGCAACAGGCGAAAAACGCCTGCAAAGCGATCGCACGGGCACTCCAAAGGAGAGGATTAAGCGATCGCTTCTCTGTAAAACTGCACATCCTCAGCCATTTCCCTTTCAACTCTAAAGTCCTATTATTTCGCAAAAAGCAATCAATCCTCGATTACCAATTCTCAATTACTAATTCTCGATTACCGATTGCTAAAAACATCGCCTCTTGCCTTCTCGCCCTCACCTGTAGCCTTTCTCCAACTTTTGCCCAAGCACAATCAATTACCACCGCACCTGACGGCACCAACACCAATGTCACCACCTCTGGCAATCAATTCAATATTACTGGTGGAAAACTTTCAGCCGATGGAGGAAATCTCTTCCACAGCTTCAACGAATTTGGCTTAGAACAAAATCAAATTGCCAACTTTCTTTCTAACCCATCTATCCACAATATTTTGGGTCGCGTCACGAGTGGAAACCCTTCTATTATTAACGGACTTATCCAAGTTTCCGGCAGCAACTCCACCAACTTATACTTGATGAACCCGGCTGGCATTGTGTTTGGTTCGGGTGCCACTTTGAACGTACCAGGAAGCTTCACCGCCACCACCGCCACCGGAATAGGGATTGGTGACAATTGGTTCAATGCCTTCGATCCTAATAACTACGCCAACTTGGTAGGCACGCCCAATCTCTTTGCCTTTACCACATCCCAGCCGGGTAGCATTATCAACGCTGGGAATTTAACGGTGGGAGAGGGAAAAAATCTCACTCTTATCGGCGGAACTGTCGTCAACACCGGAGAACTCAAAGCACCAGCAGGTAATATCACCGTAGCCGCCGTACCGGGCAAGAAGACGGTACAGATTTCGCAAGCGGGAAACGTGCTGAGTTTAGAAATTCAGCCATCCGTCTTACCTTCCAGCTTTAATGCCCAGTTATCAAATCCTCCCTCACTGCCGCAATTACTCTCCGGTGGAGGTGTCGCCAATGCCACCAAAATGACCGTCAACAGTGCGGGACAAGTGGTGCTAAGCGGATCGGGTATTACCATTCCCACAGAACCGGGAACTGCAATTGTCTCCGGGAAGCTGGATACCTCTAACACTCAAGTTGGTATTGGCGGCGCAGTAGCTGTACTAGGTAATCAAGTTGGTTTAGTCGAGAACGCCAGTGTGAATGCCTCCGGAGATGCAGGCGGCGGTCAAGTATTGATTGGCGGAGATTATCTGGGGAAAGGTAGCGTACCCAATGCTGCTTTCACCTTTGTCGGCGCAGATGTGACACTCAATGCCGATGCCATTACTAATGGCAATGGCGGTAAAGTCATTGTCTGGTCAGATCAAGCCACTCGTACCTATGGCACCATTAGTGCCCGTGGCGGCGCACAAGGCGGTAACGGCGGGTTTATCGAAACTTCTGGTAAAGTTTACCTGGATGTCACCAAAGCTGCGGATGCAAGTGCCCCTAAAGGTCTTCCCGGCACTTGGTTGCTCGATCCTCGTAACGTTATAATTGCCGCAGCTCCAACCAGTAACGGTATTTTTAACAGTATTTTTAGTGGAGGATTTTTTGAAAATATTTTCACTCCCACTGGTGATGACGCAGTAGTTAATAAGGCAACTATTGAGAGTTCGCTGAATGGAGGAACCAACGTCACTATCACGACGGGAACTACAGGTATTCAGGAGGGTAACATTACTCTACTGCCTGGGGTAAATATTGGTGCAGGATATTCTTTTGGCACTGTCACTCTCACCCTGGAAGCAGCCAATAACATTACCCTCAATGGCTCAATCACCGGCACTGGTTTTGGGCTGAATGTAGTGCTTCAGGGTCAAGGTGGTGCGGGAAGTCGAGCCAACAATGTAACAATTAATGCTCCCATTAATACGGGTCGCGGTAACTTCAGTAGCCTGAGCAACACTTTCAACAGTAGCGCGACTACCATTACCACCCAAGGCGGGAATATCAACATTGATGCTACTGGCAACATTACTACAGGCATCCTCAACGCCAGTTCTACTTTTTTTAATGGTGGAAATATTGCTCTGATAACGAGCGCAGGTGGCAAGATCGCAATTGGAGGCGATCTCAATTCCTCTGGCGGCGCTTATGGTTCCGGAAATAACATCACTCTTTCTGGCGATGTCTTGCTCAGTAACAATGCCACATTCACCACAATCGGTGGTACTGGTTATGGGGACGGTGACATCGAAATCGCCGGAACAGTCAATGGCACGGGTGCAGGTGGTCAAAATCTGACGCTGAATGCAGACACGGGTAACATTACATTCGGGAACGCTGTCGGCAACATTACACCTATTAGCAATTTGAGCGTCAATAGTGCCTCCAATGTCACCCTGAATGGCAACGTCACTACAAGCAGCGGCAGCACCATCAGTTTCAATACTCCGGTGACGCTGAACAACAATGCAACCCTAACCGCAGACGAGATTAACTTTAATGGGGCAGTCAGCGGTGCGGGACACCAAATTGGACTGGCACCCGCAACGGCATCGAAAAATATTCAGGTTGGGAATGCAACTCCTGTAACCGATAGTTTGAATCTGACGGCTGCAAAGTTGGGACAATTGCAAGATGGCTTTAGCGCTATTACGATTGGACGCTTGGATGGCAGTGGTGCGATTACGATTGATAGTGTGGGTGTCACCTTCAAAGATCCTGTTACCGTTCAAGCACCCTCTGGCTCAGTGGCGGTTAATGGAGCCATTACAGGCACGGGGGATGCCTCCATCACCCTTGATGCTGGATTAACCTCCCTTAACGCAGATATCACTACCGCCGATCAAAACATCACTATCAACGGCGATACAGTTCTCGCTAAAGACATTACCCTCAGTACAGGAAATCAAGCGGGTGGTGATATTAATCTCGGTGGTAAGACAAACGGAACGGGCGCAGGCGGTCAAAACCTCACCCTAACTGCCGGTACGGGCAGCATTGAAATCGCTGATGCAGTGGGCAACAGCACCTCCATCGGAGCCTTAACTGCTAACACCAGTGGCTTCACTAGCTTGGATGACAGTGTCAATGCAGCCAGCGTGACGATACAGGGGAGTAGCGTCATCGGCGGGAATGTTACCACCAGCGGAATTCAAAACTATGGCGGCGATGTTTACCTCGTCGGTCAAAACCCGATAGAAATCAGCAGTAGCGCTGGCTCGATTACCTTTGGCGGTATCCTCGCTAATAGCGGCAATGCTACCGACCTAACCATCAGTGTCAGCAGTGATGTCACTTTCCAGGATGCAGTGGGAGGAAATGGTTATTTTCTAGATAATCTGACAGTAAATAGCGGCAACAATGTCATCGCAAAAGATATTACGGCTACCGGGATTAAAATAACAGCGAACAATAGTATCAGTACAGGTTCGCTCAATACTAGCCAGCCGACGGGAAATGGGGGCGCGATCGCTCTTACTGCTAAAAACAACCTTGCCACTGCTAACATCGACTCTCATTCTGATAATGGGGTTGGCGGAAATATTACCCTCATCAGCCAAACAGCCGCGATAAAAACCGGAAATCTAACCGCCTCAGGCACCACGAAAGGCGGGAATATCTTTGTATCCGCCATTGACAGCATTACAACGCTGGGAATTAATTCCAGCGCTAGCTTCGGAGATGCTGGTAATGTCATCCTTGACCCCGAAAACGACATTCAAGTTAGCTTCATTAATGCCCAAGGCGGAACGGGAGGCAAAGGGGGCATCGTTGACATTACCACCGAAAGTCTGTTTCGAGCTACGGGTACCTTCACTGACCAAAATGGGCAAAAAGCAAGTATTTCCGCCGCTGGGGGTGCTGGTGAAGGTTCCATCATCCTGCGCCACGGAGGCGGTTCCAAAAACGTTCCCTTCGTTGTCGGCAACGCTAGTAATAACGGCACAGCCGGAGTATTAACAACTGGGTCAGGCAATACAATTGCTTCAGGATCTTTCCCCGGCAGCTATACTCAGGGCAAGATTCAGCTCATTACTGCCGATCAAGCCGATCAACCTGATACACCGTCTTCACCGATTCCCCTGCCAGAGGAAATCAAGCCTCCACAGGAAACGCTAACGCCCCAATTGTCGGTGTCTGCCAGTTCGGCTCTCGCGGAAGTTGACACCTTGTTCGCTGACCTAGACGAACCGTTCACGCGCCAGTTTGAGCAATATTTTAGTGGAAGTGCGGATACTCCGATTAGAACCCTCACCGAAGCCCGCGATATTCTTCAAAACATTGAAAAATCGACTGGGGTAAAACCGGCACTTATCTACATCACTTTTGTTCCTGCCACGGCGGCACCTCCTTCAGCTACCGATAAGACTCTATTACCTGCAACATCGCCAGAATCAGACATCCTTTGGCAGTTTAATCCCCAAGGCTTTGCCCTCAGCCAAGCATCCCCGCAACCCGCCGCTACTCCCGCTACCAGTCCTCCCGCCCAAGACAATGACCAACTCGAATTAGTCGTCATCACTGCCAAGGGTCAACCAATTCGCAAACGGGTGCAGGGGACAACGCGCGAGGAAATTCTCACAGTCGCTAAACAATTCCGCAGCGAAGTTACTAACCTTAAAAAACCCAATGGCTACCTGGCACCATCTCAGGAACTTTATCAGTGGATGGTGGCACCTTTAGAAGCCGATTTACAAGCCAGAGGTATCCAAAATCTAGTATTTCTGATGGATACAGGTTTGCGATCGCTGCCAATGGCTGCCCTCCACAATGGTCAACAGTTCCTGGTGGAAAACTACAGCATCGGCATGATGCCCAGTCTCAGCCTCACCGATACCCGCTATGTGAGTATCAAAAACACTCAAGTTTTGGCAATGGGCGCGTCAAAGTTTACCGAACTGAATTCCTTACCAGCCGTGCCGATTGAATTATCTATCATCACTCCGACGCTGTGGTCGGGGAAATCTTTCCTCAACGAGAAATTTACGCTAGGAAATCTCAAGGCACAGCGTCAGCAACAGCCTTATGGAATTATCCACCTGGCGACGCATGGCGAATTTAAACCTGGGAAAATCGAAAACTCCTACATTCAGTTATGGGATACCAAGCTACGACTCAACCAGCTGCGCCAATTGGGCTGGAATGACCCGCCAGTGGAATTGTTGGTACTGAGTGCCTGTCGCACCGCACTGGGAGATGAACAAGCAGAGTTAGGCTTTGGGGGCATAGCAGTGCTGGCAGGGGTGAAATCAGTTGTAGCCAGTTTATGGTATGTCAGCGACGAGGGAACTCAAGGATTGATGGCGGACTTCTATGCCCAATTGAAGAAAGCCCCGATCAAGTCAGAAGCTTTACGGCAAGCGCAGATAGCAATGCTCAAGGGGCAGGTACGCTTGGAGGCGGGCGAACTGCGCCTCCCCACAGGAAACATCAAGCTGCCACCCGAACTCGCCAACCGGGGCGACACGCAGCTAACGCATCCTTATTACTGGGCAGCTTTCACGATGATTGGCAATCCTTGGTAAGAGAAGTAAGGGGTAAGGGCTGAGGGCTGGGGGCTGAGGACTGAGGACTGAGAACTGAGGACTGAGGACTGAGGGCTGAGGACTGAGGGCTGGGGGCTGGGGGCTGAGGACTGAGGACTGAGGGCTGGGGGCTGGGGGCTGAGGACTGAGGACTGAGGGCTGAGGACTGAGGCAGAGAAAATCGTACTTGCATTCAGCCCTTCGCATTCGTAACTGATTTGGAAACTCTATTTTTTTCTACGTTTCTATGCTTCCTATAGCCCAGACAGCGCACGACTAAGCGAATCCGCGCCGCTATCGGCTTCGCCAAAGGTTACGGGTTCGCCCTCCACGCACTGGTATCCTCTGGCAAAGACAAGGAAGGCGACAATCGAACCTGGTGACTTTAGCCCGTCAACAGGTAACTGTGAAGTGTTGTTTGTTTTAGAAGCCGCTGGTTCGCCTTTCAGCTTTTTGAAGCTTAGTTATAAAATACTTTCACGCAATGGCAAAATTAGCACTTGCTAATTTAAGTATTGCTACCAAGCTTTAAATTGGTGGTTTCGGCTATTTTAGGAACAGTCTCCAACGTATATCAAACTTAGCTGCGCTTCAACCTGAGGCGTGCCGACAGGAACAGGGGTAAACAGTGCCTAGTGGAAAAATCCACTGCCAGGAACGACTCCCCCATAACCAGGTGACTACACAAAATTGTTGTTTTGAGGAATGCTGCCGTGGAGTCGGGAAAGATTTTGGGCTTTTTCATCGAGGAGGCAAAAGAACACCTCGAAACCCTGGAAAAAGGGCTACTGGATTTGCGAGGCGTAATGGCAGATCAAGAAAGGATTAATGAAATGTTTCGCGCCGCCCATTCTGTCAAGGGAGGGGCAGCGATGCTGGGCTTCAACAGTATTCAAAAAGTTTCCCATCGGTTTGAGGATTGTTTCAAGCTCCTCAAGGAACATCCAGTCAATATCGATAACGATCTGGAGTCCATGTTTTTAGAAGGGTATGACACCCTTAAGCACTTAGTTGACCAGCTTCAGGGGCCATTTGGTCTCCGAGAAGAGGAAGGCGAGAAAATCGTACAAGCAGCAGAACCTAATTTTGTTAAGTTACAGGCACACCTTAACCACCTGCTTGGGGCGGCAGGAAGCGCTCCAGAAGCGAGCAAAACGTCAACTCCAGATATTTCTGCTCAGGTGACTGGGGTTCTAAAACAAATGTTGCCGCTGTTTAAACAAGCAGAAACACCCGCAAATCGTCAACAACTTTGCGCTTTGTGCAGTCGTCTCGTGCAGATGAGTGCTGAAATAAAAACCTGGCAAGTGCTGGTAAGAACTGCAAATCGAGCGATCGCTAATCCCAAAAATACTTATGCCACCTTGGCACCGATTGTAATTAAGGAACTCAAGCAGGCTAGCGATCTGTTGCCACACGGAAAAACTGACGCGATCGCGCCGAGTGCCAGTTTGCGGCTGTTGGCAGCTTCCCCTGAAGCAACTACAGCCCCAATTCCGCCGGCAAAGGTGGCAGTTGGGGAAGGGCCACCCAGCCCAACGGAGTCAAAACCCACTCCGACATCCATCAAACAAATCGCCGTGCCTGTAGAACCTAGGGCGGCGGCAAAGGTTTTGGCTCAAGTGTTTAATAAAGAGCAACTGCTGCTGCTAGCAAAGTTACTCCACCAAGCTTCTCGCTGATTCTCTCTACCACAAAACGCGGCTGTTGCACAAAGCAAGCGGCTACTTTTCCTTTGCTCAACCAGCTACAGAATCAATCGATGGGGCAGTACCCGAAGCACTGCCCCATCGTTTTTTTTGCAATTAGACGAACATTTATCATTAAGCTGTCTTTTGCAATTCAAAAAATAGGTATAAAAACTGCTTTTTCCTTTTACTTTAATTTTTGATTAGGTCAAAACTTTCAGTATGTTTGCGTGTAAAAAATAACGAATACTGACTGGCGAATAACCGATCAATCCTTAGGAATAGTCCTTGTGGTTAATTCCAGAGAACAACTAGCAACAATTTAGCTTTTTGGACATTAAGAAAAGACAAGTATTATTTAAATATTTAAAAATATATACAGAAACCTAAATATCCTATTCAATTTTTTAACCGAGTTTTAGGAAAACAACTCCTTTTAGGCCAGAAATTCTCATTACTTGTTAAAACTGATACCAATAGAGACTCAAAACCCTTAGCTACAGTGATTAGAGTGTAACTTTTAGAAAAAATAAGCATCTATCTATTTGTAGACAAACTTGTTAATGTGGTGGCTTCAAAGACTTAAATAAAATAGTCTGAAAGTTACGACTCAGGGTGTATGCAGCTCCACAGCTAGAAAGGCTATACCAGAGTAGAGACAAAAGGGTGTATCCAGTCCAACGGCTGAACGAGTTAACAAAGATTGCCATAATAAAAACTCCAGGTACTCAGCCAGTGCCTTGATTGAAAGCTATGCGAAGTTTACAAGCGAATCAGCAAGGCGCTGCCCAATCAGCGCCCAGGATGGATACCCTCCCTCAGGCACTTCTGAGCGAACTAGCAGTTGGCGTCTTGGTGATGGGAGCGCAGGGAGAAATACGCTTTACGAATCAGGCGACACTGGACTTGCTGGATTTAACAGCAGACCAGATGCTGGATCAAACGCCGCTCGATCCCGCTTGGCACGTCATCCAGGAGAATGGAACGCCATTTCAGATGAAACTCCACACGGCACCAGTCCGGGCAAAGCAAGCATTGTTGCTGCTTTCGACCCGACAATCGCTGCGAAACCTGGTGCTAGGGGTTTATAGACCGACAAAGCGCGATCGCATTTGGATATCTGTTAACACCGAACCGCAGTTAGATCCAGATGGTTGCGTCGAGCAAGTCGTCTGCACGCTGAGTGAAATCACCAACCACAAGGCAAGCGAACAATTTTCAAAAATCAATGAATGTTTTTCGGGTCTTGGTTCCGACCCGGATGAGAATATTAACCGCATCACGGCATCCGCAGGGGAATTACTAGGCGGTGCTTGGGCAGTCTACAATCGACTGCATCAAGGCTTACTGTGGTCTTGGGGTCAATGGCAGACGCCGTCGGAGTTCCTAAATGTAGGCGGTCCGGACGGACATCTCTGTTATGACGTGATTCAGCAGGGAAGCAACCAGCCCTATGTCGTTCAGGATTTACCCAACACCCCCTACGCACACAGAGATCCTTGGGTCATTCCTTACCAACTGCAAACCTACGTTGGACAAGCAGTTAGATGCGCGGGTGAATATATCGGCTCTCTTTGCGTGGTCTATCAGAACCAGTTTGTTCCCACAGAATCTGACAAGAAGCTGATCGGGATTATGGCTGCGGCGATCGGTGTAGAAGAGGAACGCAAGAGGGAAGCAGTGGTGTGGGCGCAAAACGAAGGGAAATGGCGATCGCTACTGCAAAACAGCTCCAATTTGATCACAATTTTGGAAGCGGACGGGACCATCAAATACGCAAGTCCTGCCATTGAGGGCATTTTAGGATACAAGCAAAAAGAATTAATTGGCAAAAATACCTTTGACCTTGTTCACCCAGAGGATGTTTCTTTAGTCAAAAACGATTTTCAAGGCGTCCTCGAAAATTCAACAACTGCTTTATCCATTGAGTTCCGATTTCAGCACAAAGATGGCTCGTGGCGTTATATCGAAGCAACCCACAGCAATCTGGTAATGGATGCGCCAGGGGTTCGCATTGTTGTGAACTCTCGTGACATTACCGATCGCAAACTGGCTGAGACAGCTTTAATTCAATCGGAAGCGCAACTGAGAGACAAAGCAGCCCAGTTGGAACAAGCCTTATACGAACTGCAACAAACTCAAAGTCAACTGGTACAAACAGAAAAAATGTCCAGTTTGGGGCAGTTAGTCGCCGGTGTTGCTCACGAAATTAACAACCCGGTTTCTTTTATCTACGGTAATCTTCCCTACGCGACGGAGTATACTCAAGACCTGCTGCACCTCGTTCACCTCTACCAGCAGGAATATCCACAACCAACACCTGCCATTCAAGAAGCAGCAGAAGCACTGGACATAGATTTCCTCAGTGAAGACCTTCCAAAACTGATGAATTCAATGCAAGTGGGAGCTGAACGTATTCGACAAATTGTGCTGAGCTTGAGGAACTTCTCTCGTCTAGATAAAGCGGCAAGAGAGCCTTTCGATCTTCACAATGGAATTGATAACACTTTACTTTTGTTACAACATCGCTTGAAGCCGAAAGCAGGACGCACCGAGATCCAGATAGTTAAAGAGTATGACAACCTGCCTCGTGTCGATTGCTATGCTGGGCAAATCAATCAGGTATTTATGAATATTCTGAGTAATGCGATTGATGCCCTAGAAGAGTCAATCATTAATGGTGAATGGTCAGTTGCCAGTAGAAAAACAACTGACATTCCTACTATCCGGATTCGCACCGAACTGGCAAATGACAATAAGGTGGTCATTCAGATTACTGATAATGGCCCTGGCATTCCATCTGAAGTGCAGCAACATATATTTGACCCTTTCTTTACTACTAAACCAGTCGGTCAAGGTACTGGCTTGGGGTTGTCAATCAGCTACCAGGTTGTTGTAGAAAAACACGGCGGCGTCTTGAAGTGTCAGTCAGCACCGGGAGAAGGAACGGAATTCTGTATCGAGTTGCCCGTAAATCTTCCCCAGCCGGAAGGAGTGTAGAAATTAGCGAATGGCACTTACTTAAGCATAAAAAGCTTAAACAGAAAAAGTAATTTGTTGATTGGGTTTTACTATGATTCGCCCAATCACTCGCTAAACTTACTAGATGTTAGTTTTCGTGCCTCAACCCAACCTCCGGGCTTATTATAGGCTAATTAACTAAACCTCTAGTTTTGGGGATAAAAAGAAGGAAATGTAGAGACGCGCAACTGCGCGTCTTTAGCTCGTTGAAGTGTCAAGCAAAAGTGGAAAAGCCCAAATCTGGCGGGACATCTTGAATACGTCCCGACCCTATCGCTTGCAGGGCTGCTTTGAGCGAAACATCACCTGTATAGAGGGCACGACCCACAATCACACCGCTAACTCCCAAAGGTTCGAGTGTTAGTAAACTCAACAAGTCAGTAATCGAACTAACACCGCCAGAGGCAATAATGGGGATGGAAATAGCGTTGGCGAGTTCTCTTAATGCCTCTAAATTAGGGCCAGAAAGCGTGCCATCTCGATGAATATCGGTGTAGATAATGGCAGCAACCCCTAATTGTTGCATTTGCTTAGCCAAGTCGATTGCCGCAACTTCAGACGTTTCTAACCAGCCTCTCGTGGCAACTCGTCCATTCCGAGCGTCAATTCCTACGATAATTTGCCCTGGAAATTCCTGGCAAAGTTCTTCGACCAGCTGGGGTTGTTCTACAGCTATGGTTCCCAAGATTACCTGCTTCACACCCATGTTTAGCAGCTGAGAGACCGAGCTTTTGTCGCGCAAGCCGCCCCCTACTTGGATTTCTCCCGGCACTACCTGTAAAATCGCCTCAATTGCCTGTCGGTTGACCAGTTGACCCGCCTTAGCACCGTCGAGGTCTACGATATGCAACCGGGTTGCCCCCTGTTCTACCCACTGTTTAGCAATATTAGCGGGGTTGTTATCAAAAACTTGCGATCGCGCATAGTCTCCCTGATATAACCGCACGCACCGACCTTCTAGCAAATCAATCGCTGGAATTACATTCATCTTCAGCTATTCAAATAGTCAAATGAGTAGAGTGGGCAGCGCCCCCCTACTCAGTCCAGACTATCAGCTAACAGCTATCAGCTAGCAGCTAATTGTTGTGGCGGCAACCCAAATAACTCTTCGAGATAATCAGGCGTAAGCGTTTGGTTCCAGTGACGCAGCTGCACCATGAGTCGGGCAAATGTGAAAACTAATTCCACCGCGTACAAGGCATAGCCAATTTGCAAGACATCGTTCCCTTTCGGGCGTTCGCCCTGGTGATGTTTGAGAATACCCATTAAATTTTTAGTGGTGCCCTGCAAGCGGGTGAGATAGGAATCTCCAAACGCCCAACGGCTAATCCCCCAGAACTTTGCTAGGTGATTGATTTCGTCTTGCATGGGTTGCGCGATCGCTTGTTGCAATGCCCCTGTCGAATGAGCCATTAACCAGAGATATACAGACGTTGCTCCCCACTCGGTTGCGATCCGGGCGATCGCGTGTTTATAAACATCTTCTCGTAGATTTCCACTCGATTCATAGCCTTTTACTGAGTTCGGATGGGATTGTAGTTTATCACCCGTTAATTGTTGATAGATTTTGCTAAAAGTGGGGCGGTGTTGCCGTTCTTCTTTCTCCCATATTCCGACTTCTAGCATCGTGCCATCCGCTGCAAAGGTACCGCCCACAAATCGTGCCATTGGAAAGTGGGCTGCTTGCAAATAATTCCAGCTTTCCATCGCATAAGCGCGAATCGGCGTTTCAATCTCCACTGCATTTGCAACTGTTGCAATAAATAATTCGGGAGCGACACCGATAATTTGATTAGAAGTAATTGCTTGCCAATCAATCGTTTCCCAGCGGCGCTGATGAGGATTTTTAAACTGTCTCGGTAAGTCTGACAGGTTCTGCTGGAGAATCTCCAACGATAGATAGCGCTCAATCAGATAATTAATGCGCGATCGCGTTTGTAAATAATGCGGCTGGGGATATTGATATCCAGCTAGATCGACCGAGCGCTCTTTAATGCTAGAATTATTCATAGATTCAGTGCTTCCTTCTTGCTTTAGCCTTGATTAATAAGTACCTATTCAACCCTCTAGCAAGTATCTTTGTAACAGCATTCTGATATTCAAAAGCTTAGATTCTTGATAAAGATTGATGCTTCTAGGACAAATTTAGTATCGAAGAGCAATCCGGATTTTTTCTAAATTTTGTGACAGTTAAAATATTGACCTACTGTGAAAGTCTTAAATTAGCGATCGTTAACCGATTTCCAATTACTTTAATAGGCGATAGATACCATTTTCCCTAAACTGCTGCTTTCTGGTAAAAACGGAGAACAGCTTGTGACAGTTTAAGCAGCGACCTACTAGGGAATAGCGGACAATTAGCAATGAGTACCCAGTGAAAAAGGGTGGACAGTGCCCACCCTTCTGACTTTATTCACCCTTATGAGGACGGTGCTAGTTCCTCCAAAATCGTAAATCTCACATGATTTAGAGATAATTCTCCAATAGAAACGGACTGCTTATTGACTCTTTCCCCATGACTCATCAAGCTTTCAAAGGTGATACCTTTGCCCATTTCAGCGTGATACCAAGCTAAACCCATGAAAAACCGCGATGGATAGGGGCCTTTTTCGACCACATCATCCGGATTAGATTCCATCGGCAACCAACCAAATCCAGGCAGGTAGAACTCCATCCAGACATGATTAAAATCAGGTTGCAGGGGCAAATTCATCAATTCAGGATGGGGAGGGCACTTGTAGCGACCTACCGTGCGGCAGGCAATGCCATTCAGCCGCGCCAAGGCAAGTAAAACCCCCAGGTACTCACCGCAGGAACCAACACCCCTTTCTAAGGCGACATCTGGCGGGTCAATGTAGGGCTTAATCCCGTAGGAAAGACGGTCATAGACATAGTTGCGAATTTTGAAAATTTTCCGCAGCATATTCGTTTCGCTGCCAATCGCTTCCTTGGCGGCCTTGAGGATGATATCGGTGTCCATTGCCAAATCATCATCATCCGTCAGATATTTGCTGCGTAACTCAGGCGGGAGGTCGGGAAGTTTTTCGGCATCTCTGGGCGTCAGGCGATATTTGATGCTCCAGACTTCTATCAGGGCTTTCCAGCCAAATATATAGCGATCGCCAGTTTTGAGGCTGTTAAATTTAAATACAGCCACCCGCTGTCCGTCTTGAATTTCTTCCGTGAAAGGCAATCCGACCGCTTCAATTTTTCTGATCTTCTGTCGATGAGTCTCCGAGGGTAGAGCAATTCGCCACTCCACATTTTCTAAATCCACCTCGTCGAGGGGGGAAAGTTCCTCGACGTAGGAAATTTCCATCAGATAACCATTTGAGAGAGCGTAGCGTTCAGCCTCGTTGTAGTAAAAATACAACGGGTGAATAAACGTGCGATCGCGGTACTGTAATTCGTAATTCGGGTCAGCGTTCGGGTTATCGCGCAGGTAAGGCTCCTCACCTGCATAAGCTACGTAGAGAATATCTTTCCCCGTTTGAGGATCTGTGTAAAAAGCTAACCCTGTCGGGCACTCAAAAGGCGTCAGTACGCTGAATTTGATCTCACCCGTAGCTCGGTCAAGGCAGTAAACTGTTTGCTCAATGCTATCGGAAACCCAGAGTTCCTCACCCTTGACTGTGATATTTTCTACCCCTACTCCAGGGGCATAAAAACGGGTAATCTCTTGACCTGTCTCACGACTAAAAACAAGAATATATCCCGCCTTCTGGGAAGTCACGTAAACAGTTGATTCCCAAACAGCAACCCCATTTGCTAGGTAGGGCAAGGTGACAAAAGACTGAGGCGTCAAATCAGTGGTAGAGATGCCATTAATGGCGTTTGGACAAAAGAAAATACCATTTTCCTGGGTACACCAGAGAGTATCTTCCCAAAGAGCTAACCCAGTCACGCCCAGAAAATCTGGCAGATGATTGGCATTGAGTATAGTAGTGTTGTCACTCTTCGGATCGATTTGCAGCAGATACCCGTTAGTGGCGTCAATGGCGATAAGTGTATCTTTCTGAGAAGCAATGCCATGTATGGCAGCAGCTGCAATCGGTCTAATTGTCCGATGCCAAGGATTTTCTTTGAGTGGTAGAGCCGCTGAATCAGGAATCATCTCAAATCTCAGTGAAGTTTATGTAGAAGTGGATACCCAGGGAGGCAGAGGGGTTTGAAAGTTGGGATTTGGGATTATGAGGATTTAGTCAATCTAGAATAGCGATCGCCACTCTCAAATTGGTTTGACCCTAGTCTTAGCCCAAGTTACCAAAAATGCAACCAAGACAACTGCTTTATACGAACTTGAGTACGATCTTATTTGTCTGTGTCAGCCGGGAACTCTAACAACGGTTAGGACTTCTTTAATTAATGACCCAACTAAGGATTGAGCCGACCCATTGCCTTTAGATGCCCCCTCTGGGGATTCTTGCAGAAGGGCAGACTTCATGACTCGATGTCCGAATAGAAAAACAAATTTTCCGTACATGAGTTTGATATATAATTATGGACACGCGATCGGACGAGCTTGCTGCTCCAAAGCGATATCAATCTAGCGATTGGTTGTTAAACAGAACCTTCAAAAGTGTCAGAGTGCAGAGCCATCCACAACTGTCTGGATGGGCAAAATCTTCAAGCACTCCGCTTGAAAAGGTCTGGAAATTGAAAGAGACCGGATCGATGAGGTCTACACAAGAAACTACAGTGCCGCAAAAATTAGGGGTCGCTCGCGATACGCTCCCTAAAGGAGAAACCCTCGGCAAAATTCAACCCAATTTCAATTTTTTAAGTAGACTCGTTGAAGTAAAAATCCCACAGCTTAAGTTCTGGGGAGTGTCAACAGAAAACAGTTCTAGCATGATTTGGATGAAACGCTACTCACAGATTACAACACTGGCTGTTTCCTTAACGCTCGGACTGGTTCTGAACGTGCCTTCCCAGGCACAGGCACAGCCTGCCTCACTCAGCCGCAGCCTACTACCAGATAATTTAAACTTCAAGCCGCCAGAGCGAGGCACCCCTGATGGCAGAGAACGAGGTGCAACCCGCGGCGGTTGCCAGAATCCCGCCTTGGCACCTAAGAGTGCTAGTCTCGCTGCCTTAACACCCTTGGATGTTGGGTTAACGGTTGCAGAGTATCCAACTTTCTCATGGTACATGGCTGAAACGTCAGCTCGGGAAGCAGAATTTTTGCTGAGGGATGCAAACGATCGAGAAGTGTACAAAGCGAAGTTTGCGATCGCCGGAAAACCTGGCATTTACAGCCTCAACCTTCCTCCATCCGCCAATTTACCACCCTTGGCGCAGGACAAGGAATATCATTGGGACGTCTCGGTGATTTGTGATGCTAACAACCGGGAGAAAGATATGGTCGTAGGGGGTGCGATCAAGCGCATTGCACCAGATTCAGCCTTGGTCAGACAAATCCAGCGAGCCACTTTACAAGAGCGCGTTGGTCTTTATGCACAAGCTCGCCTTTGGCATGAGACACTCGCTACCCTGCTGGAGCTACGCCGTTTGAATCCTAATGATTCTACCCTGGCATCTGACTGGAAAAAGCTGTTACTGTCAGTTGAACTGAACAAGGTTGCGAGCGAGCCTCTAGTTCAGAGCGCAGCTAGTCGAAGAACGACTGGCTCAAACTAAAACAACCAGTCTTTGGGTTGTTATATCTGCTAAAAATAGGAATATTTGACCCACTCGTTCAGAGTTTTCAACTCCAAAATGCGACTCGATGAAGGCAGAAAGCCGAGTTCGGATCGTGAAGAAAACGATGTAGGGGTTGGGTAGTCAGTCAATCTAGGGCGGGACAATCGAATCTTGTTGGTTGAACCGCACCTATCTATTCAAAACTCAAAACTCTCTGGAGCAGTTCTGCTATGGACTGGATGAAGTCCCCTAGGTTAAAACGAGCCTTAGCTATCTCTATGGAAGTGGCACTGCTCACGGGTTTCTCAAATCTGATAGGGACACCACCAACACTACTCGCCCAAGAAATGCCCGATCGGTGGATAGTTGCTGGATATAATCCACCTAAAACCGTTGGGGCACCAGGGCGCAGAGAAGGGGGCGGAACTCGCAGTCCTGGAAGTTGTCCAGTAGCAGGCAAGCCCCTTACCGCGCTGATTCCTGCCAATAACATTGGGTTTACCGTCGCCGCATATCCGAGCTTTTCATTCTACGTCCCTCCAGTGCCTGCCCAAGCGTCGCCACTGGCACTAGAGTTCGTACTGAAGGATGAAAAAAACGATCGAGAGATTTATACAACAACCTTCATGACTACGGGAAAGGGGGGTATTGTCAGCATAAGTCTTCCGACTTATGCTGGATTACCACCCTTGGAAGTCGGTAAGAATTATCAGTGGTTCTTGTCGATGGTTTGCGATTCCGAACAGCGATCGCTCGATGTTTTTGTACAAGGTTCGATTCAGCGGGTTCCACAAACCGCGCAGCTTGATAATCAGTTGAGGGTGGCTACACCGAATAAGCGCCCAGATGTTTATGCAGAGGCGGGGATGTGGTTTGATGCCTTAACTACTCTGGCAGAGCTGCGCCGCTCCAATCCGAACAATTCCGCTTATTCTGCTGAGTGGGAACAACTCTTGAAGGCAGTTGGACTGGACAACATTGCTAAAGAGCCTTTGCTTCCCAGTATGACGACATCTGCTAGCCAAACGACACCCTTTCAGCGCTTGAGAGAAAATCAATAGTTTTGAATGAACTGCTCCCTCACTTTAAGGATGAAAATATACTTAATTTCTCATCCTTGAAGACTCAGCAGGCAATGGGGCAGGGAAAAAGCCTATGCCCCTACCACTTAGCACTGCAATTTTCTGTAAATATGAAATGAACGGCTAGAGGACAGGATAAAGCTGAAGGCTGGATATCTAAACTCCACAAGTGTCCCGGCTTATATCAATTCACTTTATTGGGGCTGTACTTTAATTCTCGCAGCCCTTTTTTCTAGCGATCGCGTTGTGGCGCAGATGCACTCTCTTTGCAGGGATTGGGGTCTCTGATGTACCATCTTTTGTGAAATGGTACTATAACCTTTTACCTTAATATCGCCTAAAATAGATTGCTGAAAGTGGCTACTGGCAAGACTTGTACCATCCAAAATCGGCAATTCAAAATTTCAAATCCTATAGAGGGACGCATCACACTTTTACCCTCTCGCCATTATTACCTCGTACTCTCAGCAGGATATTCTGGATAGCAGGCTAGGGGAGAAAATTAGCAATTCCCTCCTGGTTTAGCCCAAACTGGGTAAAGCTGTCAGAAAAATACGTTCCCTGGCTGAATAATAGTGCCGCAGGTGATATCGATCCGTTTGTCTTGGGGATGGGGATCGCGAATCCAGTCTGAAATGAGAGTGCGCGTGCAATCAGGTGCAAAAGTCAGGTGCAAAAGTCATTGATTGGGCGTTTGAGTGTGGTAGCAAACCGATCTTGTTCGCGAGCAAATTAGCTCGCCTTCCGAAGGCACAATGTAACTAGCAAAGAGGCGACGCCATTGACAGATGATGGCATAATGAAAACATAAAATTGAGTCTTCAGATAGATGCAATTTTGGTGAAAACCGCAAAATCATGCCGCTCGTTTGCTTGCAAAAGTAACATTCTCGCTCCTAAAAGCGAGAATGTTACTTTTGGAGAGAGAAAAGGAAAAAAGTTGAATTAAGTAAAGAAAATACGGATTGGATACAAAAAAATTGTATTAATTGAAGTTTTTAGACAATTCAACCCGTGGAGAACACAGCTACCATGCGTTCAAAATTTCAATGGTTTTGGTGTGGAGTGTTAATTGAGGGTGCGATCGCTTGTGTCTCTGCCAGCGGTGCTAATGCCAAAACACTACCGGCAACGCCCGATCTGAATGGATTGAATTTTCATCGCGAAATGGAAACGATGAAAGCGTTTTCCAGCGACGAGAGAGCAAAAAAAGAACCCGCTAGGCGTTCAATTGCCTCGGCAAGGGGCATACAGCAAAAGCGCGTGGGAGTTGTTCAGCCTGAGCCAGAGAGGTCTGAAAATAGGCGGCTGCAAGCGCAGACTCTACCTGCTTCACCGCAGAACCAACCACAGCTAAATCAACCTCTGCAACCCCAATCCGATCCTAACCGCGATCGCTTTCCGCAGCCTGCACCCCTCCCAGAACCTCTGCCGGAAGAGTCACCGTCGCCCGTACTGACGCCCCCAACACCAGCGCCTGATGCTGCACCGTCCTCAGACACTCTTGAGGTGAAAAAGATTCAAGTCACTGGCAGCACCATCTTTGGGGCAGAACAGTTGAACTCGATTACTCAAACTGTAGAGGGGCGGACTGTCACCCTAGAAGAACTCAGAAACGTTGCCGATGCGATCACGCAGCTATACCTCAACCAAGGCTACATCACCTCAAGAGCCATCCTGGTAGACCAAGCCATTACCGATGGTGTCGTCCAGATTCGCGTCATTGAAGGCAGCCTAGAAGAGATTAGGGTAGAAGGAACGCGCCGGTTGAATTCAAATTACGTGCGATCGCGCGTGCGTTTGGGGGCTGGCAAACCGCTCAATACGGGCAAGCTAGAAGATCAATTAAGGCTATTGCGCGTTGATCCCCTATTTAAAAATGTAGAAGCCAGCCTCCGCTCTGGGAGCGGGGTGGGTCAAAGTATTCTCGTCGTTCGCGTTACCGAAGCCAACCCCTTTTATGGCAGCTTCGGCGTCGATAACTACTCACCTCCCAGCGTTGGTTCAGAACGATTGGGGATCAATCTGGGTTATCGCAACCTCACCGGCATTGGAGATGAATTTGCTGGCTCCTATTACCATACAACTACAGGCGGCGCTGATGTTCTTGACTTAAACTATCGGGTGCCGCTCAACCCCATGAACGGCACCTTGCAACTGAGATATGCTCCCAACCGAAATAGAGTCACCCAAGCCCCTTTTGAAGTTTTCGACATTCGGGGAGAATCGCAGCTTTATGAAATTAGTTATCGACAGCCGTTAATCCGCTCACCGCGTGAAGAATTTGCCCTTTCTTTAGGCTTTACTCACCAGAATGGTCAGACTTTTACTTTTGCAGGGCCAACCCCGTTTGGTTTTGGCCCCGACGAAGAAGGTCGCAGCCGCACCAGCGTGATTAAATTTGGGCAAGACTATCTGCGTCGGGATGTTAAGGGTGCTTGGGCATTGCGATCGCTTTTTAGTCTTGGCACTGGCTTATTGGATGCCACCATCAATCCCGACCCCATACCCGATGGTCGGTTCTTAAGCTGGTTGGGCCAAGTGCAGCGAGTCCAAGTCCTGAATAACAATAATTTCTTAATTGTGCAGGGAGATATTCAGCTATCAACCAGTGGCTTATTACCCTCCCAACAGTTTGTGATTGGCGGCGGTCAATCGTTGCGCGGCTACCGACAAAATGTGCGTGCTGGTGACAATGGAGTGCGACTTTCAATTGAAGATCGCATTACCGTTCAGCGAGATGAAGCCGGTGCCGCCACATTGCAGTTTGCTCCTTTTGTGGATGTGGGTTGGGTGTGGAATGTGTCTGATAATCCCAACGATGCCACGTTACAGGATGAGAGATTTTTAGCAGGTGCTGGCTTAGGGCTAATCTGGCAACCTCTGCCCAAGCTAAATATACGACTAGACTATGGCATTCCACTGGTTGATATTGAAGACCGTGGCGAAAATGCCCAGGATCGAGGATTCTATTTCAGCGTTAACTATCAATTTTAGAAAGAATTAAAAATTAAAAATTGAAGAACTCCTCATTTTTAATTTTTAATTCTGTATTTTGCATGGATTACCACGGGTTGCCAATCATCGTAAAAGCTGCCCAATAATAAGGATGAGATAAATTTTGATTCTCCAGCTTCGCGAGTTCGGGCGTTAGAACTACATCCCCTCTGGAAGTTTGCAGTTTACCTCCCTGTATTCGCACTTGCCCCTTCAGCATCGCTACCTGTGCTTGCCGCAGTGCCTCCACTCTCACGGAGGCTTTTTTCAATTCTTGGTAAAATTCCGTCATCAATCCCAAGGTGCCTTGGTCGCTGACGTACCAAAGACTTGCCAGCGCTGACTTGACTCCTGCCTGCACCGCTAACCCAGCAAAACCCAGCTCCGCCTGCTCATCACCCAGTGCAGTGCGACAGGCACTCAAGACTAACAAATCTACCGGCGGGTCATTCCACTCAAGCTGTGGCAGTTGGTTTAAGGACAGCTTCGTGTCCCATAGCTGAATGTAGGAGTTACTCGGATCTCCTGGTTCAAATTCTGCATGGGTTGCCAGGTGAACAATTCTAAACGGTTGTAGACGGCGCTGAGTCTTGAGATTCTTGAGAGTGAAAGCATTGTTGAGGAAGGATTTACCAGGCCACAACTCAGGTGTAATGATTGATAACTCGGTTGGCACAGCGGGAAGCGGGTCTTGGTCGGGAAATTCCGATGCTCCCATTGCCAAAACTTGAGAGTTTTTTAGGTTGCGTTGGAGAGTGTCCGTTAGGCTAAGACTGGGGATCAAGCTGACGCTGTATTTCTCCACCAGAAATTGTTGACCATCATATAAAGCTGCAAATGGTACAGAACGCAACCCGCTATCGGGTACGAATACGAGATTTTGGATGCCTCTAGCTTGTAACTCGTCTTCTAGCGGAGCGATTAGCCACTGATACAGTTGCTTGGCTGAGGTCAGGTAGGTGGGAGTGCGTCTGATCCGAATGACTTCCTTGCGAAATTGCTCGGCGACTTTGAGAACTTGCGTTCGCGAAGCGTATGCGCCTTGCGCTCCTAGCACGGCTCCCGATAACCGCTTGCGGATGGGTGGACCCTCTGCCGTTACCAGCAATACTTCCAGCTCGTCGCTCTGAGGGCTAACGGCTGTAGAGGCTGGGGTTTCCTGCCCCTGCTGAGTGTTGAGTGAGAGGGATTTTTCAGTCCCTTGTACTCTCCTACTTTCCTGCACCTCTGGGGCAATAGTTTTGGGAACAAAAGCAACATACATCAGCGCTGGTCTGACTCCCGTTTCTGTTTCTATTCTTGCGAGAGTCTGACGAGCATCGAGCAGAGAATTAACACGGGCGGGAAGATTATTGAGACCGAAATATTCGGCAAATTGACGGGTAAAAATTTCTTCGCGTTCAGTCACGACCGCGTCAATTTCAATTGCCGGGATATCCGGCGGGAGTTCTGTGGGTGGCTCCTCTTCTGGGTCGTCGATTAAGATTGTGGGATCGATTATTTGAGCGGGATCGGCAGTAATTAATTGAATATTTCCCTGAGTGTCTGGCCCAGGAAAAGATTGGAAGGTCGGAATCGTGAATTGCCCATTGTTCAACGCTCCGGCTGTCCCGTTTGTTGTTGGATTTCCAACTAAAAAAGGAACTAAATTATTGCCGCCACCGTGCTGGATAGCGATCGCGCCTCCTCCAATTCCTCCGGACGTAGAGATACTGGCAGAGATCCCATCTTGGTCTAGAAAAGTGCCTGTGGCTTTGAAAAATTGACCAGTTGCAATGTTAACGTTTCCCCCCACGCCATTCGTTCCTCCTTGGGCATTAATGGAGGTAACTTGAATATCTCCAAGCGGATCGAGGGTGACAGATCCCCCATTCCCGATTGCTGAACTAGAGTTGATGACTCCAGCGTTGATTTGGTTTAGAGCCAAAAGCGCGATCTCGCCGCCATTCCCAGCGTTGGATGAGGAATTGATAGAACCGGTAACATTAATTGTCCCCGTTGTACTATTTTTAGGTGCAACAATATTGTTAATTTTGTCAAGTGCCGAAAGAGTAATTGCACCTCCATTCCCAAGATTGGATGAAGAATTTAGAAAACTTTGAATGTTAATAGAACCTGCTTTACTCGTCAGAAAAATATTGCCCCCATTGCCTGAATTGGAATTTGTCAAAATCCCGTCCAAGGGGGAACTCAGGATATTAATATCCTTAAAAGCGGACAGGGTTACAGAACCCCCATGCGCCCCCAAAGAAGTGGCGGAAGTATCTATTTTTCCGAGTACTGTAATGTTGTTAGCAGAAGCCAAATCCACAGAACTCCCGGTTGAGGACAAAGAAGTTTGAGCGGTGGCTCCCTGCACCACGACATCACCAGCGTCTACCTGGATGTTAGATCCAGACAGTTTTACCTCCCCAGTGTCGCTCACCATTACTTTGGTGGCATTGTTAGCACCTCCACCTGTGAGTAACTGAGGCAAAGAGAGAGGAGAAGCGCTGGAGAGGGGAAGAGAAGGCGAGAGAGGTTGAATCTCTAAACTCAGCAGGTTTCCCGCCTGAGAAAGGCGAAGCATCTTTTCACCGGGTACAGATGCAACCACGATACTCCCCCCTGGTGCCGAGAGATTACCCAGGGAGACAACCGTACCACCGAGTAGATTGAGATCCTGCCCATCTTTAACGGCTAGCTGTGCCTCGTTGACAATCGCTCCGGGAGTTTGAGGGGTGGCAAAGGCAAAGGTATTGGGCGTCCCTACCAGCGCCGCATAGCTATTAGAACCGATGGCATTAAACCATCCTGAGTCAAATTTAATTCCAGTCGCTGTGGTGGCGGTGAAGCTCCCAGGTACGTTCAAACTGGCTCCTGCGCCAAAAACGATCCCTGCGGGGTTCATCAAGAAGAGGTTGGAATTAGCGCCAGAGACTTGAAGAAGCCCGTTAATGACAGAAGGATCTCCCCCCGTAACGCGCCCCAGGATATTTTGAATGGAGGGGTTAGAAATGAAGTTGGCAATCTCACCTTGGCTAAGACCAAACTGGGTGAAGCTGTGGAACAAATTGGTCTTATCAGCGGATGTCGTGCCGCCTTGGATGTCGTATTGGGTTCCATTGGGCTTCACAATGGTGCCGGTGCCGTCAGTCGCCGGGACGATCGATTGTGCCTGCACGCTCAGAAAGCAAACGGATATTCCCAACGCCAGATGTGGAAGGGCAAAAAGCAAAAAGGCGATAGATTTTGACCTTTTCCTTTTGACTTTTCCCTTTTGTCGTGCTAACAACAAATTAATTCTTTTGACAATTGATTTCATAAGGCCGCTCCTGAAAGGAAACACGTTCCTCAAGTCTTTAGATTTTTCAACGCTAGCTTTTGGGGCAACTTTTGCGCTAGAGGCAGTGTTGAAATGGCTACAGGCTTTTGTTTATAGTGTTTGGACAGTGTAAAGGGAGAAGTCCTCGCTCTGCGGTAAATTGCCGTATCGTCCTGTCCGTCAAAACTAATTAGGAAGGATATAAGAAGAATGGATTTCACCACCACTCAATTAATGAACAGGAGTTTGAGCGCCAACTCATCGCTTTTAGGAGATAAGCTAGTGAATTAGCCAACTCCAGCCTGCCCATCTGGAGAAAGCTCAAGTCGGGCGGTAACACGGACAGAGCAATTACGATTGGATTTTCCGGTTTCTTCCCAAGTGCCGGACTATCCACAAATTGCGTGAAGCAAAGCGATCGCTTCTATCGAATCGCTTCCGGGTGCCAAAGAAAGTAAAAAATAAATAGTAGAAACATTCTTTGTTTGGGAAGCGGTACACCCCGCCCCGCTTTCCCCCAACCCTCAAAAGGGAAGGGTGTCCAGCGGAAATTTTTATGACTGACGCTTTTGCCCTTAGATGGCACCGCACCCTGATTGTTCCTGCCACGCTGCTGGCTCTTTGTCTGACCACTATATCAGCCAGAGCGCAAAATAAGGTGTACAGCCCAATTCCTGTACCGGCAAACAACGAAGTTTCCGACACGCTGACTGAAAAAGATATTCCGACTGGTGAGGGAGGTTTTGCTCGTGATTACGTGGTGAGTCTGGATGCTGGAGATCAGGTAGCGGTTGACTTGATCTCTGATAGTTTTGACACGATTGTGACGCTGATGTCGTCGGATGGCGCTACTGTGGCGGAAAATGATGACGGTCCCGACGGCAGCACTAACTCGCTTTTATTTTCCCGCATTACCGCGCCGGGTGATTATATTATTCGGGTTCGGGCTTTTGGGGAAACAAGTGGCGGTTCTTTTAAGCTCAAGGTAACGCGCCTAAAACCAATGTGAGTAGAAAGCAGAAGTTTTGAATTAGTTGAATTATAAGTGTTGAGTTTTAAATTTAAAAAAACACTCAATACTTATAATTCATGAGTCTCAAATCCGCTCAACATTTAGGCTAATTTCTCAGGCAAATCTTAAAATGCTTATCCGCTCGAAGTTTAGCCAAACCATTAGAAATTGCTATCAGTTGGTAGCGGTAATGAGTCATCAGAGAGTAGAGGGAAGGACGATGGAGAGATGGGTACATCTGAATTTTCGATGCGTTTGCCCTGTTTTCCAGCCCAAGCGCGATCGCTAGTTATCTTGCCTCTAATCTTCTAAGTGCAAGGAACTAACAGAAATCCAAAATTTAGGGGGGACTAATTAACTTTGGTTCTGTGAAATTAGAGTTTACAGGGAAGTCAGGGGAATCATCAATTCCGATATCGTAAATATTTATATTTATGAATTGAGGAAATCCATGAAATCACTTCTTAGAATCGACTCTTTGTTTTTTGCAGGAATTGGAATTTTTACTTTAGCCTGGTTTGTTTGCCATACCGAGAATTATGTTCTGCCTTATCCTTTAATTGATCCAAAATTACCTCCAGGCTTTTCAGAAGAAAAATTCTCCAGTATCCAATTAGGAATGGGCAAAGATGAAATTTTAAAAATCTTACCTGCTCCCGAACATAGCCTCGATCGTGAGAATTGGAGTTATGGTGTAGATGGTGCAGCTCTTTGGGGTGATTTTGCTTGGATTTCGTTTGAAATGTCTTTTGATAAAGAAGGCAAAGTAATAGGGAAAAAACGCTACATTAATCATGATTAACTGAATATATACCCCCTTTAAATAAATACACAGAGCGCTTTTCTCAACCATTCGATAGCTGGGGTTAATGTGTTACGGCACTATTTCAGCGAGGCGTTGCTGAAGTAGTTGAGGAAATTGGGCGTAGTATTTTTGATTGAGTGGGGAAGGATGAGGGAGTGGCAGTAGCATCACTGAACGTTGATGTATATTGCCTTCTGTGTCCTTCGCCTGAAGCGTAACTTGAATGCTGGCAGAGTAGCGATCGCTTCTTGTAAAAAACTGCTTCAATTCACCCTTAGCCGCATAAGGGGCAAACCAATTAAACGCTTCATTTCCCAAAGTGATAATTTTATCCCCTTGCCAATGCAATACCAATAATCGCTCTAAAAAGGGGCGAAATCGTTTTTTCACAGCCTCAGCGTATGCTTTGTTACCCGGTGGTTTGTAAGGCACGGTATTTGTCAGTAAAACGCGATCGAGGACAACTTGTAAATCGGTATCCTTATTGGGTTCGGTGGCTGCGATCGCACGGTACAGACCCCGACGCACAAAGCCACCAGCAGCACCGCAAAGCGGTTGACGTGCCCGTACTTCATCTTTTCCCAAATCGCGAGCAAAAAAGCATAGCTTGCTCTCTAGATTACCTGCATAGAGAATTGGCTGCGTAGGCTTCAAACTCGCTGCCAGATACACAGGTTCATCAACGGGAAATGTTTCCCGTTGCGCTTCCTGCTGGATATCTGCAATTAACTGTTTAATGTCTGACATAACGTTTTATCTTACTTAAGATAGATGCAATAAATTATGTTTGTAAACACCAAATCTATTGAATGATACGATGTTGGCAATTTAAGAGACTATCCTATACAACGTCTAGATTAAAGGGCAAATTAAAAGCTACAGTGTTTTAACGACTAAGTTTTAACGACTAATTACGATTTGGAGTTTCCTATGGCGATAGAAACCACCCTAGATGAAGCTTCCATTAAGCAAAGCTTGGAGCAATTTCTGCTAGTGTTGTCTATTTCCTTGAGTGTGGCGACACTCTCGCGAATTTTCAGTTGGTTACGCCAAATTCCTTACACATTGCTGCTGGTCATTGTCGGGTTATTTTTAGCATTTGTAGATGTGCGGTTGGTGAATCTGTCGCCAGAATTAATTCTAGAGATTTTTTTGCCTCCCCTACTATTTGAAGCTGCTTGGAATATCCGTTGGCGAGACTTGAAAGATGATATATTTCCCGTCACTTTGTTTGCCATTGTCGGTGTCATCATCTCGGTTGTTGGTATTGCATTTCCTCTCAATTGGCTGACTGGACTTCCTCTTACAACTGCCCTCCTTGTCGGTGCTTGTTTATCTGCTACCGATCCCGTTTCCGTAGTAGCTTTGTTTCGGGAACTGGGTGCTGGCAAACGCTTAACAATGTTGATGGAGGGAGAGAGTTTATTTAATGATGGCGTGGCGGTGGTGGCGTTTACGTTGCTAGTGGGAATCCCCCTAGGAACCAATGAGTTTGCACTAGACACTACAGTTGCTAGTTTTTTAGTATTTGTTGGTGTTGGGATTGGAATTGGCAGCTTAGTTGGTTTTGGAATTTCCTACCTTACGCAACGTTTTGACTTGCCATTAGTAGAACAATCACTCACTCTTGTTTCTGCTTACGGCACTTATTTGATAACAGAAGAGTTGGGTGGTTCTGGGGTAATTGGGGTTGTCACGGTTGGTGTGATTTTGGGTAACTTTGGCTCTCGAATTGGCATGAACCCGCGCACCCGGTTATTGGTATCTGAATTTTGGGAATTTTTAGCATTTTTTGTTAATTCCATCGTTTTTCTTTTAATTGGCGATCAAATCCACTACTCGCGTCTAGTAGAGAATTTTAGTCTGATTGCGGTGACAATTGGGGCGGTATTGGTAACGCGAGCAATTGCCATCTATGGGCTCAGTGCTTTGAGCAATTGGCTAGTTAAATCTCAAATAGGTTGGCGAGATCAAACAATACTTTGGTGGGGTGGTTTAAGAGGCTCAGTTTCAATTGCCTTGGCGGTAAGTGTACCCATTAT
This sequence comes from Coleofasciculus sp. FACHB-542, assembly GCF_014695825.1. Lineage (NCBI taxonomy): Bacteria > Bacillati > Cyanobacteriota > Cyanophyceae > Coleofasciculales > Coleofasciculaceae > Coleofasciculus > Coleofasciculus sp. FACHB-542. The sequence goes on along the minus strand of NZ_JACJPB010000023.1, from coordinate 219,010 downwards.
CTTACCAGGAAGAGAGGAAATTATTGATATGGTGTTCGGCGTTGTGTTGTTTACTCTGTTAGTTCAAGGTTTGACAACTCAGTGGTTTTTGGAAAGATTAGGACTGATTGGAGATCAGCCGCTACGCCAGCAATATTCAGAGGCAATTGCCCGTCGCGTTGCCTTAAATCGAGTGTTGAATTATTTATTGGAAGCTGGCAAAGAATTAGAAATCGATCAGGAGTTTTATCGTTACGAGTTAAATCTGGTTCAAGGACAACTCAAGGGTATTGAGGAGGAAATTGAGAAGTTGCAAAATCAATATCCTCAGTTGCGAGCGCTTAATATGCAACAACTGCGAGAAAAACTCTTAGATATTGAAGGCGACACCTACGCTGAACTGATCCGTGCAGGACGTTTGAATAATCGACTCTCACCCGTCATGCAGGAAATTTTAACTGAATCAACAGAGGATGAAAGGAAATAAACTGGAGCGCGATCGCACCCTAAAAGAAAATCCTCTCTTTTCTAATTGGTCTGTGATTACGATCGCGGGGCGATTCGTTTTTTTAATATATATTGTTGCTGTTTCTTGATACTCCTCACACCCATTTACTTTTTTCCCGCTTTACTAATCGCTTTTCTTCTAGCAATCCTACTTGAGTTGTGAGATGCTAGGCGGAGAGTATCGCCGCGAAGCCGACAATTAAGAAAGCTTAATTTGAACTTCAAATTTTTAATAACTTCGCCGTCTCTTGCGGCGTAACCAAAGTATTTGCACACAAAATTCCCGAAGCAGCAACAGCGGGAACGCCAATTCCTGGCATCGTACTATCTCCCACACGATACAATCCAGAAATCGGCGTTTGTGTGCCAGGAAATGTCCCTTGACCTGCTGCAATTGCAGGGCCATAAGTTCCCTGATAGCGGCGTAAGTAATAAGCGTGAGTTAATGGTGTACCAATAAGTTCTAATACAACGCGATCGCGTATATCCGGGATCACCCTCTCTAACGCACGGAATAGAGATTGCGATCGCTCTTTTTTCCTCTCCTCATACCCTTCATCTCGTTGCCATCCCTCATAAGGTTCTAATGTGTAGGCGTGAACTACATGATGTCCCTCTGGTGCAAGATTAGCATCCCACACCGAAGGGATAGAAATCATGCAAGTATTCCCCGGTTCAGTAATATCTTTACTCGCATCGTGAACTACCACATGATGTCCCGTCAGATTTTCCAAACCCTCAGCGCGGATGCCTAAATGTAAGTGCATAAAGCTATCAACGGCTGGCATTTCTAAAGATTGCTGACGATAATATGGCGGCAAATCTTCGGGGCGTAATAGCTTAGTGTAAGTATCCCAAATGGTAGCATTAGAAATTACTATAGGCGCATTAATAATTTCACCATTCTTTAACTTAACCCCTGTTACTTTTCCCAATTGGATTAATATTTGCTCAACCTGAGCATTTAATTTTAATTCGCCACCCCAACGCTTTAAACCGCGCACTAAAGCATCAACAATTGCGCCACTTCCTCCAACGGGATACTCGACACCAGCGCGAGAACGTTCTCCCAACATAAATGCCACTTCTGGGGCAATTGTTCCGTGCGCCTTAAGTCCAGAAAGTAGAAAACATTCCAAGTCAATTAAGCGCCGCACCCAAGGCTCTCGTACCTCTCGATCCATCACATTACCAACAGAACCTTGGACGGTTTTTAGATGCGGTAGCAGTTTCAATACAGATGGTAAATATTTCCTCAAAACCACTGGTATTATCTGCCAATCTGCCCTTAAAGCAATAGTAGGAATCTCCCGCAGCGATTCGTAAAGAGGTAGCAGACGTTTTTCAAATTGTTCTAATTCTCTTGCACCTTGAGGCGTGATTTCAGCAACAGTTTGGCAATATCGTTCAGCATCGCTGTAAACGGGAAAAGTGCCTTCAGGAAAGTGATAATGACCCATAGGATCGTAGCGAACAGCTTGCAACGATTCTCCCAGAACTTCTAACACTTGCTGTAATGGATTTAGACCCCTTCCAGGGGTGAGTCCGCAGTAAAATGAGGGGCCAGAGTCAAAATGAAATCCCTGCCGCGAGAAACTGTGTGCAGCACCACCAGCGATCGCGTGACTTTCGCACACTAGCACTCGTTTTCCGTAACGGGCAAGTAACGCCCCTGCGGTTAAACCGCCAATTCCGCTACCGATAACAATTACATCTAAACTCATGTTATGACAATCTCATTTAATTTATGAACACTATCTTTTTTAAACGAATCGCCTTAGCGTTGGCGAAGCCATGCGCGTTAGCGCTTTAGAAGCTGAGAACGCAGAGGAAGAGAAAAGAGATTATTCTTTAAATAGATTGGATTTATATTAGGGAGATTTATTGGATAATTATATTAATAGCTTGTGGAGCTAATCTTTATGGTACAGCACAACCCGGAAACCAGATTACCAACAAGTGCTGAACTTCCTTGTTCGGATGATACACCTGTGGATAACGAAGACCAGAATTTTATCCCGAATTTTCTATTATTCTTGCTAGAGTTCATTTGGGGTAATCGCCTTGACTGGTATTTTGGTGTAGATATGGGCATCTATCACACGACAGGCGTGAATCCAAGAGTACCCGTGGTGCCAGATGGATTTCTAAGTTTGGGAGTGGAACGGAGGAAAAACAATGGTTCTCGCTCCAGCTATGTTCTCTGGGAAGAAAATAATATTGCCCCCATTTTTGTCTTAGAAATTGTCTCTCACACTTATGGGGGAGAATACGATACAAAAATGGCAATTTATGCCAATTTAGGAGTGTTGTATTATGTAATTTATAATCCGAATTTCTGGCGGCGCGACCAGGAACAACCTTTTGAAGTTTACCGTTTAGTAAATGGGCAATATCAGTTACAAATCGGAGAACCATTCTGGATGCCAGAAATCGGTTTAGGAATTGGGCGATTTGTGGCTCAAGTCGGAGGCATACAGCGCGAGGTATTGTACTGGTACGATGCCCAAGGTGTGAGGTATCAGACAGGGGAGGAATTAGCTGAAATTGAGCGGAATCAGCGGGAGTTAGCACAACAGCAAGCTGAGTCGGAACGACAACGCTCAAATGAGCTGGCAGAGTTATTAGAGAGATATCGCGATCGCTTTGGTGACTTAACCCAAGGGTAAGGATACGGAATTGCTATCGAGCGCGATTGCTAAATCCATAGTTACCAGATAAGAGATAATCAAACCGAAGTGGACTGAGATTAGATTGAAAAAGTGGCTCTTGTAGAAGACCACTTTCAAGATTACTCTGACCGTAAAATAAGAATGAACCCGTATCGTGGTGATGGAACGAGAAATTTATATCAGAGAAGCTTTTCCAGAGGAAGATTCTCTAATTGCTCAACATTTTTATCAAATGTGGCTGGATAATCATGTTCCTTCTGATTCTATTGAGTCTGACTGGCTCAACATTACGCTCCAGTTTATAGAAGGCGCTCGAAAAGAGGGATGCTACAAAGCTTTTGTGGCGGAGATTAATGGGAGAGCGATCGCTTCAGCAAGTTGTCAGCTGTTTGCTGGTCTTTACCCGCATATCCTCAAACCGGAATCTCGCAAATATGGATACATCTGGGGAGTTTACGTTGAACCGCCTCACCGCAGACAGGGACTTGCCAAGAAACTTACGCTTTGTGCGATCGACCATCTAAAATCGCTTAACTGCACAAGGGTTATCCTACACGCCTCCCCACCAGGTAAGCCAGTCTACTCTAGTCTTGGCTTTAGCGAAAGTAATGAGATGCGGTTGGATTTGCTGTAATTAAAGAGACGTATCCTTGCGAAGCGGCACACGATCTCTACCCTATCTCCTCTGAAAAAGGGTGTACAAAATTCCAGCGGTGTTTGCGAAAAATAACAACCCTGACCGACTTTCACCTCAGAACGTGGTTGGGATCTGGCAGAAGATGGGCACTGGCTCATTTCGATGACGGAGGCGGTCTATTTTAACTGTCTCAGCAATTGCAATGCCTTTTGAGAGTCAGCGGTTAATCCTTGCTCGGAGAAAAGTCGCGCAGATGCTTGTAAATCCTCAATTGCGCCTCTAGCATCGCCGGTTTCGTAGCGCAGCAGCCCCCGGTTGCCATAAGCTTTAGCAAAGTTGGGAGAAATAGCGATCGCCTCGGTATAGTCGGCAATGGCTGCTTGAGGATTACCAATTTGCTGACGAGCGATCGCTCGATTGTAGTAAGCTGCTGCATTGTTGGGATCGCGCTGGATGGCTTGGTCATAATCCGCGATCGCTTCCTTGATATTTCCCAGCCGCCGCCGGACAATCCCGCGATTGTAATAAGCTTCTACTAGATTAGGGTTCAGACCCAGAGCCTTCGTAAAATCAGCGATCGCTTCCTGGGTTTCTCCCAGTTGAACGCGAGCATTCCCCCGATTCACGTAGGCGGTGGCATCCCTAGGCTGAAGCTGAATCGCTTTGCTGTAGTCCTCAACGGCTCCTCTAGGATTTCCTAGGGCACTGCGAGCGTTCCCCCGGTTGTAATAAGCGATCGCATTTTTCTGGTCGAGATTCAGCGCCTTGGTGTAATCCTCAATTGCTTCCCCATACTTTTTTTGGTCGGCATAAACTACACCCCGATTTAGGTAGGCATCGGCATTCTGGGGATTTCGCTTTAGCAACTCCGTGTAATCTGCGATCGCTCCCTGATTATCTCCTAGCTTCCGCCTTGCCAACCCTCGGCTGTAGTAGGCTTTAGTCAGGTTGGCATCCTGGCGAATTGCAGCGGTGAAATCATTGAAAGCGCCGCTATAGTTTTCTTGGTTATACTTCTCCATCCCTCGATTGAATAATTCCTCTGCACTCGACTGAGCCACTATAAGAGTGCTAGGGAAAGAGTGCTGAGGAAAGAGTAGGGGCTGAGTCTGTGCATAGATAGCTGTCGTCCCTCCACTAAGTAAGGCGGCAGTTCCTATAACGGTGATAGCTTTATATCCGTAGTGCATCGCTTCATTACTAGAAATTACGGAATTAAGTAACTGGGTGACAATAAACATAACTCAATAAGCCCGTTTATCGTTGATTGTGCATGGTAATTTTCAATTTTCCATGAGCGATAAACAGTCCTATCCGTTAAGTTTATTTATCCCAATCTACTTAGACGCTCATCAAGTAAAAGCTCACAAACGTTAGCTGAAAACCTTCCTAACTCTACTCAGTCCTCAGCCCTAACTCTACTCAGTCCTCAGTCCTCAGCCCTCAGTCCTAACTCTACGCAGTCCTCAGTCTTAACTCTACTCAGCCCCAACTCTACTCAGTCCTCAGCCCTCAGTCCTCAGTCCTAACTCTACTTAGCCCTCACCACTCTGAAAGCTGTAGATTTTCTGGGTTTCTAACTGATGGCAAACTGACGAAGGCAGGGTACTTGCGGGGAAGTTCTGCCGGTCTAGCTGGATTTGTAAGCCTGTCAGGGGGTCTATTCCCGTCGAAACCATAAATTCTAGATATTGCAACTGAGGCCACGCGCTCAAAGCATCCAGAATTTGCGCGATCGCTCGCACATAAGGATGTCCTGTCTGCTGATACCAATCCGGTGACGCCAGATTGGGTTGGTCAAAACCTAAGTGAACGGTTAACGATGGCGTGCCGAACAGAGCGATCCCAACAGGTCGCGTTTCTTCCTGCAACAACAAATCGTGAGTTTTTGCCAAATGCCGTAGTTTCTCTAATCGTTCGTAGCGCTTCGTGACTGACTCCGGCTCATCCTGCCAGTGCAGCGCTACGGTGATTAAATACGTCTGCAACAGCATATGACCCAGCTTTTTCGCTTTGGTCGCTAGATAGATGGAATTATAATCATTCGCCTCAATCAACAGCGGCACCCGATCCACCACCTCTAAGCCATAACCTTTTAAACCTGCAATCTTGCGGGGATTATTCGTAATCAGGCGAATTTTTTTCACTCCCAAATCGTTGAGAATTTGCGCCCCCACCCCGTAATCCCGCAAGTCAGCAGGGAAACCCAAGCGCTCGTTTGCTTCGACGGTATCCAGCCCCATGTCTTGCAACGAGTATGCTTTCAATTTATTAACCAGCCCAATTCCCCGTCCTTCTTGGCGCAGGTAAACCACAACCCCCGACCCGGCATTCTGAATCATTTTCAGCGCCGCTTGCAACTGCATGCGGCAGTCGCAGCGCATAGAACCCAAAGCGTCACCCGTGAGGCATTCCGAGTGCATCCGCACCATCACTGAGTGGTCTGAGAACTCGGCTGGGTCTCCCTTGACAATTGCGACGTGTTCGGATTGATCCAGGCTGTTGCGGTAGGCGTAAATTTGAAAATTCCCAAACTGAGTCGGCAGTTCAGCAATCGTCTCGCGGCAGACAAACCGTTCGTGGTTGAGGCGGTAACTAATTAAGTCAGCAATGCTAATAATTTTCAGTTGGTGAGTCTTGGCGTACTCGATTAACTGTGGCAACCGCGCCATCGACCCATCAGGATTTTGAATTTCACAGATCACCCCAGCCGGGTACAATCCCGCCAATCTTGCCAAATCAACACCGGCTTCTGTATGACCGGCTCGTTTCAGGACGCCCCCTTCCCGCGCCCGCAAGGGGAAAATGTGACCGGGACGGCGCAAGTCATTTGGCTGGGTTGCTGGGTTAAGGGCGACTTGTATCGTCACCGCCCTATCCTCCGCTGAGATGCCGGTACGAACTCCCATATTCGGTGCGGCGTCGATGCTGACGGTGAAGGCAGTTTGGTTGCTGTCGGTGTTGTTACTCACCATCAAGGGCAGATCCAGTTCGTCCAAGCGATCGCCTGTCAGCGCCAGACAAATCAAACCCCTTGCATTTACCGCCATAAAATTAATCATGTCGGGCGTGGCGAACTGAGCCGCGCCAATCAAGTCGCCTTCGTTTTCCCGGCTCTCATCATCTACTACCACGACCACCCGCCCAGCCTTCAGGTCTGCCAAGGCGGCGTCAATCGCGTCAAATTTAAACGGTTGGGTTGAAGAAGCGCGATTTTGCGCTTCTTTGCTTTGAGACAATTCCACAGATTAATTAGCGCAATAAACCATAGATCCAGTATCTCTTTTTGAGAGTAGCCTGTGGGCACCCCCCAGCGGCGCGATCGCGCGAATTCGACGGCGACGCTCAAATTGATACTTATCGTCTGTAGACTTATCGTTATCTAAAACGACCTTCTTTCTCAATTATGGCGGCTAATCCCGAACTCGAAAAATTTGGCAAACAACTCCGAAAATTAAGAAAGACACGCGAACTTTCCCAGGAAAAATTAGCAGAATTAACTGGGTTACACCGCACTTACATCGGTGGTATTGAGCGGGGTGAGAGAAATGTTTCGCTTGTTAATATCGTCCGTTTAGCAAAAGCTTTAAGCGTATCTCCCTCCGAGTTGTTAAAACAAATTGAATAAATGAATCTCACATTATTAGTTTTTTTAAGGTCATCTCTATGAAAGTAATTCGATTAAAATACAAAATATTACCGTTTTGGGATTAAAATATAAGCTCAAAAAATGATTATATAAATAACTAAATCGAGATTCATAGATAGTAACTAAAAAAACTGAAATGTTCTTTCTTCTCCGTTTCTCTTATCTTCTATATTCTATAGCGCGGACGCCCTCAGCTATGCTCGCTCGCTAAGACGATTCGTTTAAAATATCTCGTAGAAATCCCCTCAGACTGCTATAGCGATCCAAATTGAGTTGTGTGATGTCAGCCCTTCAGATCCCCAACTTCGTAAGACTTGTCGAGGATCTCGCCTTCACAACTCATTTATGAATGCTATAAGTAGGACTTAAGGGAAAGAAGAAGGATTCCCTCGCACCTTGCCTAAAAGAGAGTTATGGCGTTAGGTTCAAGTGAGAAGCGCAATATGTCATGATATTGATTTATAACGCTAATTAGACCACGCAGCACCGCCCAAAATATCAATTGGAGCGGTGCTTTTCTATAAGGATAAATTCCCAAAAGAGTCGGTCACTCCCCGAACAGTTGCTCTAGCCAACCTTGCATTCCCCGCAGCTAACCTTGTAACCCTAAATGATGACGCTGATATTTCTACCACCAAATCTTGGTTTTAATACTACAATGCAGCAAAAGTCGCTTTCAGCCATCAGCTTTTAGCAGGACTGAGGAATAAGCAATGACAAAGAAATTCTATTCAGCAACCATTAGGGACATGGCAATGCCGTATCCTGATCGCTCAGTACTGACTTTGGTTGACTGCGCTTTGCTGACCGCTGAGCGTTTAAAATTTAAACTTTTTAGGGAACAAGCATCATGGGTGATTTAGGGCGCGTGCCTGTTGGAATTGTTGGCGCGTCAGGCTATGGTGGTGTGCAACTTGTAAGACTCTTGATGGAGCATCCAGGAGTCGAACTGGTTTACCTAGGTGGTGAGAGTAGCGCTGGAAAGTCCTTTTCCGACCTTTACCCCCATTTAGGTCATCGTGTTGACTTAAAGATAGAACCGCTTGATTTAGATACCATTGCCAATCGCTGTCAAGCCGTTTTTCTCTCTTTGCCCAATGGTCTTGCCTATCAGATGGCACCGACGCTAGTGGCGAAGGGGTGCAAAGTACTGGATTTATCCGCCGATTACCGATTTTCCAACCCGGAAACCTATCAAGCTTGGTACGGGGGAGAACGTCAAGACCGAGAACTCGCAACTACGGCGGTTTACGGCTTACCGGAACTATACCGCGATCGCATTGCCGACGCCCAGTTAGTAGGTTGCGCTGGTTGCTACCCCACCGCCAGTTTGCTAGCACTCTCGCCGCTACTCAAGCAAGGGTTAGTCTTGCCAGAAACGGCGATTATCGACGCCAAATCTGGCACCTCCGGCGGCGGACGGCAAGCGAAAACCAATTTGTTACTGGCTGAGGCAGATAATACGCTAGGAGCTTACGGTGTTGGCGGACGGCACCGACATACCCCCGAAATTGAGCAAGTTTGTAGCGATCTCGCCGGTCACGAAGTTACGGTGCAGTTTACCCCTCACTTGATTCCAATGGTGCGCGGGATTCTCGCAACCGTTTATGCCAACTTGCGCGATCCGGGGTTAGTGCGAGAAGACTTAATTACCATCTTTTCAGCTTTCTACCGTGCTTCGCCTTTTGTCAAAATATTACCAGGCAGCATCTACCCTCAAACGAAATGGGCTTGCGGGACTAATCTTTGCTATATCGGCATCGAAGTTGATCCCCGCACCGATCGGGTCATTGTTATGTCAGCGATTGATAATTTAATCAAAGGTCAAGCTGGTCAAGCTCTCCAATGTCTCAATTTGATGCTGGGTATGGAAGAAACCCTAGGTTTACCTCAACTCGGTTTTTACCCGTAGCGATCGCCTTTTAGATTTTTGGGTGTTGAGTTGGATGGCTGAGGGATCGTTTTTTCGGAGTCGTCGAATGAGCGGCTGGTGTTGGCAATCAGAGGGGCTTACTGAAGTTAGCTGCGGCGAGAAAAATTTGACGCGATCGCGCGACTCAGTCGCAGCCCAATAAAATATTGGATCGCTAGGTACATACCAAAAACCCGTTTTCTAGTCTAGAAAACGGGTATCTAAAATAATTGGCTGGCAAACAGCGATCGCAGGTCGTAGTATTTATTCACTCCCTATTCCTGGTATGGGGGCATGGCACAAACACGCCCCCACAAAATGTGAATGAGTTTATGTGAAAAAATACTCCAAATGCTTTGATTACGGCATCAATTGAAATGAGCCGAAAAACTTTTGAACATCCTTGGTATTTGAACCAAGCGTGCTGACTTGATACAGCCGCTTGTTCACCAGAAAAATCCAACATTGACCAATAGAACCGTCCGAATCTTTATACTTAATTTCTCTGCCGGGACTTCCATGCAGTGAAATTGGGCGCTGAGCGATTAACTTCGCGCCATCCGTTATATAACCCTCAGTCGCCGCATCCAAGAGTTCTTTAGCCTCTAGCCGATCGATCTCGTTGGCAAAGTCAGCATAGGAGACTAAAAAGACACCATCCGACGTAGCGGCTGTAAACAAATGCTGCTCAACGTCACCTTCTTCAGCTTTTTCGGTATGTGTTTCTTCCTCTGGGGTTCCCGGCATTAGCACCACAAAGCCTCCTTCAGAGGAAGAAAACTCCTGCCAATCCTCTTGAGCGTCTGGCGTCGTTTCAGCAGCGCCGATGAGCTGACAGTTATTACAGGGTTGGATTTGAAGTAATGGTCTAACTGCTTCGGCGCGGACGGCTGCTGACACAGACAGGGGAGCAAATAGGGTGGCGATCGCTAGGATTTTTAGTTTCATATTGAGTTGTGCAAAAGTCGGTCAATCCTTTTATAGACAACAGACAAATTGACTGAATTCCTGAACGAGCCACCCGATTATCTGGCACAAACTGCCCGAATTAATCCGCTTTAGCGGGGGCCTAGCCCAATGGTAGCGGCATAAACTGCGCGATCGCCCAATTCATCTTCAATTCGCAGCAGTCGGTTGTACTTCGCCACCCGTTCGCTGCGGCAAAGCGAACCTGTTTTGATTTGTCCGGCTCTCGTAGCTACGGCTAAATCAGCAATCGTGGTGTCTTCAGTTTCGCCAGAGCGATGGCTGATGATCGACCGGAATCCGTTGCGGGTAGCGAGTTCAATCGTTTCCAGGGTTTCCGTAAGAGAACCAATTTGGTTGAGTTTGATCAGGATCGAGTTCGCTGCGGCTTGCTCAATGCCTTTTTGCAGGCGAATCGGGTTGGTGACAAACAGATCGTCGCCGATGAGTTGAACGCGATCGCCCATTTTCTCGGTTAATAGTTTCCAGTTTTCCCAGTCTTCTTCGTGCAGTCCGTCCTCAATTGAGACAATCGGATATTGTCCTACCAACTTACCCAGATACTCAATAAAGTCAGCCGGGGAATGAGAGGAGCCATCGTAAACATACTGCCCTTCTTTATAGAACTCACTGGCAGCAACATCTAGCGCCAGCGCCACGTCTTGTCCGGGTTTATAGCCAGCCTTTTCAATCGCCGCCACTAATAGTTCCAAAGCCGCTTGATTGGACTCTAAATTAGGAGCAAAACCGCCTTCATCGCCAACACCAGTCAGCAAGTTTTTGTCCTTTAAAACTTTGCTGAGAGCCGCAAACACCTCGGCACCCCAACGCAGCGCTTCTTTAAATGAAGACGCCCCGACTGGCACAATCATAAATTCTTGGAAATCCACGTTATTATCCGCGTGGGCACCGCCGTTGATCACGTTCATCAACGGCACCGGCAGCACATTCGATAAGGGACTACCGAGATAGCGATAGAGCGGCAATTCCAGAGCCGCCGCACCCGCTTTGGCGGTTGCCAGGGAGACGGCGAGGATGGCATTTGCTCCCAAATTCGATTTATTTTCCGAGCCATCCAGCTCAATCATCGTGCGGTCAACTAAAACCTGATCGAGCGCATCCATCTCCAACAACTCAGGAGCAATTTTCTCCTCGACATTCTGGACGGCTTGGAGGACGCCTTTGCCACCGTAGCGGCTGGCATCCTCATCCCGCAGTTCGTGGGCTTCAAAAGTCCCTGTAGAAGCGCCACTGGGAACTTGAGCCAATCCCATCACACCGTTGATCAGATAGACTTCGGCTTCCACTGTAGGACGCCCCCGCGAGTCGAGAATTTCACGAGCCACAATGGCGTCGATGGCAGTATCTGGCGTGTTAATCATTCCGTTTCACCCTTCAGTAGCAAAATTGCAAGTGTCTCACACATCAGCAAACCTTAGATAGGCTTTTTAGCCAGCTGGTTATAGCGGTGGTCATCCCTTGTCGAAAACACCTAGCGTGGCTGAATGTAATATGGTTTCTATGGTGGCGTGGGTTGTTGTGTAAAGATCCCGATCGGGGATTGAAATAGAATACGTCCTGAGCGGACACTCAAACGTCATATTAAAAAGGAATTCGGGATCAAAACGATGCGAATGCTACATACGATGTTGCGAGTCGGCAACCTAGAAGAGTCTTTGAAATTTTACTGCGACGTGCTGGGCATGAAGTTACTGCGCCGGAAAGATTATCCGGATGGGAAGTTTACGCTGGCATTTGTGGGTTACGGTGACGAATCTGACCATACAGTTGTGGAACTAACCTACAACTGGGGCGTAGAGCAGTATAACCTGGGAGATGCCTACGGTCATATAGCTCTTGGCGTTGATGATATTTACGCCACCTGTAACGAAATTAAGGCGCGGGGCGGCAAAGTGTCGCGGGAACCGGGGCCAATGAAGCACGGTTCTACGGTGATTGCCTTTGTGGAAGATCCGAATGGCTACAAGATTGAGCTGATTCAGCTAGGAACTCAAGGATCTGCCCAAAAGCAGGAAACCGCTGAAGCAGCAAGTCGGTAGGTTTTAAAAGTAAGCGATCGCATATTTCTAAACATTTGAGACGTGCGATCGCAGATTTCCTTTTAACGCCGATCGAGTTAGAATTTTTGATCCCAAATTCCTTTTTAATATCAAGACCGTGAGGCGTAATTTTGAAGCCGATAGCCCCCTTAATGTGGAGGCTACAAATTACCATTGCACAAATGAAAGTAAAAATACCTAAAAATCCAACCCCTATTAGAGGCAAGGATTTTCAGGTTGCTGGTTCCTAATAATTGAAATTGCAGATACCAGCAGATAAACGCTTGATAACCCACACCTTTATCTCGCGGCAGAACCTCTGTAAATTCGTTCCGCTTGCTCCGGAGATAACAGCATTGAGGCAATTCGCTCAGGTTTAGGCTCTACAGATTCATCCTGATTGGTGGAAAGTTGACTGTAGAGTGGCAGGTACTCCTGACGAATCGGATCGTATCCCCAAACATCTCCCGTTTCAATGTGATAAATCCAGGCGTGGAGAGACAGTTTGCCTCGGTGAAGTTTAGCGCGAATTGCTGGATAAGTCCGCAGATTTTCGATTTGCGTTAACACGTTCTCAGCAATCGTGGCTTCCAGAAGTTCTTCACCAGAAAGCTCTGTGTAGTTCTCTTTAATCAGCCGACGGGTCGCTTCTGCGTGCTTTAACCAGTCGTGAACCAACGGCATTTCTGCCGCCAAACTGCTCAATTTTAACAGTCCCTTCATTGCACCGCAGTGAGAGTGACCGCAGACAACAATTTGCTGAATATCTAAAGCGTGAACGGCGTATTCAACGCTTGCGCCTTCGCCGCCATTCGTTGCTCCAAACGGCGGAATCAGGTTGCCAGCATTACGGATGACAAACAGTTCGCCGACAGCCGCTTGAGTAATCAAATTCGGATCGATGCGAGAATCAGAGCAGGTGATGAACAGTACCCTCGGTTTCTGACCGTGAGCGAGTTGCTCAAACAATTCCTGGTGTTCGCTGAAGTAGTTGCTTTGAAACTCACGCAGCCCTCTAATCAGTTTCTTCATATAAAGCCAATTTTTGCTCTAGCGATCGCGATCCCTTCCCTGTAAATCATAGGATGCGAACCGACACGTCGGCGTTTTGCGATCGCACTTCCTCTCATATAGCAGCACGCCCGCAAGATCGTTCACACTCAAGAAAGACCTTGCTTAACATTACTTAATTTTATCCCCACTCTGTTGCGTTCTATTCCTGAACTATGACCACAGCCACGAAACCGTCAACCCGTAAAGCTTGGGCAAATGCGATCGCCCAACCTGCACAAGAATTTCCCCTGACTCCCCTCCCACTCCTTTCCGGCAACATACCGGAAGGTTTGCGCGGCACCCTCTACCGCAACGGCCCAGCTCGTTTAGAACGTGGCGGCATCCGGGTGGGCCACTGGTTTGATGGGGATGGTGCGATTCTAGGGGTGCATTTCAGCGATGCTGGTGCCTCTGGTGTCTATCGCTACGTTCAATCAGAGGGATACCAAGAGGAAGCCAAAGCGAATCAATTGCTCTATGGCAACTATGGCATGACCGCACCAGGCCCCATCTGGAATCAATGGTTCAAACCGATTAAAAATGCCGCCAATACCTCGGTACTCGCTTTGCCGGATAAACTGCTGGCACTGTGGGAAGGCGGCAAACCCCACGCCCTCGACCTGCAAACCCTGGAAACTTGGGGATTAGATAATTTATCGGGACTGAGTGACGGATTGCATTATTCCGCTCATCCCAAGCGCGACGCCCAGACTGGGGAAATTTTTAACTTTGGGGTTTCACCCGGACGGAATGCAACGCTGAATATTTATAAAAGTGACTCCACAGGCAGGATTCTGCAAAAGGCGGCAGTTCAACTAGATGGCATCCCAATGGTGCATGATTTTGTCCTCGCTGGGCAGTATTTAGTCTTTTTCGTGCCGCCAGTGCGAGTGAACGTGCTGCCGTTGCTAACAGGCATGAGCAGCTATAGCGATGCGCTGGAGTGGCAACCCAACCTCGGTACTCAGTTTTTGGTTTTTGACCGCGAAACCCTATCGTTGGTGAGTCGTGGCGAAACTGAACCCTGGTATCAGTGGCACTTTGCGAACGGCTATGTAGATACCAGCGGATCGGTGATTGTGGATGTTGTCCGCTACGAAGACTTTCAGACCAATCAGTATCTCAAGGAAGTCGCGACGGGTGAAACCCGGACTCCTGCCAAGAGTACGCTGTGGCAAATCCATCTCAACCCGGCAAGGAGTCAGGTAACAAGCATCAAAGAAGTCTTAGATCGGCACTGTGAGTTCCCGGTTGTGCCACAACACCTGGTTGGTCAAGCTTCGCCCCAAACCTATCTATCGGTACATCGGCAAGGTGTAGAGATTAGCCAAGATCAATTTGGCGCGATCGCTCGTTTTGACGCCAAAACTGGCACCCTAGAGGAAGCCGATTTGGGTGAGAATCGTTATCCCTCAGAACCCATCTATGCCCCGGATGCCCTGAATCCCGAACAGGGTTGGGTGTTAACGGTGGTGTATGACGGCAACACCGATACCAGCGAAGTCTGGATTATGAATAGCGATCGCCTTTCGGAGCAACCTGCGTGTCGTTTGGGATTACCCAGTGTCATCCCCCCTAGCTTCCACGGCACCTGGAAACCAGCTTAGGAGCCTATCAACGTTGTTTTGAAGTCTCTTTGAAGTCCTCTGTAGGGGCGCAAGCAAGAGTGCCTCTACAGACTCTTAAGGCGCGAAATCTCGCCTTTTTTTATCATCTGGCGACTTTTATCATCAACCCAGAGAGCGATCGCCCGCTTCGCTGATTTTCAGGGTTACATCTACAATTTTTTTGCTAAGTAATTAGCTAATTTTTCTAAACTAAGGAAAAGTAGACGAATTCAAAAAGATAATATAAAAAGCCCGCTTTATTCAATAAAACGGGCTTTTAAAATTTGGCGATTATTTGGCTGATGTTGACTGTTTTAATCCTCACAGAAAATAGAAAAACCGACCTGTGGAACTGGGGGAAGCTGGGTTGATTTCTCAGATGACTTCTATGTCAAATCAAGATGAAACAACCCCCTCAAAGCGGCTTCAGAATTTCCTCTTCCTCTTCGTCCGCTACCGCGATGGGCACTGTCCTGCCTTGAATCATGAGTAAATAAGTGTTTTTGGGTTGAATCTGCTTGGTGCAAATTTTCCGAGCGATCCCGAAGGTTTGGTAAATTCACCGCGAAGCCAGTAACTAATAGGCTTGATAAGAAGAGGGAGCTGTAAAGGCGCATAGTAGATGTCTCGTCAGAGCTTCTATTGCCTGATTCGGACTCTCTGATGCATAATCAGGATAAAATTGCAAAACAATCTGAATAATTGAGTTTATGATGCTGTAATTTATTGCGGAATTCGTAGAATAAACGTCCTACTTTGTTCCCGCAATTTTTTACAAGCGTCAGAAAATATA
This sequence comes from Coleofasciculus sp. FACHB-542, assembly GCF_014695825.1. Lineage (NCBI taxonomy): Bacteria > Bacillati > Cyanobacteriota > Cyanophyceae > Coleofasciculales > Coleofasciculaceae > Coleofasciculus > Coleofasciculus sp. FACHB-542. Next base: position 203,175 of record NZ_JACJPB010000023.1, on the reverse strand, counting down.
GGCTTGCCTGAAGATTCAAGAACGCTGACTCACCGCTGCTTGGGTTATAGGTGCTTGGATTGTGGGTGCTTGGGCACCGTGAGAGCGATCGCTCTCAAACTTTGGCAACGCTCACGGGCAATTCTGGAAGTTTTCGATGTAAAGACGCGATAGCTGTATTCTCCAGATAGGTACTATAGATATACAGTTCCGATTACTTTCATTGATTTGTTGTAGCCGTCCATGACCACTTCTCCCCGCCGGTATCACATCACCACCTTTGGCTGCCAGATGAACAAAGCCGACTCAGAGCGTATGGCTGGCATCTTGGAAAATATGGGCTTTGAATGGTCAGAAGAACCTGAAAATGCGAACCTGATCCTGTACAACACCTGCACCATTCGGGATAACGCCGAGCAAAAAGTTTATTCCTACCTAGGCAGACAGGCAAAGCGCAAGCACGAACAACCAGATTTGACACTGGTAGTTGCGGGTTGTGTCGCTCAGCAGGAAGGGGAAGCACTGTTGCGGCGGGTGCCAGAATTAGACTTGGTCATGGGACCTCAACACGCCAATCGCCTCCAAGATTTGCTAGAGCAAGTTTTCAACGGCAATCAGGTAGTGGCGACTGAGGCAGTTCATATCATTGAAGACATCACCAAGCCGCGCCGCGACAGTAAGGTGACAGCTTGGGTAAATGTAATTTACGGCTGCAATGAACGCTGTACGTACTGCGTGGTTCCCAGCGTTCGCGGCGTCGAGCAATCGCGGACTCCAGAAGCGATTCGCGCCGAAATGGAAGAAATAGCGCGTCAAGGATATAAGGAAATCACCCTACTGGGGCAAAATATCGACGCCTACGGGCGGGATTTGCCCGGAATCACGGCAGAAGGGCGACACCAGAATACGCTGACAGACTTGCTTTATTACGTTCATGATGTGCCGGGAATTGAGCGGATTCGGTTTGCCACCAGCCATCCCCGCTATTTCACCGAACGGTTAATTCGAGCTTGTGCCGAATTGCCCAACGTGTGCGAGCATTTCCACATTCCCTTCCAGTCGGGAGATAACGACATTCTGAAGGCAATGGCGCGGGGTTATACCCATGAGAAATATCGCCGCATCATTGACACGATTCGCCGGTATATGCCAGATGCCTCGATTAGTGCGGATGCGATTGTCGGCTTTCCGGGAGAAACCGAGGAACAGTTTGAGAATACGCTGCGACTGGTGGACGAGATTGGTTTTGACCTGTTAAATACAGCGGCTTATTCTCCGCGTCCGGGAACACCCGCAGCCTTGTGGGAGAATCAGCTGAGCGAACAGGTGAAAAGCGATCGCCTTCAACGTCTCAATCACTTAGTTTCAATTAAAGCGGCTCAAGCGTCCCAGCGTTACTTCGGTCGCATCGAAGAAGTCTTGGTAGAAGAGCAAAATACCAAAGATCCCACCCAGGTGATGGGACGCACGCGGGGCAACCGTCTCACCTTCTTTACCGGCAATATTGCCGAACTCAAAGGTCAAGTGGTGAAAGTCAAAATCACTGAAGTTCGCCCGTTTAGTTTGACCGGGGAACCATTGGAAGTGCATCAGCCAGTGCCGGTATAAGATTTTTAGGTGGATCGGAGGATTTCGCGGTGCTAGCATCTGCTATGAAAACATTTATCACCTTGTGGAAACTTGAAGTAAGCTCCCGCCTCCCACTCCTCCGGCGAGACTTGCAAGAAGCGGTTTATCTTCCCCCCCGCATTGCTTACACTTTATACAACGCGCTGATATTGGTGTATTGGACGGCAATTGCTACGGGAAGCATTGCTTGGTTGACTTGCCGCTTTACTTACTTACTCGGTGTTAGCACTCGTCAACTGATTCTTCCTAAACAGGAACCGCTTCAGCTCAAGGGTAAAAAACCCCCGGTTCAGGCGATTCAGACTGGCACCGCCACGGCACCCCTCCCCACCGCTAAACCAAGCATCCAGGCTTCCACCGCCACAACCCCAGTCCCCACGGCAACACCCACCATTCAGGCTCCCCCAGACCTGACGCCAGTCGCTAGCGCACCTCTAGCCGTGGAAAAAATCGCACTTAGCGAGTTGACCATCACGGCGGCTCAAAAGGTCAAAGCAGCGAATCCCGATCGGGTCGTCCTGGCGCGACCTTGGGGCAGAGGATGGCGGATTGCCGTGCTGGAGCCGGAAGAAGCAATGACTGTCCAACGTCCCTGGAAACTCGTTGTCCGCTCCTGAGCGAGGCAAATAACACTGGCATCATAACAAAGAGGGTTGAGGGAGTTTCCGTATCGGAGTTCGTCTCACGCCTCTAGGCTGTAGTAAACTATCGGCGGTGTGCAGTGTCAGGAATATCCGAAATGAATAAAATGCGGGTGGGATTGCTGTTTGGGGGCTGTTCGGGAGAACATGAAGTTTCGCTGAGTTCAGCACGGGCGATCGCGCAAGCTTTGAGTGCCCAACAAAACAGCGCTAAGTACGAACTCCTGCCTTTCTACATCCACAAAGATGGACGTTGGCAAGCCGGGGAAGTGGCTCAACAAGTTTTAGCATCTGGAAAACTGCCGGAATCCCAACTGGCCTCAGAAAATTCTCCGCAACAATTACCCAGTAACGAAAACGCATCACCGAATACCGAACTTACGATCCCATCGCCAGACCTCAATCGTTGGCAATCTCCCCCCCAAGCTGCTGAGGTAGATGTCTGGTTTCCTATCCTCCACGGCCCGAATGGGGAAGATGGCACCATTCAGGGAATGCTTAAATTAATGCAAGTGCCTTTTGTCGGGACTGGGGTTTTAGGTTCTGCGATGGGAATGGACAAAATTGCCATGAAAATGGCATTCGCCAATGCAGGATTGCCTCAAGTGAAATACATCACCGTTAATCGCTCGCAAGTGTGGTCGAATCCCTGTGTTTTCCCCAAGCTTTGCGAACAAATTGAAGCGACACTCGGTTATCCCTGTTTTGTGAAACCGGCGAATTTAGGTTCATCGGTGGGAATTTCCAAAGTGCGATCGCGTGCTGAGTTAGAAACCGCCCTCGATAACGCTGCCAGCTACGACCGTCGCTTAATTGTGGAAGCAGGCGTGGTGGCGCGGGAGTTAGAATGTGCCGTTTTGGGGAATGACAATCCCAAGGCTTCCGTCGTTGGAGAAATTACCTTTGACAGCGATTTTTACGACTACGAAACGAAGTATACCCAGGGACGAGCGGATTTAGCGATCCCAGCGAACGTGCCAGATGCCGTTGCCACGCAAATCCAAGAAATGGCTCTTCAAGCGTTTGCCGCAGTTGATGGGGCTGGTTTGGCACGGGTGGATTTTTTCTATGTTGAAGCGACAGGAGAAGTATTGATTAATGAAATTAATACAATGCCTGGTTTTACGGCAACGAGTATGTATCCCCAACTTTGGGGGGCAACGGGTGTTGCTTTCCCAGAATTAGTCGATCAACTGATTCAATTAGCCTTAGAACGTCATAACGGGTAGATTGGCGGCAATTCATTTAAACTTTTAACGCAAAGGTAGGCGAAGGAAACCGCAAAGGTACGCAAAGGGGATTTAGGTGAGATGCTCAATTTGGGAGTTTCAACGCGGTGGGAATTTACTTAAAGTTGATCTTCGTATCCTTTTGCGTAAACCTTTGCGCCCTTTGCGTTAAAAAGCCTTCTAGTCTAATCTGTGTTTTGTATCAGTTTGTAAAATCTAAAGGAGATAAACTTGGAACGGACATTTGTCATGGTCAAGCCTGATGGTGTACAGCGCAACCTCGCGGGTGAGGTCATCCGGCGCTTTGAAGCCAAAGGTTTTACTCTGGTTGGCTTAAAGTTGATGAGTGTGAGCCGGGAACTGGCAGAGCAGCACTATGACGTACACCGAGAAAGACCGTTTTTTGCGGGTTTGGTCGAGTTTATCACCTCTGGCCCAGTAGTCGCGACGGTATGGGAAGCCGATGGAGTGGTCGCAGCCGCTAGAAAAATGATTGGGGCGACTAACCCACTGACCGCTGAACCGGGTACAATTCGCGGCGATTATGGAGTCAGTATTGGTCGCAACCTCATCCACGGTTCCGACGCTATCGAAACCGCGCAGCGCGAGATTGCTCTGTGGTTTAAAGATGAAGAACTTGTTAGCTGGAAGCCCAGCTTGACTTCCTGGATCTACGAGTAAATCACCAACGGCTAATCGCGAACGGCGCTTAAAGAATGTGCCATCGGCGATTAGCCATTTTCAATCTTTTTTCGCCTAACGCTTTTGCTCTTCCTTCTGCTGAATCTCTACGGTTTGCTCAGCGGGGACGCGCTGAGAAAATCCCCAGGCAAATATCACCCCAATACAGGCAATGGTTAACCACTCTGGCGGCACCAAATCTGGCTGAATCGCTTTGCAGAGCAATCGCAATCCTACAAGGGCAACGGTGATATAGCCAGCATCCTGAAGATGGACAAATTCATCGAGCCAACGGATGAATAAGCCAGCCATAAACCGCAGCGTAATCACTCCAATCGTACCTCCGGTGAGAACCAGCCAGGTATCTTTAGAAATTGCGATCGCTGTAGTGACGCTATCGAGGGAAAAAGCTAAATCGGTGACGGCGATTATCGGAATTGCATGCCATAGAGAAGCAAATCGCGGCCCATGATGTTCCTGAGCTTCCCCTTCATCGGAAGTAAAATACTGAAACACCAGCCAAAGCAGATAGAGTGCCCCTAATAACTCAAACTGCCAGAACTGAATTACCCAGGTTGCTGTCAGAATCAAAGTGATTCGGAGGATGTAGGCAACTGCTAATCCGAAGTTGAGGGCGCGACGCTGGAGCGTGCTGTCTTCTAAGCCTTGGGCAATAGCTGCTAGGGCGATCGCGTTATCCGCTGACAGCACTGCCTCTAATACAACTAGAACAAGCAGTACAAGGGGAGCTTCAAGTCCCGGATTGAGCGGAGAGTTCAGGATTTGGTCTAGCATTCACGCAAGCTTCAAACTGGAACTATCAAACTAAAAGCAAAAATTAACTGGCTAAATTGTGCCAAAATGATTGCTGTCTTAATTAAGCTTAACCTTTGTCGGGAAAAATTAGTCGAAAATTCCATTCAGCAAGCCAAACAATGGAGCTAGAATTTTTACGCGGCTGTGTTGCATCTTGTTACAAGATGTTTATATTGGGCATAATTTAGCCGAAATTGTTGAACTATAAACCTGAAATAAGGAGTTGGTAAACGATGTCGATATCCGATACCCAAGTGTATATTGCTTTAGTTGTGGCGCTGTTTGCTGGCATCATGGCATTCCGGCTATCAACGGAACTGTACAAGTAGATGTCACCCCTTGCTAGGGACTAGCCGCTGATGGCAAGAGAGAGTGAGGGAATGACAGGGCTTTAGTACACATCGGCTCCCCTTCTCCCGCTCCCTCTTCTCCTGGTTTCTAGTCCTTAGCATCCAATCCCTAGCTTCTAAATTCACTTGCAGCAACTCTAGGCAGGGGTACCTCCCTTAAAGCCTTTGACATCTATCGACAGACATAGTGGCGCTTGCGTCCAGAGTGGTATCCTGACACCATGAATGCTATTGAACCCTCACAACCTCATCAGCAACCGGCACCAAACAGCCGGATAGTTCCTCGGACGCGGCGACAACCGCGACGCCATCCTAACCGAGCGATCGCAATCGAAACGACAGCTAAATTAGCAGTAAATGTAGTGCTTTCATCGGCAGCGATCGCCGCTCTCGTGCAACTTTTGCCTTATCACCTGTCCCAGCAAGCAAAGCTAGGAGAAATCCGACAAGAAGTGAAGCGCACAGAAAAAAGAGTCAATCGTTTAAGTAATAACTTCAGCCGCTACTTCGATCCCCAGCAAGCCAAAAGCGTGATGCAGGAACAAAGCCATCGAGTTGACCCTTCTCAGCGTCCAGTTGTGTGGCTGGATAACAATACGATTGATGAGTAAAAATTCAAAATATTTTGAATTTTTTGAATTTTAAATGGTTCCTCAAGCGCTGATAGGTTTCAGCAGTTGGTTCATCCAATTTTCGACTTGCAAGCGCAAGCGTCCGGCAGAACCAAAAGGAGCAAGCACAGCCAAAGCATTTTGATAATCAGCGATCGCGCAGTTCCAGTCGCCGTGCAGATGATGGGTACGACCCCGCTCTGCGTAGATATTCCCTTGTAGCTGACCTAATCTCAGCACTAGGTCAAAATTTTCTAACGCCAAGTCGTAAAGTCCCAGATCCCGAAAGGTGATCCCTTGGTTAATCCAAGCCCGAACGTTACCAGGGTTAAGATCCAGGGTCATCTCGTAGTCCGCGATCGCTTCTGCCAACTGTCCTAAAGAAGCGTAGTAGTTGGCGCGATTGTTGTAAACACTGTCCAAGTGGGGATCGAGTTCCAACGCCGTGTTATAGTCGGCGATCGCTTGCTCCTTTTGACCGTTCTGGAAATAAATCAACCCCCGGTTGTTATAGTCAGTGGCACTGCTGGGGTTCAGTTCGATGAGAGTCGTCAGGATAGCGATCGCGCCGTTGCGATCGCCATGCTGAGCTTTTTCCTTTGCTAAAGCTCGTAGGGAGCGCAGGGATTGGTTCTGGTGTCCTCCAGATACCGAGGTGACTAGATTAAAACGCCTTGGAACTGTGCCGGTGGTCGATGAAACCGGCGAACCGTTTTGGTGTTTTGCCTGGTCTTGAAAATTGATTGCGCGAGCGTTCATAATCATCCTCAAGGGTACCTTGGACTTCTCTGGAATCTACTTTAGCGGCTTCCTATTCGTTGCCGGGGTGTTCTGTGTCACTGCTTAAAGCGTCTTCCAGCACTGGAGCGATCTCCTATACCTTCAGTTCGGTTTGGATGTCCTTTAGGAAATCTACAGCCCCAATCCAGAGCATTACTGAAACTATCTGTAGAGACTCCCTAAATCTCGTATTTACCCGTCTAGGAGAACTGACGACTGTGAAGCTTGCAGGATTGGCATAGAAAAAAATTATGGATTTTGAGCGGGGGATGCGAGGGGTGAAAATCCTACAACCATGCAAAGGTGCAAAAGAGCAGGGAAAATTGAAGCGATGCTCCCCATTACACCTCTCCCCACTGCCCCAACTGAATGGATGCTGGTAGAATGCAAGCGATACTTACGCGCTCCCGTCGGTGTTTGGCAATCGTTCCTTAAAACGGTCTTATGACAACTGCAACTTCTTATCCCAATGCTCCCGATCTCAGCGAAAATGACTACCTGCTACTTGGCTTAGCCACTTGTTTCTTCAAGGAAGATGGCGAAGTCCAAGAAGTCAACATTATTGAACCCATTCCTTCAGCTGCCCTGGAAGCCCTTCTCAAAGGCATTCCAACCTCCTACAAGATGGCTGTTGCGACCACAATGGGTGCAGTGATCGTCGGCGATAACCTCTACAAGCCAGCAGATTTTCCAGAAGAGGCGCAATTTAGCGATGAGTTCACTTTTCGGGCGATCGCATCTGTTCGCACCTATAAGAACAAACCAGAGGCCAAATCTCATATTCCTCTGGGCACTACCCGCAATGACTTTAACTATTCCGTCGAACGCAAGCGAGTACTGAATGCTCAGCGCGTTGTCCGCAAAGAAGACAACGTGAAACAACACTCTCACACCCATAAAGTCCTTTAGGATATCTGCGATGTTGAAACTGTATGGCGGTGCCCGTAGTCGGGCATCCATTGTTAAGTGGTATCTTGAAGAGTTGGGCGTTCCTTACGAATTCGTCCAGCTCGATATGCAGGCAGGCGCTCATCTCCAACCAGAGTTTCTGGCAATTAACCCGATCGGAAAAGTCCCGGCAATTGTTGATGGAGATTTTAAACTCTGGGAGTCAGGGGCGATTCTGCTGTATCTCGCCCAAAAGTACGGCAAGATGCCAGCCACTCTGGAGGAACAAGCACAAACCACCCAATGGGTAATATTTGGCAATGCCACTTTGGGACCAGGGATTTTTGTGGAAGCAAGCCGGGAACGCGAAACGCCTAAGTTGCTGACACCGCTGAATGAAATTTTGGCAGGGCAACCATTTTTATTAGGCGAGGAACTAACGGTCGTCGATGTAGCAGTAGGGTCGATTCTGGCTTATATACCCATGATGCTGAAGCTCGACCTGAGCGAATATCCAGCAGTTGTTACCTATATCCAGCGACTCTCGGAACGTCCTGCCTTTCAGAAAGCAATGGGATCGCAGGGTTAAAAAAGTTTTAGGAAGCGGCCTTGTGCCTACCCTGAATCATAAAAGGGCACCCATGTGGGTGCCCTTTCAATTTTTTGGCAGTTCAGGTTTAGCGGAAACCCACAGATGCTTGCCAAACGAAAGCCAACAACAAGAAGAACACGGGGATGATCGGGAGAACGTCTACCAGGGGGTCAAAGAAGGAATAAGCTTCCGGCAGTTTTGCCAACAGCAGTGCTGCTTCCATATTTAAAATCCACCTTTCCAACACAGTTTTAAGAATTGACAAGTATCTTAACATGACTCGGCTGTTAGCTGGACGCGATTTCAGCCTACATGGAAAATTTACTTTTACTAAACGGTGGCGATCGCTCTTGACGATCCTCGACCGCTAAAATTCCCCAAAATTGCGATCGCTATCTCTAAAAAGGCCGACTCGATCCGAAAGACGTTTACGCTCATGCTTAAAGTTTTTTAATTTTTAATTATTCTGTTGGAGTGTCTAGCCAGTGACCAAATTCCGTGACAAAGCGATCGCCTAAAATTGCTTCCCGGATTCGTTGGGTAAACCGAATCAATTCAGTAATGTTGTGAATTGAGAGTAAAGTGTAACCGAGAATTTCTCGCGTTCGCACTAAATGACACAAGTAAGCGCGACTGAAGTTCTGGCAAGTGTAGCAAGGACAACTCACATCCAGGGAAGTGAAATCTTCTCTGTACTGGGCGTTTTTCAAATTCCAGCGTTCTCCCTGTACCATCACAGTACCGTGACGCGCCCAGCGAGTGGGTATCACACAGTCAAATAAATCGATACCCGCAGCGATCGCTTGTGCCATTTCTCGATAAGTGCCGACACCCATCAGGTAACGAGGCTTTTCGGCGGGTAACACTGGCGCAGTCGCCCGCACAATCTGGTGAATCAGTTCCGCCGGTTCTCCCACGCTGACGCCGCCAATCGCGTATCCTGGCAAATTTAACTCCGCTAATGACTCAGCAGCCGCAACTCGCAAATCCAGGTAAACGCCACCTTGAACAATCCCAAACAAAGCTTGCTCATTCGGACGTTGGTTAGCATTTATACATCGTTCCAGCCACCGATAAGTCCGCTCTGTTGCCGCCATGACTTCTGAGCGCTCCGCTGGATAAGGCGGACACTCATCAAATGCCATAATGACATCTGCTCCCAGTTCGTTCTGAATTTGGATTGACCGCTCCGGCGTTAAATGAATCATCCGCCCATCGCGGGGAGAGCGAAAAGTTACACCCTCTTCAGTAATTTTCCGCAACTCGCTCAAGCTAAACACCTGGAAGCCGCCAGAATCTGTCAGCATCGGCTTCTTCCAGCCCATAAAGCGGTGCAGCCCACCTGCACCCGCCACAATTGCTTCTCCAGGTTGCAAGTGGAGGTGAAAGGTATTCGCCAAAACCATTTGGGCACCCGTTGCCTCCAGCTGATCGATTGTCACAGATTTGACAGTCGCCAGCGTCCCTACCGGCATAAACTTAGGTGTTTCTACTAAGCCATGTGGTGTCAAAAAAGTCCCGGCTCGTGCCTGCGTATGGCGACAACGCGCCTGACATTGAAACGAAAATCCCACTTACTTTAGCTGCGAGTCCTACTAACAATAGTCTTTAGTCTTTAGTTTTTAGATGATTAGTCGATTTTTATTGACTAATGACTGATGACTAACGACTTCCTAACTAAAGATTACTTAGAATAAGCAATCGTCGTCGTCAAGTTGGACATCCCACTTAGCAGACAGAACTTGTGTCACCATTGCTTCTAAAGCAGCGGCGTTAATGATCGGCGTGCTTTGCTCTTGGAGTGGGCTAGAAAGTGGTATCAAACGTAACTGACGATGATCTTGAATCAAGTCAAAATAAGATTCCTGTTCGCTCGACTGGTGCAGTTGCAGATAATCAAAACTATGGACGTTAAGATAGATTGCCTGGTTAGCAATCATCGTAGACCGCTGTGGTTCAGCAAATACGTCCAGTACGCATCCTTCGCCCTCGCTCTGAACTTTGCCATCGAGGGTGTGGATGTAGCGAACGCGACCTAGATCGGTCAACAGTCGTCGCATATCTTGTTTATTAACAATAATGCCGCTGTCAATAATACATGGAGCCGGTAAGTGGGGCGGAGATTGGTCATAAGTCATGGGAACAGCCTCTGGTTCAAACAAGCCCGATCTTGCCTGGTCGCTGCGTAGATGCAACAGAATAATGCGATATACACTACTTAGGGAAGTAGGTAGCTTTCATAACCTAATGGTATACGCGCTTTGGGCAAGAATCCGAATCCTTACGGCATACGCATTCGACGGTTATGGCGAACGCGAACACTCAGCAAAGCGCGAGGAGCCTAACGGCATACGCCTATGGCAATCGGAACTGCTACGAGACAATCTTAGCCCAACATTTCTCCCCTGTTCATACGCTAATCTGCTGAATTTGTTATCGAAAAGTCATTAAGTTTGTTTGTGGTGCAAATTTTCTCATTTTGGAAAGGATTTCTGGGTGCGATCGCGTTTTACACCTGTATTCCGATTCCATCTGGATGGACATTAGAATTTCGCGGCATTGCGCGTTGGGCACCTTTGGTGGGTTTATTTATTGGAGGGTTACTCGCTCTTCTGGATACTTGTTTTCAACTGCTGGGTGTCCCAATGCTGACTCGCTCTGCAATGGTCGTTGTTGCTTGGATTGCCCTCACCGGGGGTCTGCATCTGGATGGGGCTATGGATACAGCAGATGGACTGGCAGTGCAGGATTTTTCTTCGGACAAGCTACGCGAACGGCAGCGGCGTCTAAAGGTGATGGCAGATAGCGTCACGGGTGCGTTTGGGGCGATGGCAGCGATCGCGCTGCTGCTATTAAAAACATCTGCTTTGAGTGACTTAGAATCTTATCGGTGGCTGGCACTAATGGTATCGGCAGGATGGGGAAGGTGGGGACAAGTGGTAGCGATCGCTTGCTATCCTTACCTCAAAGCGGAGGGTAAAGGTGCCTTCCATAAAGAATCCATCCGGACGCCTCAAGACATCCTACTGGGATTGCTAGTGCTATTTGCCCTGATGGGATTACAGATCGTCCTATCGCCGACTCGGTGGCCCGCAGCGGTGGGAACAGCCGCCGCAGGATGCGCGATCTCGCTTTTAACCGGAGCCTGGTTTCACCGCCAGCTAGGCGGACATACGGGCGATACTTACGGAGCAGTTGTAGAGTGGACAGAAGCTTTGTTATTGTGCGCGATCGCTAGCCTCTACTCTCACTTTTCGGGCTAAGTTCTCTGTCGCAAGTTGCCAAGCCTTACATAGAAATTCCAATTTCAGCCAACGGCGTCAGAAAACTTGAATCCCAATTGAGGTTTTTTTCGATATTCCAAGTCGCCTTGTAAAAATGCCTGCCACTGCCTCAACTGCCCAAGCCACTGCGAATCATTTCGGCAAATTGGATGATTTAGCCTTAACGACATCCCTAATTGTCAAAGCGACATTCATCTATCAACGATGACATTTAATGAGTCACTGTCTAGAAAAGCGGGTAATCGGACTCGAACCGACGACATTCACCTTGGGAAGGTGACGTTCTACCACTGAACTATACCCGCATTTTGAGGTTAACGATCAGCAGTCTACTGATGGTTAACTTTTATTATACGACCGATCGAGCGCCAGCATCCAGTAATTGGAAAACTGGCGCGATACATCTTAACGTTGAGTCGCGATTATGGAGCCTTGACTAGATAAGGTGAAGAAATCGCCTCAGCACGACCGGCATTCACCAGCGCCTGGTAGACAAAAGCGGCGACTTCAGCACGGGTGGCATCACGACTAGGATTGAGCTGAGCCAGTGTGGGATAGTTGACCACCAGCTGTTTCTGAGTTGCGCCAGCGATCGCTGTGCTGGCCCAGCTAGGAATCTGGGTGGCATCGTTGTAAACAGACAGCACATTTGTATCCTCAGAGCGCAGCTTCAAACCACTCGCTAAAGAAACTAAAACCTGCACTCTGGGAATGCGCTGTTCGGCTCTAAAAACTTGACCCGGATACCCAGACAAAAAGCCTCCCCGGTAAGCGCTTTGAATCGCTTGATAAGCCCAATAATTAGTTTTGACATCGACAAAATTAATCCCAGGCTGTATCTGTGCTGGTGAAAAAGCCTTGTTGATAATCGCGGCAAACTGAGCGCGGGTGACAGGTTCGTTGGGGCGGAAAGTCCCATCAGGGAAACCAGCAATTACATCTTTAGCAACTAAAGCTTCGATATAGGCTTGCGCCCAGTTCCCTTGAACATCGGCAAAACCACCGCTAGGTATCGACGTCGCCACAAAATCCACGCGCCCGGAAATCTTCTTAGAATCAATATCGTTGCCGACCGCGATGATAGTATTCGTGCGCGTTAGGTTGGCAACATCGAAACGAACATTGTTGCGAATCCGATTTTGCCCAGGATTCTCTTGAGTCCCTAAATTGGGCTGGGCATCTCCGCTTGCTACGACTCCATACCGCGTGTTTGCCTCAATAATGTTGTTACGCAGGACTGGGGCAGCGGAGTTGGAGGCGACGATTCCATCAACGTTTTGGACAATGCGGTTGTCTGCGAGCAAAGGCGATGCCGTCTCAGTTAGGACAATCCCATTCCCCGTCTCTTGAAACAGATTGTTGCGGACTTCTCCTTGCGCTGTCTTAGCGACTGAAATGCCATTCCCCTTATTTCTGGTAAAGATATTGCTTTCAATTTTGGGGGTAGCTGTTCCAGTGACGAAAACTCCTTCCCGGTCGTTGCTCGAAAAGGTGTTGTTGCTGACTGTTGCATTGGTAGATTCAATCCACAGTCCAGTTCCCCGACGATTTGGGTTGGTGATGGTCAATCCTCTGATTTCACTGTCTTTTTCTGCCCGCATGGCAATGTTCTGACCGGAAAAGGTAGGACTAACATAGCCGCCGCCGCCAATAATCGCTACAGTCTGCCCCTTGCTTTGCTCGTCGCCGCGCAGAATGACGCCTTGTTTGACAAGGAGGGGGAAAACTTCACCCGTGTCAGCCGTGTAGGAACCTGGAGCTAATTGTACGACTGTGCCAGAGCGGGCTTGCTGGAGGGCGTAGGTGATAGTGCGATAGGGTGTGTTTTCACTGGTGCCAGCACTGGCAGTATCGTTGCCCGTGGATTGGTTGACGTAGACAACGTTCGCGCTTGCAGGAAGTTGAGCTATCTGTGTCGATGGCGGGGTAAGGGTAGCCGCAGGAAGTGCCATGACCCCGCCAGACCAAAGTAACAAAGCGCTTAGCAGGGACGCCCGGACGGGTACGACACCAGCGAAACGTTTGGCGAAACGGATGCTAGAAGAATGGGAGAAACGATCGGGAAAACCCTGGGGTGTCATACGTTTGATGCTTTTGATGTGCATTATTAACTGTACGATTTAGTAACTTAGAGACTCACCAATTGGGATATTTTTTTACGCTGGAAGCTATACATACTTGGTGTATGCACTTGCGTCGCTAATATTAATATTCACAATTACGTTTGATGACAAGTTGCGAATATTATCAGTTCCCAACATGGCAACTTGCCCCTGCAAAGAAAATTCAGGCGATGTAAACCCTGAAATGCCCATAAGGCTAAGGTTTTATAAATTTAAGAACATTGGCTTAGGCTAATCCAGGCGAGAGGGATGATTCATAAGCAGTTGTTACTTGAGCAGGAGGATGCAACCCATCGGCATCCAGTATCGTCAAAGTAGAGATAGCACAGTTGTGCTATCTCTAAGCTGTTTTCAGGTTCCTTATGCGCTCTCTACTGCTGCGATCGCTACCTTTCGTGTTCTCTTTAGCCGCCGCTACGGGTATTTTGTTTAGCCCCTCTCGTGCGGATGCTGCCAATACAGTCGTGCTGAAGTACCGCTTTCTAAGGGAATCGGTATCTGTTCCCGAACTCACAACTTTTGCTGAAACGGGTGAACTTTCGCCAGCGCTACGTGCTTATTTGGCTATGGCAGGAAGAAAACCTGAGGATTTGCGAAAAACCCTAACGCAAGAAGTTAAGGTGAATGCCCTCATTTTAGATCGGGTACTCAATAACCAGATTGGGGAATTAGTCTTGGGTCAAGTCAGTGACGTGGTTCATACTCCCGGAAATGGCGCAAACATCCAGTCTTTGCGAGGAGCTGTGATGAGTTCAGCGCTTCCAGACAATCAGATTACCTTGATTGAAATTTTAGAAAATTACCCAACCTCAGAAGTTCATGTGGAGGGCGATCGCCTTGCTGAGGTTTTTGGCAAACTCAAGCGACTGGGACAGGGCTTGCCCAATCTAGGTGATTTAATCAGAATTGGTCAGTAGTGATGGGTCGTTAGTCATTCGTTCTTGGCTACCGAACGAATGACTTATGACTAATAAGCAAGAGTTTCTAGGGTTTCGCGCAGATACCGGCGAACCCGATAATCAAGGTTGAACTCCTGAAGGCGGTCGTTATCCAACGGGTGTTCTATCTCCCAGCGCTGAAACCCAGAACTGGATGCGATCGCTTGTTTGAGGCTTTCCCAGATTTTGGTATTGCCGGAGAATTGGCTGGTTGATGAAGCAGGAAACCTGATCATATGCACCTTAAATTAAGGGAACAAGGAGTTTTCAGCTATCAGCCTTCAGCAATTCTATTTTAGATTTTGATTTTAGATTATGGATTGACAACCCACTCTAAAATCTAATCTCTAAATCTAATCTTTAAAATTGACTGCCCGCTGATGACTATTTAACAAATTTCTATGTCTATTCTTAGGATAACGCAGTTAGGTTGGGGGGATTTGTGCTGTCAGTAACATCTTGCTAGTCAACCAGCCAAAACTTTTTGGGGTACGCCAGTTGCTGAAAGCTTTTCTACATAGACACCCATGTGCTGAAAAACCAAGAACCTTGAAGAAAAATCTCTTTTTTAGATTAGTCGGAGGACGCTGGGGCTTCTATTCCTGCATTTATTGGTTCTACAGAGTTGGCTGATATCGCCGATGTCTCGGAAATTTCCGAAGGTAAGATTTGATTTACCTGTAGTCCCGGAATTGTAAATTGTTGCGGAATTTCTTCTGCTGAACAGGGTTGCGTAGCAGAAAATGCTGCTTCGTTAGTCAAAAGGACTCGCGCCACGCTCAGCGGTATCTGCAAGAACAAATTGCTTGCCAGAAATGCCAGTGACGCTACTAGCAGTCCAGCGAACCGCCACTCTGGGGGAAGTGGTGTAACAGTTGCCGCTAGGGGTGCTGCTTGATAGATTAGCCACAATACCCACAGCATGAAACCAGCTGCCAGAACGGCTAATAATTGGTTCGTAGGGGACTTGAACTGTGACAACAGGCGTCGCTGGTTAAGCGTCAGTTGACTTGGCTTCAAGGCCACTGCCAGGATGCTAAAAATGTTAAAAGGACGGCTCAACTGCATCCACAGTATGGGTGCAATACCTACAGTGGCAACCAAAAAAAGTTCCAACCACACCGGCAACACGGGATCGCCAACTGCCAAACCCAGCCAGCATAGTTCCAACCAAATGGGAACTGTCGCCAGACCAGCAAGATGAATCCACAAGAACGGTTCCAACCAAAAAGAGCGCATATTACAAGTAGTAAAAAGGCAAAAAGCAAAATAAAAGGCAAAAGTCAGAAGAAAGGCAAAGGAGATTATTTCCTTTTTTCTTTCTTTTGACTTTTGCCTTTTGAGTTTTGCCTTAATTTGGCGAGAGAGTACGGCGCTTGCTTACCATTTGATAAGCTTCGATAATGTCGCCTTCTACCCAGGCATTGAAACGATCGACTCCGATGCCGCATTCGTATCCAGCATTGACTTCCTTGGCATCTTCCTTCATCCGCTTGAGGGAATCTAAGACGCCATCATGAACTATCTGACTGTTGCGGCGCACCCGCACTCGGCAGTTACGAACCACTTTACCCGACAGCACATAGCAACCAGCGACGGAGCCACGACCGACTGGGAAGACAGCCCGGACTTCGACTTGACCCAGAGGCTCTTCCACCTGCTCCGGTTCTAGCAGACCTTCCATTGCGCCTTGAATATCATCTAACAGTTTGTAGATGATGTTGTATTCGCGCACATCGACTCCTGCTTGATCCGCTGCTTGCCGCGCACCACTAGCAAGGGTGGTATTAAATCCAACAATTACAGCGCCACTGGCAGCCGCTAAGTCAACGTCTGTCTCGGTGACTTCTCCAGGAGCCGCTAACAGCACCCGAACTTGTACCTCATTTTGTGGCAGCTGTCCGAGCGCGCCCAGAAGAGCTTCTACGGAACCTTGAACGTCTGCCTTCAGAATCAAGTTGAGTTCTTTGAGATCGCCTTCCTGCGCTTGAGCTGAGAGGGTATTCAAAGTGACTCGGCGCGATGCCATGACCTGTTGCAGGCGTGACTGGCGTTGCTCGTCGGCTCTGACACTTGCGATCGCGCGACCTTCTTTTTCGTTTGGATAGACCTCAAACTCATCGCCAGCCGCTGGGACATCACTCAAGCCCAACACTTCCACCGCGAACGATGGTGCCGCTGCCGTTACCCGATCTCCCCGGTCGTCGATCATCGCCCGGACTTTGCCCAATACTGAGCCAACTACCAGGACATCACCGACTCGCAATGTACCATTCTGCACCAGCAAGGTAGCAACTGGGCCTCTCGACTTATCTAGATTGGCTTCAATTACCGTACCCTTAGCTGCGCGGTCTGGGTTTGCAGAGAGTTCTAAAACTTCGGCCTGGATCAAAATCATTTCCAGCAGGGTATCCAAGTTTTCCCCTTTGATGGCGCTCACGGGAACCATGATGGTATCGCCGCCCCATTCTTCGGGTTGCAGACCGTACTGGGTCAACTCTTGCTTCACGCGGTCTTGCTGGGCATCCGGTTTATCAACTTTGTTGATCGCCACAACAATTGGCACCTCAGCGGCTTTCGCGTGGCTAATTGCTTCAATTGTCTGGGGTTGGACTCCATCATCGGCGGCAACTACTAGAATAGCGATGTCGGTGACTCGCGTTCCCCTCGCCCGCATTGCTGTAAAGGCTTCGTGACCGGGAGTGTCCAGGAACACAACTTGCTGAGTTTTTCCTTCATATTCCACATCCACATGGTAGGCACCAATGTGCTGAGTAATTCCCCCAGCTTCTCCCTGCGCTACCTTGGTTTTGCGGATGGAATCGAGCAGAGTTGTTTTCCCGTGGTCTACGTGACCCATAATCGTCACCACTGGCGGACGGCGTTGCAGGTGATCGAGGTCTTCCTCTGTCACCATCTCCGTTACTTTTGTCGCCGCAGCTTGTTCTTCTTGCGTCTCCACTTCTACGCCCAGTTCTTTCGCCACCATTGTGATGGTTGGGATATCTAGGGTTTGGGTGATATTGATCGCAAAGCCTTTAAAGAACAGAGTTTTGATAATCTCTGTTTCCTGAACTGCTAAGGCCGTAGCAAGTTCTTGAACGGTCATACTGCCCGTTAACACCAGATTTTCCGGACGTTCTGCTTTAGCAGCAGGTTCTCGACGGCGATCGCGATCGTTGCTTTGCCCTTCGCCGCGCTGCATTTGAGGCTTCCGCTTCTCTCTTTCCGCTGCCACCACGACTGGGCTGGCTGGACGAGCTTTCTGCTGCTTGGGAGGACGAGCTACAGATAGACTCACCTGTAATGCTGCTGGCAATTCCTCTAAATCCGTGTCAAAGTCTTCGTCGTCATCAATGAGGGGTTGAACCCGACGCTTGGCTTTAGCACCTGCCTTGCCTGCTTTATCTGGGTTTTCTTCTTCCTCATCTTCCCACTCAGGTTTTCGCTTATTGGGACCAACGAGACGGGGGGGATTCGGTTTTCTTGCCTCTTCTCCCAGAGTATCGGGCGTTCCCAAACCTTCATCATTTTCGTCCCGTAGTAGCTTCGAGCGACTGGAACCAGGTTCTAGTTGCGTGTCACCAGCACCGCCTGGGCGTCTACCAACAGGCATGGAAGGTCGCACCGGCCTTTGGGGAGGCGAGTGCAGTTCTGGAACTCGGGGTGGAGCCGGGGGGGCAGGTCGCTCCGTTCTGACGGGGGCAGGAGGAGCCGAGGCGTTAGTTCTTTCGGGTGCCCCGCTCGCTGGTCCTACTCTTTGGGGTGCGCTGACAGGCGAGCTAGTAGCTGTTTCTACCTTGGCACGTTTTAATACAGGCCGCTCCACATTACTTGGCGCAGGACGCTCCCCTGCTTGTCGCATGGGAGGTTCAACCAGATGGGGAGCTGGTTCAACAGCTTTCGGAGCTGGAATAGGAGGAGCCTCTACTGGGTCTACCTGTAGTTTTTCTGCTTCTACTACTTCTACTACAGGAGGATTATCCCGCTGGCTAGGACGCACTGGTTTATTCAGACTTGTCGGCTTCATGGGTGATGGCGTCTGCTGTCTTACTGGTGGTTGGGGAGGAATCGCGACCTGTTCTCCCGGCTGTTGTGGTGCGTTAGAACCAGACCCAGATTTATGCTGACGAATCTCCAGAATTTGCGGCTTGTTTTCTAGCCGGGGTCGCACCGATTGAGCGGCTGGCGGTGCTGTTTTACGTTGATCCATTGGAGCCCGCGCACGTGAAGCTGGTCGGGCTGCTGCCTGTTTTTCTGCCGCCGAGCGAATACTCTCCGCCTCCGATTCAGTTATTGTGCTGCTGTGGCTCTTGACTGCAATATTGAGCCGCTCACAAATTCCTAGAATATCCTTATTCTCCAAATCCAATTCCCGCGATAACTCGTAAATTCTTACTTTGCCGTTGTTCATCCAGTCTTTCCCCTCGAATCCTACCAGTTTTTACACCATAACCATCTGCTTGAACGACAACTTGTTGATCATTTGCTTACTGCCTAATGGGTGTGAAGCTTTAACTTGCTGCCTATACTTCTACTAATGATATCCAAGCTACTTATGGGAAGTCTGTTTATCACCAAGTGAATTGCCTATCTTTAAGGATAGTGAAACACTTCTATTTCTAATTTTGCACAAATCTTTACAATTTGGGGCACGTCGCTTTTTTTGGGCTTCTTTCCTACAATATCTCATTCGGACGGCTGTTTTAGGTCTGATGCGGATGGGAGGCAACGTTCTTGAGGGCTGGATTCGCTTCTGGGCAAGGAGCGATCGCAGCCTTCAAGTTTAGTAGCTAGGCGCTGCCACAGGGTTTGGTACAGTGCTTCTGGAACAGGTACTTTGAGCGCTCTGCCCAGCCTATTTTTTTTTTGAGCTGCTACCAGACAACTTTCTTGGGGACAAAGATAGGCAGATCGCCCCATCCCCCGATCTAATTGTAACTGCTGGGACGGATAGACTCTGACAATTCGCCAAAACGCCGATTTTGGCGCGACTTGGCGGCAACTCACACAACGACGGTAGTTTGGTTCCATCTCAAGCAATGGGGAGTGTAGATTTTGGATTGAAGATTTAATCTCAAATCTAAACTTCCGTGGTTTCCACCTCATCTACATCTACATCATCAAAATCGTCACCGTTCTGCTGCCAGCTAGAAACTGCTGCCGGTCTTTCCAGTTCTTCGAGTTCATCGTCGGCTTCGTCATATTCAGCTTCTTCTTGGGCTTGCCGAGCGGCTGCGATCGCTGCCATATTCCGAGATTCCGCTTCGTAATCGTACTTGGCAATATCTTTAATATCTATTTTCCAACCAGTCAGGCGGGCTGCTAGCCGGACATTCTGGCCTTCTTTACCAATCGCCAAACTTAATTGATCCTCCGCTACCAAAACATGAGCCTGACGAGCATCTGGGTTAATCAGACGTACCTCATCCACTCGTGCGGGCGACAGAGCATTGGAAATATAAGTAGATGGGTCGGGCGACCAACGAATTACATCAATTTTTTCGCCGCGTAATTCATTCACTACCACTTGAATCCGCGATCCTCTAGCACCAATACAAGCTCCCACTGGGTCTACATCGCGCTCCAGGGTATCGACCGCGATTTTAGTCCGCGGGCCAACGTGACGAGACGGAGGATTTGCTTCCCGCGCCACTGCCACAATCCGCACCACTTCATCCTCAATCTCTGGGACTTCGTTGGCAAAGAGATAAACGACTAAACCTGCGGCAGCTCTAGACACTAGCAATTGTGGCCCCCGCGCTGGGCCTTCGCGTACTTTTTTGAGAAATACCTTGAAGGTTGCATTGGCACGGTAATTATCGTTGGGTAGCTGTTCCCGTTTCGGTAAGTCGGCTTCTACTTCTGGCTGACTAAACCCACTACTGACAGCTAGAATCACGGATTGCCGCTCAAATCTCAGTACCCGCGCCTGCAAAACGGTTCCTTCCAGTTCTTGGAACTCTTCTGCGACGAGTTTGCGCTGCTGATCTCGCAGTTTTTGCGATAGCACTTGCTTGGTCTGAATTGCTGCCATGCGACCGAACTCAGTTTGATCGGGGGTCACATCTAAAACCACCGTGTCGCCAATCGCT
Organism: Coleofasciculus sp. FACHB-542; assembly: GCF_014695825.1. Classification (NCBI taxonomy): domain Bacteria; kingdom Bacillati; phylum Cyanobacteriota; class Cyanophyceae; order Coleofasciculales; family Coleofasciculaceae; genus Coleofasciculus; species Coleofasciculus sp. FACHB-542. The sequence goes on along the minus strand of NZ_JACJPB010000023.1, from coordinate 182,539 downwards.
GCTTCAGGCGCGACTTTCTGCACTTCTTCTAGACCAATTTCATGATCGCCACTACTCACCTTTTCAACGATGGTCTTGGTCGCCAAAACGCGGAAGCCTTCTTCTCCTTCTTGTTCTAGGTCGAGTTCGACTTCAAAGTTTTGAAAGTACTCTTCATCAAAATGATGCTTGTCGAGGTTCTGGGTACGACGATATCGCTCGTATCCTTTCAATAAAGCTTCTCGTAGGGCTGCTTGTACGGCACTTTTGGGTAAATTGCGCTCTACACTAATTTTATCGATTAGCTCTTTAAGTCCGCGTAGACTAACCATTGACATAAAAAAACCTCGCTAATTGCTATTGGTAATTGGTAACTGGTAATTGGTAATCGGTCAGTGGTCAAGAGGCAACTTCCTTGCGAACCACTGACAACTAACTACTAAGCTGACAGCTCAATTACCGTTTTTCATCCAGCTGCACTCGGCTGACCATTTGGCGGGGAATGGCGATCGCTCGACCTTTCTGGTTGAGGTAAACACCCTCTTCATCCCGACGAATCAGTTGCCCCGTCCACTCTTGCTGACCTTCGTAGGGTTCGGATGTGGTGACAATTACGGGAAATCCCTTGAAGGAGATGAATTCCCGATCTGTCGTCAACTGACGCGAAATACCGGGACTAGAAATTTCCAGGACATAGGCATCAGGAATGAAATCCGCTGCATCCAAAGCAGCCTCCAATGCCCGACTCATTCGTTCGCAGTCATCCAGCCCTGTGTCAGCGTTGCAATTCCGGATGTCCACGCGTAGCACGGGTGGGCGTTGGTTGGTGTGAAAAACCGCCCCGACTACTTCCAAGTCCAGGGCTTCTGCCACTGGCGCTGCTAAATCAATAATTTGTGGAATCAGGGGATGAGTCATTGGAAAACTCCAATAAAAAAAGTGGGTGCTGCCCCACTTCCTGCGAACACTATATTCCAAGAAGTCTCTGGACGAATCCTGATGGATTCGCCTTCCTAACTTTGAGTTTAACTCAAGCGGTATGCCAGTGGCGAGTCGTCAACCGAGCGCTGAGGGAAGATAAGAAAAAAGAGATAGGCACCGATGCTCGGTGCCTGAAGGGCTAGGAAAATTGGACTGAGGATTATTAACGTAGGCGCGTGCAAGCGCGGGATGAAGACTCTGTAGAAGAACAACTTTTCTTCTGGGTGGCGGCGCGATCGCGATAATAAACTCTCTAGAAACATCTAGGAAAGAATGCTAGGAATTGAGATTGGTAGAAAATGTCTAAGAAGTTGGTTATGACACTCCTTATCTATCGGGAATTTGGCGCTTTCGCGACAATTTATCAGAATTTGTGGCAGGTAGTTTACTCAATAAATAACTCTTTCAAGATGCCAATACTACTGTTCAAACATCTTCGTATCCAAGCTCAACAGTCTCGGTCTTGTCCTAGCACAAGCCAAGACTAAATTTGAATCCTAAATAAGGAGTTCAAGTTAGAGATGGATATCAGCAATTGACATACAAATTCAAATTATTGCTTGACAATCTGACGGATCGCCCGTGTTTCTTCTAACACTTGCTCCAAATCTTGCTCGGACAAGCGTTGGACGTAGTTGAGTTTCATTTCCTCCAACATATCGAAAAGTAAAGATTGAATTTTCTGAGCAGTCTGCTGTCTTTGCACCTCCGATCCTAAGGCTTCAGTGAAGTGTTCTATCAGCTGTTTGGAAAGTTCTGCGCCAACCGGATCGTCTTCCAGAGAGGCGGTGAGGGTGTTGTAGGCTGCAAGTGAGATTTCTTTGACCAGTTTTTCAGTTATCTGTGTGGGGATAGTACCCACTCCAGGTACTTGTTGGAGTCCCCGATAGAGGGGAGATTGGCTGAGAATTTTTTCAATGTTGTGCTGTAGAATTGCCTCTAAATCTGGCTGAATTTTTGGTAACACTTGATTGACAGTTACTTTCATCAATAAGGTAGCGATCGCTTCTACTTCATTAACATTGTTAATGTCAACATAAGGACGAGCCTCCCGTCCTGATAACCACCGAGTCAGTTCTCCGCCACGAATCGACCCTTGTAGCTGGTTGATTACCCGGATCACAATGACTTCTGCCAATTCTTCTGCAAAGTTTGCCGCAAATCCTCGGTTAATTTGCACTCGTATTGATTCTAAGTTTAATAATTGTGCTTGGTGTAGGCGCATGAAAACTGAAATGACGCGCAGCCACCGCCAAAAAGGTAGCAGCAAGAAAATATCATACCAGCGCCACATCATTGCTTCGAGCCAAGTGAGACTATGGTGACGTCGGTGGATATAGTAGGTACGAAGCAGAAACTCAATGCCAAAGGGAATGATAAACCAGAGATCGATTTTCCAGAAGTAGTCAACGAAATTACCTGTTTCCCCAACTGGGCGAAAATAATTTCTTGCCATCAAAGGCTGAATTTCTTGGTTATAAAAGGTAATTTCTTTTTCCACGCCAGCTTGGGATAAATAAGGCAGACTCCAAAAGGTGCTAAAAGATTGTTTGGCAGAGACATTGCCAACGCGCTGACGCATCCGATTTTTGATTTTTTCCAGAGTCCCTGTCTTATTCGCCTCTGCAAACGGGTTTGTCTCAATCATTTCCACACTTTGTTGGCGCAGTTCCTCCAGTAAAGTTGCCACCTCTGGCGACTGCAATCCTTCTGTCTGTTGCAGCTGTGCTTTGAGTTTTTCTACTGTCTCTAGGTACTGCTGGGTTTCTCGATGGGGTTCAATACCTTTGATGGGGTCATAGATTCGGGTAATGCTGCGAAATTCCCGCAGGTAGAAATCGCGCAGCGGAATGTAAGTTAAGTCGAACAGCACTAAGCCCAAGTTAGCCACTGCCAAAAGTGCCATCACACGTTCAAACCACAAGTTCCGGCGGGATTGGGGAGTCTTTGCCAATTTTTGAGGTGACATGGAAAGGAAGATGAGGTAATTGGTAATCGGGAATCGGTAATGGAAAAAAAGGGAATGGCGAAAAAGCTGCTACCTACTACCTAGCTAGCATCCATCACAATTTTCAATTACCAATTATCAGCTTGACAGACCCTCTGAAGCTTCAGTCATATTTGATACCACTAATTGTTCACCAATTGCTGATGTTGCCTTCAAAATAGAAGGATTCTATTGGATATCAGCACGCTGAAAGGTCGAACCCGGTAGCGCACGCGACGCGATCGCAATTGGCGGTTGTAGCGATCGCTTGGGAAAAATAAACGGTAGAATGCCCAATTCAGCTTAAACTGTAACTGTTCAAATCGCTATCGCGCTTAATCAGTGAGTGAGTGAGGAGATTGAGCTATGTGGAATAGGTTTGGAATGCCTTTAGCTGCGGTGATAACCATAACCGCCAGCTTAGTTAGTTATCAAGTAGCTATAGCCGAACGCAGCCGCGATTACACGCCAAGGGAATTTCGCTCCCTGTTGCGCGGCTTTGGGTATAACGTCACGATTGGAGATACTCTGACGGATGAAGCCACGATAAGGGCTATCCGCGAGTTTCAGCAGGGATATAAGCTAACACCTGTTGATGCTACAGCGGGGCCGAAGACACAGGATTATGCCGCAAATATCGTTAGAATTCTTCAGGCAAACTTGAATCTTGTCGTTAAGCCAAATCCGCCCCTTCCCCGTAACCAGTTTTATGGTCCGCGCACTGAAGATGCTATCAGGCAGTTTCAGAGACAATTTAATTTGCCGGTAACTGGCATTGCTACGTTACCAGTTCGTCAGAGACTCGACCAAGAAGCAAGAAGAATCCTCGGATTTGAACAGCAATCGCCAGCGCCAGCGACAACACCAACACCCCAATCAGCGCCAGAACCAACACTAGCGCCATCGCCAACACCGAGTCCCGCGCCAACCCCCCGCGCCACCCCAACGCCGAGTCCGAGTCCATCGCCATCCCCAAGACCAAGTCCTAGTCCTAGCCCATCGCCAAGACCAACGCTGAGTCCAAGTCCATCCCCGGCTCCCAGCCCAAGTCCATCGCCTTCAAGCTGATAAATTTTTAAGGTGCTGTGGGTCTAAATCGCATAGCGATCGCGCTGAGTTGGGAATAGATAATGGATCGCTAGTGAGCAGTCATTATTTAAACGGTTAATGACTGCTCACTACTGACAATTATCCAGACTCAACTTCTGGGAAAATTCAATCTCAGGGCAGCTTAAGACTTTGCATTCTCTGGGATCGGTCTGCCCTTTGGCGCTGGGGGTAAAATTGGGGGACGTTCGTAGGGCATGGGAATGTACTGCACACTTGGACGTCCTCCTTGGGGCTGCGGATAGAAATCCATCAAGTTATAGATTGACATCGGCAGCCCTACCGTGATCGGCATACCGAGTTCTGTAGCTTCCTCGACTGTAATCGGATAGTCATGGGTGACGCGCCCTGTAGTGATCGCGTCCACAATCCGTTCGATGTTTTCGGGAGCAATTTTCGGTTGGGGAATATTGTCTTTCAAGAGGGTTCGGACAAAGCGCTGCACCTGATCCATCGCTTTGCGCGAGAGGTCTGCCATGATGATCGTGTTGTCGTCGATTTCGCTAATTGGCTTCTGTTCGATGACTTTGAGGACACTCGCCGCTGCCATATTTCCCAACTGGGGATCGACTGGACCTAAGACAGCGTTGGCATCCATGACGATTTCATCAGATGCTAAAGCTAACATGGTGCCACCACTCATGGCGTAGTGGGGTACAAACACGGTGACTTTGGAAGGGTGGCGAATTAACGCTCTAGCAATCTGCTCGGTTGCTAGCACCAAACCACCTGGGGTATGCAAGATTAGATCGATGGGAACTTCGGGAGGTGTGAGGCGAATTGCCCGTAGCACCTGTTCTGAATCTTCAATGCTAATGTAGCGCGAGATGGGAATTCCTAAGAAACTAATCGATTCTTGCCGGTGAATTAGCAAAATCACTCGACTATTGCGCGATCGCTCAAAATTCCGCAAGGCTTGCACTCGCTGAAAAGCCAAGCGGCGTTGTTGGAAGGCGGGCAAGATCGAGCTGACAGCCAGAAATACCCAGAAGAGGTCAAAGAAACTAAAGCTCATTATTCCCTAGCAAGAACGCAGTATTCCCCCTTATTCTTCCAATATCTAGAAAATTGAAACTCTATCTGTAGAGCAAACTATTTCAAAGATGAAAATGGGGAGTCGATTGTTGGTCGCTTCCCCACTTTCCGGTTCCAGACGCGATACGATTGCGCCTGGAACCAGCTGCTTTTCTCGCTTAATGGCGGGCGATGCCTTCTTGACGGGCGGCGGCTTGCACGGCACCGGCGACGGCATTGACAACGCGCGGGTCGAACACGGAGGGAATGATGTTTTCCCGGTCGAGGTCGGAGGGTTTGACTAAAGAAGCGATCGCGTAAGCGGCTTCTAGATACATCGTGGTGGTAATGGTCTGTGCACGACAATCGAGCGCCCCGCGAAAAACGCCAGGGAAGGCGAGCACATTGTTAATTTGATTCGGGTAGTCGCTGCGTCCGGTTGCCATGACCGCGACATCTTCTGTGACTAATTCCGGCTGAATTTCAGGAATAGGATTCGCCATTGCAAAGACAATCGGATCTTTTGCCATCGAACGCACCATTTCCGGCGTTACAACTCCAGGCGCACTGACGCCTAAGAAGACATCAGCTTGCTGCATGGCATCTGCCAAGTTACCGCTGGCTTCGACAGCAAATTCTTGCTTTTCCGGGGTGAGGTCGGTACGTTGGCTGGAGAGAATTCCTTTGGAATCGCACATCCAGATGGATTGTGCGCCCGCTTTCTTGAGCAACCGAGCGATCGCTACCCCAGCAGCACCCGCCCCATTGATCACAATTCGGACATCCGCTAAGGATTTTTTCACTAATTTGAGGGCGTTAATCAATGCGGCAAGGCTAACAATTGCGGTGCCATGTTGATCGTCGTGAAACACCGGAATATCGAGTTCCTGCCGCAGTCGCGCTTCAATCTCAAAACAACGGGGGGCAGCAATATCTTCCAAGTTAACGCCGCCAAAGACTGGGGCAAGATTTTTTACCGTGCGGATAATTTCATCCGTGTCTTGGGTATCCAGGCAAATCGGAAAGGCATCAATCCCGGCAAATTCTTTAAACAACATCGCTTTGCCTTCCATTACCGGCAACGATGCGGCTGCGCCCAAGTTGCCCAATCCCAGTACGGCGCTACCATCGGTAACAATCGCAACCGTGTTTTGTTTAATCGTGAGAGTGTGAACCTGTTCGGGGTCAGATGCGATCGCCATACAGATGCGACCGACGCCGGGAGTGTAAGCCATTGCTAAATCGGCTTGACTTTTCAGCGGAATCTTACTCTGCATCGCGATTTTGCCGCCGCGGTGCAAGTTAAAGGTGCAATCGTAGACATCGATTACCTTGACATCTGGCAATCCTTTCACGGCTTGCACAATTTGTTCGGTGTGTTCCGTGCTGGCAGCATCGACGGTGATTTCTCGCACCACGATATTGCGAGTCCGCTCGATTAAACTAATTTGACCGATGTTACCGCCGACACTAGCGATCGCGGTGGTGATGCTTGCTAACATCCCAGTGCGATTGGGAATCTGGAGGCGAATCGTTAAACTGAAGCTAGAGTTGGGTGTTAGGTTGACCATGCTGACTAAGGATTTTAGATTTAAGATGATAGATTTTGGATTGGGAATCTAAAATCCTTTCCTCCAAAATCCAAAATTGTTCGCTCCTAGCCTAAAGGAGCTGCAAGTTTCCAATTGTACCCAGTTACACTACCGGATTAGCTGCCGCGATAATGGCGAGTCTCTATACCGAAATTGAAATTAATGCTCCTAAGCAGGAAGTTTGGCAGGTTCTGTTGAAAAAAGAAAAGTGGTACAAGTGGAACACTTTTTTATTTGACCTCGACCCAACGGTGCCATTTAAGCAGGGGGAAGAAGTTTTACTCTCTGTGCGGCGCGTACCGGGTGAGGAGGAAACAGAGTTTCAGCCGTTGATTACTAGAGTGCAGTCTGGACTATGCCTCGCTTGGGTTTCCTCGATTCCTGGCTTTAAGAATGAGTATGTCTTTGAGTTGCAAGAGATTGGTATTGGACGGACTAAATACTTCCACCGCAACACGTTCTCAGGGGTGCTGACTCGTGTATTTATGCCCTTCATTCGGGATGATGAGCAGCAAGGCATCAAGCGGATGGCGCGGGAGTTGAAGCGTTATGTGGAACGGATGTAAATTCTGGGAACACCTTGCCTTGGCAATTAAAAATCGCGGCTATATAAACTCAGTCTCCCGTTGCGGACTGATGAAATTAAAACCCGCGCACCATCTGGGTTTTGTCTATATAGCCGCGACTGCTACCCGCTAAGGAAATTCGGTTACAAAAACTGTTACCAGCCCTTTTCTATAAGTTGCTGCCGAATAAGATTGTTTTAAGATAAGACTCCTTCAGAAGCCGTGGAACTCCAACTCCCACGGTTTTTTACTTTATATAAGGTGCGGACTTCTCGAAAGCAAAGAAGTAGGGCTAGATTAGGCAAGCAATTGTCTAGCTTGCTTGTGGAGCCGTCTACCCATGCACCCCGATCTGAAGTCACGTAGAGACGCCATTTATCGCGTTTAGCTATTCAACTGGCAAAAGTTGTAGTTGATAGCGATAAAGTGCGACGGGTTGATCGACAGCTTTGAAATAGTCTGGATCTTGAGGCGAGAGGTAAATTGCTGTTACTTGATCGGCTTCAATGGATGAGTGAATCCATTGATAAGCAGTTGTGGTTTCTACAATATTGAAATACGGCTGAGGGGTGCCGCGAAAGACTTGCTGAGACACTTCTGTGGCAATAAATCGATCTGGGGCGAGTGTTTCGGTGCCTCGACTCGTGACAATTGAGACTAGCTGGCGATCGCCTCGCAGTAAAGTCACCTGACGATTGGGAGAATTGGGATCGACTTTGACCGATAAGATCGCGCGATCGCCTAAATATGCCTTCCCGATACTCAACCCGTTAAACGCCCGATCTGCTACTACCGGCTGATTTTTGCCTTTTGTTGAGACAGTTATCGCGTCTTGATTTTTGAATCGCACGGGGAAACTAACGGGCTGATTCAGCTGGCGACGATTACTTTCAAACCCTGGCGTCACAATTTCTGGCGCTAAGGGTGCCACTAAATCTACTAACGTACTGGTGACGTTCCAAGTACCTTCCATCCAGTCAGGATAAACTAAGTCGCCCTTCGCGGCGCTGACGGGTGGTTTGCTGTCCCAGTGAGGAAACTGCGCCAAACGGTCAGCCAAAAGCCCCGCCTGCGCTTCCCCTCCCCATAGCAGCAACCCCAAAATTAGGAAACAACCCCAAAAGACTCGTCGCATCACGGTAAACGTGGGTTTGTTTGTAGGATTATATAGCTTTTAAACACAGAAAGATCCTCAATTTACCGGGTTTTCAAGCATTTCGACTACACCGAATCAACGGGTACTGGTTCCCAAACTTCTCCATATTTCTCCTGAAGGGACTGCCATGCTTCTACTTGTCCTGGTTCGTATTCTCCTGGTTTGCCCCACTGGAGAAATGCGCTCAAGGCGGGTTCACTTTTCTCATCCAGAAAGCGAATAGCATAGGTAGTAAAGTTACCCCGTTTTGATTCGCCTGTCTCAAATTTTACCTGCTTGATAGCATCCATATTCAGGTGAAACTCGAATATGTCGGCGTGCATATTAGCGTACTTACCTTTAGGTAATTCTGCATAAAACAGCTTTTTCAGCGGGCCGCGGACTTCCAAAACAGCAGCACTGCTGGTCACAATCAGACGCAGTGTTCCTAAATTTTCGCAGGATTCTAAAAATTCTTTCAAATTAGCTTTCATGGTAAATTTGAATGTTGAAGAAGAAAATCTTTGCTAACCTTAATGTGGCATTAGAATGACTAATTCTCTAATTAATCCTAAGGTTTTTGTCGAAAAAATCATTTTAGATGAATCAATTCTCCCTCCTTTTAAAGTATACAAAATCATCCACGCATCAAAATAGCTATCTATTGAAACTCCGAACAAAGCCAACAAGCAACTAAAACTCAGCACAATTATTTTCGGTTTTCTTTCTTCCCTTGTTCTAGCTTTTGCATGGGAATGCTTTTGCATTCAGCGCAGCGGCACAGGCACAGTCGAGTGTCTCTGCGACCGATGGCACTGGCATCCATATTATACAGAAGGGCGATATCTTAAAAGACGATTTCCGGTTCACTTCGACATCACTAGCGGAACTCTTTCAGGCGAAAAGGCGAATCTCTTCCATAGCTTCAGCCAATTCGGTTTTAGCCAGAACCAAATTGCCAACCTTCTCTCTAATCCGTCTATTTATCTTTTGACTAACACAACTTAAACCTCTCCATCTAAATTCCCGTTGTTGTACTCTTTGAGCGCAAATCCCTTTTTTTAATAGGTCGTCTATTCAGGAAAACAGGGCAATGATAAACTATTTTATAGGAGCTATCCATCCCACATTTTGTATTACAATCTACCTTTCCCTAGAAGTTTAGGGTGTATTTTCCCTAGGGCAAGTTGTAGATCGCGTATACTGTAGGCAAGCGCTACCTTTGAGTTTAAAAACTGTGAGCCAGCCTGGTCATTTCCTCTGGGTTACTGGTACGATTTTCCTTTTATGGTTAAATAATTCTAGCTGCACCTTAGCACAAATTATTCCGGATGCTACGCTGCAAAATAATACCATTGCTATCCCCGAAGGCAACGCCATCCGAATTGAGGGCGGCACGCAAGTAGGCGGCAATCTATTTCATAGCTTTACAGAATTTTCCATTCCTATAAATACTGAAGCTTTCTTCAACAACGCCGTAGAGACTCAAAACATCTTCAGTCGCGTTACAGGTAGCAATCTTTCTCATATTGATGGATTGATTCAAGCGAACGGCACAGCTAATTTGTTTTTTATCAATCCCAACGGCATTACTTTTGGTCCAAATGCCAAACTTAATATAGGTGGTTCCTTTCTCGCTTCGACTGCTAACAGCATTCGATTTAGCAATGGAACTGAGTTTAGCGCTACTAAGCCTAGCGCCCCCCCATTGCTAACGATAAATGTTCCGATAGGCTTACAATTTAACGATTCAAACGCAGGAGTTATTCGCGTTCAAGGATCGGGACACAATTTCAGGTTCGGACAGACAGGTGGACTAGAGCCGAATACGAAAACCGAGGGTCTAGCGGTGCAACCTGGGAAAACTTTAGCTTTAGTCGGGGGAGAAATTGCCTTAGAGGGCGGTAATTTAAAGGCTGAGTCGGGAGCAATTGAGCTTTGGTCAGTTACTCGTGGCTCATTGCCAATGCAAGTCAGCAGCGAACAAATCAACTTCAACAATGAACAACAACTTGCAGAATTAGGAAGTATTAATTTATCGGGTGCTGCTTCAGTGGATAGCAGCGGCGCACAGGGAGGTTCGTTTCAGATACAAAGCCGAAATCTGAAACTAGAACAAGGTTCGCTCATCGTATCCCTCACAGAAGGATCTCAACCGGGGAGAAGCGCCACCATCAATGTTTTGGATACTGTAGAACTGATTGGTAGAACAGCCGATGGCAGAATCGGTAGCGGCTTTTTTGTTCAGACGAATGGTGAGGGAAAAGGCGGCAATTTAACAATTACAACAGATAGGTTGCTACTAAGAGATGGAGCATCCATTGGTATGGGGACTAACGCTTCAGGGAATTCTGGTACCTTACGAGTGCAAGCGAGGAATGTTCTCTTGGGCGGTCTTTCAGCAAATGGATCGCGTCTGACGGGTATTTTTTCTAATCCTACTTTTGCCTCAACTGGAGTTGGCGGTGATGTCATTATTGATGCTAAACAACTATCTCTTGAAAATGGAGCGGTGATCTCTGTGTCTACCTTTGGCGCAGGCCAAAGTGGCAACATAACAGTTCGAGCCAATGACGTGCAAATACGAGGAACTTCTGCAACTGGGGGAATTGGTAGCGGTTTTTATGCTAGGACTAGCTTAAGCAATATTGCGAGTTCTCCACCGCCGTTGACGGGAAATTCGGGTAACGTAACAGTAATTGCTAACAGATTGAGCTTTCGGGAGCGGGCAACAATTAATGTTGCTAATTTTGGGAAAGGCAATGCTGGTAATATTAATATTCGCGCTGCCATAGTTGAGCTAGATAATAACTCGATTATTAGAGCGACTCAGCGACAGGCGGAACAGGGAAATATTACGATTGAATCTCAAGATTTGCGATTGTGGCGCAACAGCCTAATTACGACTGATGCCAGTAACATCATCCTGTTTGATACGGGTCAGACAATTGCAAATAATGATATCAGTACCAATGGTGGCAACATCATTATTAATACAAAAACGTTAGTCGCGTTAGAAAATAGCGATATTACTGCCAATGCTCAACAAAGCTTTGGGGGTCAAGTAAGAATCAATGCTAGCGGCATCTTTAAAACTTCAAATAGCGATATCACCGCCACTTCTAGTCGAGGAACTCAGTTCAGTGGGATTGTCCAAATTAATACTGCTGATGTGAACCCTTCTTCTGGCTTAGTTGCACTACCAGAAAATTTTACTGACATTAGCAAACAAATTTCCCAAGGTTGTTTGGCTTCTAGGGGGAATAGTTTTGTTGTCACTGGACGCGGCGGTTTGCCAGCAGATCCCAATGAAACTTTGTTAGGAAGTACAGTATGGCGGGATTTGCGCCTCCCTAGGGGTAATACCTCCTTACCTGTCTCCGTTTCCAAGACTGCCTCTGCACGTACTCCAATGGTGGAGGCAACTGGATGGGTAAAAAATTCTAATGGTGAGGTAGAGTTGGTTTCCAAATCTATCAATGGTGTGGCTCAAAGTTCCTGGGATGAAATTGCTAGTTGCAGTGTTTCTAAGTAATATAACAATCTTCAATTATTCATGGAATCTTCCGTCTCTTTTCTTTAGTGTCCTTTGCGGTTTATTAAATTTTAAAACTAACTTTAGATTGCTAGAGAATTATTGCAAAAGAATTTTTATCTTTTGAACCGCAGATAAAAACAGAGAAATATGAATAACCCTTTAATTTTGCAAAAACTTTTATGCTAAAAATAAGGTGGCTTATAAAAAGTATTCATTATCGGATTTTGCTAAGCTTGTTGACACTTTTTTTGGTGACAGCATTTTTACCGGCACTAGCGCAGACTAATCTTAAATTTTCTTATTTTGATTCACAATTGGTATCAATTGTTAAAAATATTCCGGATTCTGATGCTCCTTCAGAATCTAAACAGAATGATGCCTTTGTACTAGAACAAGGCAGAACCCTGTATGAAGCAGGACGATTTGATGAAGCGCTCGCATTCTGGCAACAAGCGCTCGAAAACCTTGAGGCGCAGGGCAATCGCCTCCACGCTGCCCTCGTTTTAAGCTATCTATCGAACGCTTATCAAGAATTGGGTCAATGGGAGCAAGCGAAAAACGCGATCGCTCAAAGTCTCAATTTATTGCAAACCCAACCCGATGCAGCCACTCTTGCCCAAGTTTTGAATACTCAAGGAAGTCTCCAGCTAGCAATGGGGCAAACTGAAGCGGCTTTAGATACATGGAAACAAGCTGAAAAAGCTTACGCTTCAGCAGGCGACGACGTTGGGAAATTAGGCAGTTTGATAAACCAAGCTCAAGCTTTGCAAGCATTAGGACTCTACCGACAAGCTAAAACAAACTTAGAACAATTAAATACTCAGTTGCAAAACTTGCCAGATTCCTCGCTTAAAGTATCAGGATTGCGAAGTCTGGGAGTTACCTTACAAGTAGTCGGAGATTTAACTCAGTCCCAGCAGGTTTTAGAACAAAGTTTGTCACTCGCCCAAAGGCTAAACTTTCCCTTAGAGATTAATGCCAGTTTATTTAGTTTGGGAAATACTCTTAGAGCTTTACAAAAACCGAGAGAAGCGCTGGAAATCTACCGAAAGATAGTAGAGAGTTCTCCCAATTTTTTAGTTTTAGAAGTCCAACTGAACCGATTAAGCCTTTTAGTAGAAACTGGACAACCAGCCGCAGCCCAAGCATTATTACCCCAAATCCAGTCTCAATTAGAAAGTATCTTACCTAGTCGCGCTGCTGTTTACAGTCGAGTGAACTTGGCTAGAACTCTCATAAAATTGGGAAATCGGGAAGAGCGATCGCAGATGGTCAATTCTCAAGAGATTGCTCAGATATTAGCAAAAGCTGTCGAACAAGCGCGAATGCTTAAAGACTCGCGTGCTGAATCTTACGCGCTGGGTCAACTCGGATACCTGTACGAACAAACGCAGCAATGGAAACCAGCGGAGGAGCTGACGAGACAAGCACTCGCGATCGCGCAAGAAATTAATGCTTTTAGTATTGTGGCTCGTTGGGAAGGACAACTCGGCAAACTTCTCAAACAGCAAGGCGATATTCCGAATGCGATCGCTGCTTACACCAAAGCTGTTAATACCTTACAATCCCTCCGCAGCGACTTGATCGCGCTGAATCCCGACGTTCAACTTTCCTTTCGCGAAAACGTCGAACCCATTTATCGTGAGTTAGTAGAGTTACTGTTAGAATTTAATCCCAGCCAAACCAATATTAAACAAGCTCGCGAAGTCATTGAAGCGCTACATCTAGCAGAATTAGATAACTTTTTTCGAGAAGCTTGTTTAGATGTTCAACCCCAGCAAATCGATCAACTCGATCCTCAAGCAGCAGTCATCTACCCCATTATTTTGTCAAATCGTTTAGAGGTAATCTTATCTTTACCCGGAAAACCTCTCAGCCATTACTCGACTAGGCTAGTGAAAAATGATATTGAAGAAACGCTGGAGCAGTTATTAGAATCTCTTAATCCATTTTTTTCAACTGAAGCTCGTTTGCGTCTGTCTCAGCAAGTTTATCGCTGGTTAATCCAACCTGTTGAAACAGAATTAACCAAAAGTAATATCGCCACTTTAGTATTTGTGCTAGACGGTTCGTTGCGAAGTTTACCAATGGCAGCGCTGTACGACGGTAAACAATATCTCATTGAAAAATACAATATAGTAGTAGCTCCGGGTTTACAGTTGGTTACACCACGAGTGGGAAGTGCGTCGTTAAGCCAGTTACTTGCCCAAAAGCGAAACAAAATTTTAGCAGGCGGAATTACCGAAGCTCGACAAGGTTTTCCAGCATTGCCAGGAGTAGGAGCTGAAGTCAGCCAAATCGCGTCTGAAGTTCCTTCCAAAGTATTTATAAATGAGGATTTTACCGAATTAAACTTACAAAACTATCTGAATAAAAATTCTTTTACGGTTGTTCATTTAGCTACTCACGGGCAGTTTAGCTCTAGCTCAGATTCTACATTTATCCTGACGTGGAATGGTAGGATAAATGTCAAAGAATTCGAGAATTTATTACGTTCTAGAGATCCGGGTACTTTTAATCCGATTGAACTATTAGTTCTGAGTGCTTGCCAAACTGCAACTGGTGATAAGCGAGCGGTATTAGGATTAGCAGGAGTAGCCGTGCGGTCTGGCGCACGCAGTACTTTAGCAACTCTCTGGTCAGTGCAAGATGAATCCACTGCTAAGCTTATGGGCGAATTTTATCAGCAACTCTTACAAGGAGAAAGCAAAGTTAAAGCCCTTCGTCAGGCACAGATAGCTCTGCTAAAACAGCCAAAATATGCTCATCCTTTTTACTGGTCATCTTTTATTTTAGTAGGAAGTTGGCTTTGAATAGGTAGGAGTTTTCAGTCCACTTACTTCGCAATTTTTGGAGGTTCTGTTTCTAGGAGGCTAACAGAGAGTTACCCCCAGGTAACATAGCAATCGCAAAACGGTTCGGATAAGATGATTCCTTAAACAGCAATAGATTAAAAAGCCTCTATAACTCTTGTTCCTATGCAGCGAAAATTATTGCATATTTCTACTAATCGAACCGTATTGATGGCAATCCTATTGGAGTTATGAGCTAGCGGTTCAGATTCCGAACTTCTTAACCAAGTCAGGAATTTCGCATTACGAACCCTTTATCTGCCTATTTTTAGCCTTAACTTTCGATAGAAACTCTAAAAGTCCATAAACATGATTACTGTTCGCTGGGGAACTTCTTACAACAACCAAGTATTTCTACTGAAGAAATCTACGTGTTATTACAGTAATAATTAGGTGTAAATTCAGTACAATATTTTTTTTGAGGTAAGAAAATGGTACAGCACAAATCTTTTACCACTCAAACGCTAGTTGCATTTTTTTTATCACTAGGACTGATTATTGCTCCTAGCTTTTTGACTAAAGCGATCGCCCAATCCGAGTCGGTTAACCAATCTCAAACTCTAGCCGGTACTTCGATAGGTCGCGTAACCTTTGAACCTCCAGGAAGTGGACAACCAGATGACACCGCAGGAGGTGCATCTCGTGGTGATGAATGTCCTCAAGCAGTAATCGCTACAGGCGAGTGCGTGACTCCGCTGGTGCCAATAGCTACAAGCAAGTTGACAGTAGCAGAGCATCCAACATTCTTGGTTTATGTACCTCCAACTTCTGCTAAGGAAATATTTTTTGGATTAGTAGACGAAAATAACAATTTTCATTACCAAGCAAAAATTCCGATTTCGAGTCAAGAAGGCATTCTTAGTTTCAAACTTCCAGATAATGCGCCACCTCTAGAAATTGACAAGAAGTATCGGTGGACTTTTATCATCATTGGCGAACAAGGACTCAGACCCGGTAGTCCTGGGGTACAAGGAGAAATTCGACGAGTTAAACTCACTTCCGAGGTAATGAGCCAGCTTCAGAATCAACCTCTACTAGAGCGTGCTGCTCTGTATGGAAAACACGGGATTTGGTTCGATACCGTAGCAAGTTTAGCTGAAGCTAGACGCTTAGAGCCGAGTGAAGCAACTTTGGCTTCAACATGGCAGGAATTGTTAAACTCAATTGGGCTACAAGCGATCGCTACCAAGCCACTTTTAAACTAGGCTATGGGAAAATCTAAGGTTTTGAGGATTTAAGAGTAGGGCAGAAAAGAATTGAATTAGTTCAGCAAATATACGTAGGACGGAAAGCAGGCGAGTTGAGTCGGATGCTGCCTAATTAAATTCAAGCATCAATCAATTGCCAAAATCGATAAGGGAAATAGGGAAAGAAGAAGCATTTTCCTTTTCCCCTTCCCCTTATTTTTGATGCTCATAAATTAATGGTACAAAAACTTAAAAACCAAGTTCGGCAATGGCGCGGGCTACTGATTACAGCTCCGATTGTGGCTTGCACAGTCATCGCTACAAGTTCTTTAGGCGTACTGCAAATATTTGACTTGGCGATATTGGATCAATTTTTTCGCTGGCGACCTCGTGAACCAATCGATCCCCGTATTGTAATTATTACTATTGATGAATCAGATATTGAAAAGGTGGGACGATGGCCTATTTCTGATGCTCTGTTAGCTGAAGCGATCGCAAAACTGAAAGTTCAGCGACCCAGAGCCATTGGCTTGGATATTTATCGAGATTTGCCAGTCCCTCCTGGTCATCAAGCACTGGTGAAAGTATTTGAATCTACGCCTAATCTAGTGGGTGTCGAAAAAGCGGTAGGAAATCCGGTTGCTCCACCCCCAGCGTTGAATCGTCTCAACCAAGTGGGACTCGCGGATTTGGTGTTAGATGCAGATGGCAAAGTCCGTCGAGGGTTGCTGTCTATTAGAACATCTGATGGTAAAACCCATCTGAGCTTAGGTGCAAAGCTGGCTTTAATGTATCTGGAAAAAGAAAAGATTAGCCTCCAGAGCATTGGTGCTAATAAATTGCGATTAGGGAACGCTGTATTTACCCCATTTACGGGAAATGAAGGCGGTTACGTTCGTGCTAATTCTGGTGGCTACCAGATTTTGTTGAACTACCGGGGGATGTTAGAAAATTTCTCCACGGTATCGATGACGGATGTTCTAGAGAACCGCATCCCGCCCAATCTTTTACGCGATCGCATTGTCTTAATCGGCGCAATCGGCTCTAGCTTCAATGACCTTTCCTTCACCCCTTATAGTAGTAGTCTCTTTGCGACTCCCAAACGATTACCGGGCGTCGTCATTCATGCCAATTTAATCAGTCAAATTTTGAGTGGTGCTTTAGAGGGTCGTCCTTTGATCCAGGTTTGGTCTCAACCAAAAGAAGCCTTATGGATTTTGATCTGGTGTTTCATTGGTGGTGGAGTGAGTTGGACGTTACTTCGCTTCAACCCCTTTAAACAAAATGTTGCTGCCAGATGGATCGTCTCTGGGGTTAGCATTTGCCTAATCGGGGGAATTCTGACGGGTGGCAGTTACCTCGCTTTTTTAGCTAGCTGGTGGCTCCCTGTCGTTGCCCCGCTAATCGGCATGACTGGCTCTGCGGTTGCGCTTATCGCTTATCGCAGTCTGGAAGACCAGCACATAGCAAACCTGGAGCGCAAACAAGCAGAAGCCGCGCTGCGGGAAAGCGAAGCGAAGTTTCGCCATCTCGCGGAAAATGTACCGGGCGTAATTTTCCGGTACATCCTCCATCCAAACGGCAGCCATGAGTTTACTTACATGAGTTCTGGCGCTCGTGATATCTATGGATATGAACCAGAAGCGATCGTCCAAAATCCTCAGATTGCCTGGAATGCGGTGCATCCCGATGACCTGCTTTTGCTAAATGAAACCATCCTAGTTTCTGCTAGAGACTTGCAGCCTTGGTACTGGGAAGGTCGCATTACCTCGCTTTCTGGTCACTTGAAATGGGTGCAAGCCACTTCCCGCCCGGAACAGCAAGCCAATGGTGACATTATTTGGGATGGCTTGCTCGTTGACATCACCTGGCGCAAGCAAGCAGAACATCTGCTAGCCGACTACAACCGTACTTTAGAAAGCCAAGTACAAGAGCGCACTGCTAAACTAGCCCAAACCAATGCCCAGCTAGAGCAGGAGATTGTCGAACGAAAGCAGGTAGAAGCAGCCTTGCATCAGAATGAAGAACGAATGCAGGCGCTTTTGAGCGCGATTCCCGATGCAATGTTCCGGCACCGGATAGACGGCACTTATTTAGACGTAAAAGCAGGCGAAGAAGCCTTTCAGATGCTGCCTGAAGCTTTAATTGGCAGAAACTTATGGGATTTACCGTTGCCCGAACAGGTTAAAAATGACCTGCTAGAGTATTTTCGGGTAGCAGTTGAAACCGGAGAGCGACAAACCTACGAACACGAGGTGGAAAAACCCGATGGCATTCACAACTACGAGACACGCATCGTCAAAAGTGGTGCTGATGAAGTGGTTTGTATCGTGCGAGATATCACAGAACGCCAACGTTTCACGGCTGCTTTAGAGGAAAGCGAAGAACGCTATCGTTCAGTCGTGACAACGATGGCAGAAGGCATTGTTTTGCAGGATGCCAACGGTGTTATCCATACCTGTAATGCCAGTGCTAACAGAATTCTCGGCTTGTCTCGCGAGCAAATGATGGGGCGAACTTCCCTCGATCCCAGCTGGCGAGCCATTCGTGAAGATGGTTCGCCCTTCCCAGGAGAGGCACACCCAGCAATGGTGACGCTACGAACTGGCGAACCTTGCTCTGATGTAGTGATGGGAGTTTACAAGCCAGATGGTAGCTTAACCTGGATTTCTATTAACGCCCAACCTCTATTTCGGGCTGGCGAATCTCTGCCGTATGCAGTGGTATCTTCATTCGCGAATATTACGGCTCGCAAACAGGCAGAACTGGCATTAAAAGAAAGCGAAGCCCGTTTTCATGGGTTCATGGATAACAGTCCGGCGGCTTCTTGGATCACGGATGAAAATGGGCGAATTGTTTTCTCTAGCAAAACCTACCGCCAGATACTCCAAATCCCAGACGGCTATGTAGTTGGAAAAACTGTTACAGAGCTTTATAGTGATGAATTCGCGCAACAGTATCTGGAAAACATTCGGAAAGTCATCCAAACGAATCAGTCAGTAGAGGCGATCGAACAAGCTCCCAGAACGGACGGCACAATCGGGGATTTTCTGGTATACAAGTTTCCGCTGGCGAACCTCTCTGGAGAACGCCTTGTTGGAGGTGTGGCGATTGACATCACCGAGCGCAAACGGGCAGAGCAAGCGCTCAAAGAGAGCAACGAACGTTTTCAGCTAGCGGCATCGGCAATTAAAGGATATGTTTACGACTGGGATCTGAAGCAGAATATTGTTCTGCGGACGCAGGGACTCTATGAAACGAGTGGATATCGTCCCGAAGAAGCCGGACTCACAGGTCAGTGGTGGGTTGATCGCGTCCATCCGAAGGATTTGCCGCAGGTTTCGCGAACGTTTTCCCAGGCGATCGCTCATCAAAATGAGTATATGCTTGAATATCGGTTCCGTCACCGAGAAGATCGCTACACTCACATGGTGGATTATGGGGTGGTTGTGCGAGGCGCAGACGGACAGGCACTTCGAGTTGTCGGTCATGCTATCGATATTAGCGATCGCAAACGAATAGAAGAGGCTTTACGGGAGAACGAAGCTCGCTTGCGAAGCCTTGCCGATAACCTTCCCGGTGCGGTTTTCACCTACACTTACTGTGCTGACGGCAGACATTTTCTAGACTACATCAGTGAAGGGTGTGGCGAACTTTTAGGGATTTCCGCTCACGAGGCGATGGAAAATTTCTCTGCCATATTAGCTCGATATCACTCAGAAGACCTCCCTGGTTATAACGCCGCTTTAAAAATCAGCCTCAACAATTTAATGCCTTTCTATTATGAGTGGCGCTATCTCCACCCAGATGGTGCCATTCGTTGGCTAGCTGCCAGTTCTCGCCCGGAATCCCAAGCTGATGGCAGCATAATTTGGCGGGGGGTACTTCTAGATATTAGCGATCGCAAAATTGCTGAAGAAGCTCTTCGGCAGCAACAAGAATTCCTGCGAAAGGTAATTGATAATGACCCCAACACCATTTTTGTAAAAGACTGGGAAGGACGCTTTGTGCTGCTTAACAAAGCTGCTGCCAAGCTCTACAACACGACTGTCGAAGAACTGGTGGGTAAACGGGATGTAGACTTCCATCCATTCTTAGAGGATGTTGAGCATTTCCTCCAAGAAACCCGCTCTATCATTGAAACGGGTCAAGCCTTATTTATTCCCGAAGAAAAAGTGACAGGCGCAAATAACCAAGATAAGTGGTTTCAGTGGCAAAAGATTCCTCTGCATCCACCTGCAAGTGATAAAATCTGCGTTTTAGGAATCGGAGTCGATATTACCACTCGTAAAATAGTAGAAGCTGAACTTGAACGAGCCAAAGAAGCTGCTGAGGCTGCTAACCGCGCCAAAAGCATCTTTCTCGCCAACATGAGTCACGAACTCCGAACCCCCCTCAATGCCATTTTAGGCTTTTCCCACCTCATGAGTCGTGCCCCCAATCTTTCAACAGAACAGCAAGAAAATCTCACGATCATTCGTCGCAGTGGAGAACATCTGCTGACACTGATTAACCAAGTCCTTGACCTGTCCAAAATTGAAGCTGGACGCATGACGCTGAGTGAAAATAACTTCGACCTTTACAGCTTGCTAAATGATGTCGAAGCGATGTTTTCTTTGAAAGCTACAGAAAAGAACTTAAACCTAAAATTTGATTGTGGTGTTGATGTTCCCCGATACCTCCGCACAGATGAAGTAAAGTTGCGTCAAGTGTTGATTAACCTACTAAGTAACGCCGTTAAATTTACCGATTCCGGAACAGTCTTAGTTAAAGTGAAATTAGGGACAACAAATTCCGAATTTCCTTCTTTTTCTACCCTTTCCTCAATTATTTTTGAAGTTTCCGATACGGGCGCCGGTATTGCTTCCGAAGAACTTGACAAAGTATTCAAACCTTTCGAGCAAACAGCCGCTGGTCAACAAGTACAAGAAGGAACTGGTTTAGGATTGACAATTAGCCGTCAATTTATCCATTTAATGGGAGGTGAAATCACCCTCATTAGTGGTGGCAAAGTTTTCACTCCTGGAACCCCCATCAGGGAATTTAGTGACGATACAAGTGCTTTATTTGCAAAGGGAACAACGTTTAAATTTAACATTCAAGCAAATATTATCGCTGCCAGCGAGATTGCAATCCCCCTCCAAAACCGCCGCGTTATTGCACTCGCGCCCCAGCAACCTCGCTATCAAATACTAATCGCAGATGATAGCGATTTTAATCGCCAACTGCTGCTTAAGCTCCTCCAGCCTCTTGGCTTTGAATTACTAGAAGCCTCTAATGGCAAAGAAGCATTAGAAATCTGGGAACGTAGTTCACCTCATCTAATTTGGATGGATATACGAATGCCGATAATGGATGGCTATGAAGCCACTAAACAGATTAGAAAGCGAGAGAATCAGAAACCTTCAGTTCAAAAGACATTAGCCAATTCTCGTACTGCGATTATTGCCCTGACTGCCAGCGCCTTAAATGAAGATAAAGCATCTGTTATTGAAGCTGGCTGTGATGATTTTATACGCAAACCTTTTCGAGA
Source organism: Coleofasciculus sp. FACHB-542 (assembly GCF_014695825.1). NCBI lineage: Bacteria > Bacillati > Cyanobacteriota > Cyanophyceae > Coleofasciculales > Coleofasciculaceae > Coleofasciculus > Coleofasciculus sp. FACHB-542. The sequence continues at coordinate 161,068 of NZ_JACJPB010000023.1, read as the reverse complement.
AGAAGATATTTTTAATGCTATCCATAAGCATTTGGATGTCTCTTTTACTTATGAGGAAATGGCTGCTACATCTGAGAAAAAAATACTGGAACTGCCAGTCTTAAATACTGCCGACTTGGCTGATTTACCTAAAAATTGGTTAGAAGATTTATATCAGGCTCTTGTTGAGGGAGATTTAGAAATTATCGCTACACTGATTGAGGAATTGCATCCCAAAAATGATGTTTTGTCAAAAAGTTTAATGACATTAGTTAATCAATACCAATTTGAGCAATTGTTGATATTGATTCAATCTGTGAAAGACTTATAATCCAATGGAAGTATCTATCGCTAGACCTAATATCCTAGTAGTTGATGATAATCCTGCAAATTTAAAACTTCTCCTCCACATCTTATCTGAAAAGTCTTACAAAGTGCGAGTTGCACCTGGCGGCCAACTCGCACTCAACGCTTGCAATTCAAATCCTCCTGATTTGATTTTGCTTGATATCAATATGCCAGAAATGAATGGACATGAAGTTTGCCAACGTCTAAAAGCTTCTGAAAAAACTCGCGACATTCCAGTTATTTTTATTAGTGCTTTAGATGATACAAATAACATAGTAAACGCCTTTACAGTTGGTGGGATTGACTATATCACAAAACCTTTTAAACGCTTAGAAGTATTAGCCAGAATCGAGAATCAGCTACGCATTCGAGAGCTAAAAATGCAACTGATAGAGCAAAATAAGTTATTGCAAGAACACCTAGATTCACGGCGAAAAGCAGAAGTTGAACTTCGTCTTTTACTCGCAACGACTCAAGCGATTAGTCGCAAAAATAATGTGCCTTCCGTGTTACAAGCTGTACTGCGCTTAGTTGGGATAACAATTCAATGGGATTATGGTGAAGCTTGGTTGCCCACCGAAGATAATAATATTTTAGAATGCAGTCAAAATTGGTATTCTAGCCACGCTAGTTTCTGGGATTTTAAAAAACAAAATAGAACAGTTACCTTGGCTTCTAATCTAGGGTTACCAGGTAAAATATTTGTTTCTAAAAAACCAGAATGGGTAGAAAAGATTCTAAATTCCGGAGATTTGCCGATTTTAGGCGAGGAAATAGGAAATGCTAGCTTAGCATCTGCTTTTGGAGTTCCCATTATACTAAACGAACGAGTATTAGCTATTCTGGTTTTCTATAAAAAAGGTTCGGTTCCGATTAATTTACATACCATTAATTTAGTAACCGCAGTAGCTACACAATTAAGTCCTTTAATCTATCACAAGCAAACTGAAGAAATTCTCAGAATTACTCAAGAACGCTATCACAGTATTGTTGAAAATGCAGTAGAAGGAATTTATCAAACAACACCTTGCGGGCGTTATTTGAGCGCTAACTTAGCACTGGCGAAAATTTATGGGTATGAATCTCCAGAAGAATTAATAAACAGTAGTCAAAATGTTGAAGAACAACTTTATGTTAACTCGAATCGACGGCGTGAATTTATAGAAGAAATGAATTCTAATCATGCTGTCAGGGGATTTGAGTCTCAAGTTTATCGCCGAGATGGGACAATTATTTGGATTTCTGAAAACGCGCGTTCAGTCTGCGATTCAAAAGAAAAACTTCTCTATTATGAGGGGACGGTTTCTGATATCACAGAGCGAAAATTGGCTCAAAAGCAAACAGAAAAACTTTTATTAAATATATTACCTAAACCAATTGCTGAGCGGTTACAACAAAAGCAGCAAGTTATTGCCGATAGTTTTTCTGATGTTAGTGTTTTATTTGCTGATTTAGTAGGGTTTACTAACTTTGCATCCACAAAAACTCCAACTGAACTTGTAGAAATTCTCAATCAAATTTTTATTGAATTTGACTTATTGTCTAATCGACATGGATTAGAAAAAATAAAAACAATTGGAGATGCATATATGGTAGTAGGAGGACTACCAATACCGAGAGCGGATCATGCCTCATCAATTGCCAAAATAGCGTTGGATATGCAAAGTTTTATTGCTAGATTCAATACCCAAATTAATGAAAAGTTCAGTCTTCGTATAGGAATTAATATTGGGCCTGTAGTTGCTGGAGTAATTGGTTTAACAAAATTCAGCTATGACTTATGGGGAGATACCGTGAATGTGGCTTCCCGGATGGAGTCAAGTGGGATTCCTGGTCAAACTCAGGTAACGGCTGCCGTTTACGAACGCTTAAAAGAACAGTTCCTTTTCCAAGAACGAGGGACTATTTCAATAAAAGGGAAGGGGGAGATGATGACTTATCTGCTGATTGGTCAAAAATAACGATAAAAACACTTTATGGATCAGGGTCAAGATTTAAAATTAAAAGAGAAAATACTGGTAGTAGACGATACTCCAGCAAATGTTAGTTTGTTAACTAAAATTTTGTCAAATCATGGATATAAAGTGCGTGTTGCTCTGAGTGGTAAGCTAGCGCTGCAATCAGTTCAGGCAAGCCCTGCCGATTTGATTTTGCTCGATATCAAAATGCCGGATATGGATGGGTATGAAGTTTGCCGACAGTTGAAAGCCTCAGAGCAAACCTGTAGTATCCCAGTTATTTTCATCAGTGCTTTAGATGCAACCTTTGATAAGGTGAATGCTTTTACATTAGGGGCAGTAGATTACGTCACCAAACCGATTGAGCCGATTGAGGTTTTAGTACGAATTGAACATCAATTACGGCTGCGGCGGTTTCAGTTACAGATGCAAACTCAGAATACACAATTACAACTTTTACTGACTACAACTCAAGCAATTAGTTCTGCTGCTGATGTAGAAGAAGCATTAGAAGTCATTTTAATCAATCTTTGTCAAAATCTCGGTTGGGATATTGGGGAAGTATGGATGCCTTCCTCGAAGGGGACTGTACTTGAATATTGTCGATGTTGGTACCAGGATATCCGTTTTGATGAATTTCGACGCCAGAGTGAGGCGTTTCGTTTTTCTCTTGGGGAGGGATTGCCAGGACGAGTGTGGCTGTCCCAACAAGTGGAATGGATTGCAGACATAACGCAGGAGAACTCGACCCTTTTTCTGCGGAGTCAAATTGCCAAGCAAGCGGGACTTAAAGGAGTCTTAGGAATTCCAATCGCCTTCGACCATCAAGTGTTGGCAGTTTTGATATTTTTTCATGAGCAGGAAATCACGCCGGATGAGCGATCGCTCCAACTCGTCAATGCAGTCGCGACCCAATTAGGCTCAATGATTCAGCGCAAGAAAGCAGAGGAAGTGTTGCGACAACAAGCAGCACGGGAACGGCTAATTGCTGAAGTTACTCAACAAATTCGCCAATCGCTGAATTTAGACGAGATTCTGGATGCGACAGTCAACAGCATTCGACAGTGTTTGCTTTCGGATCGGGTAGCTATCTACCAGTTCGCCGCTAACAATAACGGCACCTTTGTAGCAGAATCAGTTGGTAAAAACTACCCTCACATGTTAGGACAGACTGTGGATCCATCCTGGATTCAAGAAGGTTTTAGCACTTTTTTTCAGGGATTCCCAATCGTTTTGGACAACATTGAAAAGTTTAATTTTACAGGTGATGGGATTGAGTTTTTTCAACGCTATCAGGTCAAAGCTGTTGTAGCAATGCCGGTTTTGAAAGAAGAGCGTCTGTGGGGGTTACTGATTGCTCACCAGTGTGCCGCTCCTCGTGACTGGCAGCCATTTGAAGTGGATTTGTTGTCTCAGTTGGCAAATCAGGTAGCGATCGCAATTCATCAATCCCAACTCTACCAATATGTGCAGTCTGCCAATCGGGAACTCCGGCAACTCGCTAACCTAGACGGCTTAACTCAGATTGCGAATCGTCGCCGATTTGATGAGTGTCTGAATACTGACTGGAAGCGACTAAGACGGGAACAAGCACCGCTGTCTTTGATTTTGTTAGATGTGGATTTTTTCAAACGCTACAACGATGCTTACGGTCATCTGGCAGGGGACGATTGTTTGCGACAGGTAGCTGGTGCGATTAAAAGTGTTGTCCGGCGTCCCGCGGATTTAGTGGCGCGATATGGTGGAGAAGAATTTGCCGTAATTCTTCCCAATACTGATATTGAAGGAGCGGTTTTCGTAGCAGAGGCGATTCGACAGGCAGTCAGTAACTTGGCGCTTCCCCACAGTCAGTCTAAAGTGTGCGGCTATGTAACCGTCAGTTTAGGCGTGGCGAGTAGTGTACCCAATTTAGAACTGTTGCCGCAACATCTAATTAATGCGGCTGATGCGGCACTTTATGCAGCCAAAAAAGAGGGGCGCGATCGCGTAGCGCGAGTGTAAGCACTCGGTTTTTCCTTTCTTTGTATGCAACTCCTGGCTCAAAATCTCTAGAGAAGATGTCAGCGAAAACAACTGTTCTGAGAGGCTTTTTCTAGTTCGACGAGCAATTCTTCCTCAAGGGGTGCGATCGCTAACAGAGGATGTTTCAAGTCTCCCCATTTCTTGCCAGCTCGCATTCCATACAGGGTGAGAATTTCCGGGATTTGTCTTGAGACCAGCACCCGCGCTGGAGCCAGCTGTCCTAAAAGTCGAGCTTGGCGGTAGTGGTGCGATCGCATCAAAGCATCATCTAATCGTTGAGCGATCGCATCGGGTGACTCTTTGGCAGTGTCGAGCAAAAGAATATAACGATCCACTGGCTTTCTGACAGGTACCAAACTCTTGAAAAACGTTTTTTCTAGCGCCAAATCCTCAAGGACAGAACGCACGAATTCAGAATGCAGCTTCTCACCCACGAGATCGCTTGTCGCCTGATTTCTCCCCAAAAATTCCAGACACGGCGTTCCTTGATAAAAGTGGCTGACGCGCACGCAATCGCCAATTCGGTAGCGGTATAATCCCCCTTTCTGAGAAATAATTATCTCGTAGTTAATCCCCGCCACAATCTCGTGGAGTCGGTGGATTTTCCCCTCTCCATCCTCAAACTCAAAGAACACCTGATCGAGCATCGGAACGCATCCCTGTGCCTGAATCAGGGGAATTGTCATCGGTGCTTCGGTAGCGAGGAGGCCTTTTCCCTGCACCATGACACCCGGAAACAGCGATCGCAAAAACCCTGCACCATCCGCAGCATTCGCGCTATCCCAGCAGGAAATAAGCTTCAATTCTTGCCAAAGCAGCTTCCACGGAATCTCTGGCTCCAAGAGGAGTTTAGAGCGCTTTGCTGACATTTTGTTTTTGAGTTCTTTCCACAGTCGTACTCGATGCGTCTGGATGTAGTCGAGTTGTACGCGAAGGAAACTTGGACTCCAAATCGAGATAACTTCCAGATTTTCTTCGAGTAGGAGCGCGTGGGCAAGTTTCTCCTTGAATTCCTCTGCATTGCGAAGGCGATTCAATCCGGGAGGAGAAACCAGAAAAGGACGAAGAAATAACATTAACCATTCGTCCAGATACTCCGAATCATCCTCCAATCCGACGGGAATGCTATTTGGGCTTGCAGTATCAAGCCGGGGAGAGATGCAGAAGTATATCTTACCCGTAGAAAACCCTGGGCCATGCTGAATTAGGTCATGCGCCCAAACACAGAACATCTGGTTAAAGGTAGCTCGAAGAGATTTGGTGTAAGGAATGGATTTTGCCGAGCCACTACTTCCAGAAGTCTTTTCGTAAAAGAGAATCGATTCTGGTGTCAAGATTGGCTGCCGGGTTGTTTTTTGCCGCTCGATCCACTCTTTGAGATCGTCGTAGTTAACTATCGGAATGCGATGCCAATCTGCAACCGATCGGATACCTAAAAATTTGCCATATTCACTCTTAGCAAGATTGTCTACAATTTCCTCTTGAACGGATTGCTGGGTTCTTTGGGGATTTTCTAGTGCTTGCAAGAAGCCCTTGGCGTAGGGGGAAAGAAGTTGTCCGAAAAGCTTGACAATAGGGCGCATCATATCAAATTTGTTTGGAGGATTAATTTGGAACCTCACCCCCAGCCCCTCTCCGTTGACGGAGAGGGGAGCCGGAAGTCAAGAGGGGCTTCGGGAGTCAAAAAGGGAGCCGGAGGCGGTGTGTTCGTTGTCTCAGGTTGGATATCACTTGAATTTCTTGTTGGGATAAATGTGGGTCGCAACCGGAACGTAGGTTCCTTCCTCAACTACAACTCCGGGGCCAATGTGATTCCAGGCTCCTAGGAAGACATTGCTGCCGATTTTCACTTTTTTGACATACAGCATCAAGTCCTGTTTTCTAGGTTTGATGATGTGGGAGTAGATGCCAACTCCGTGACCGAAAACCGCGCGATCGCCTATCTCGATCAGTCCGCGATCGGCAATTTCTAACTGCGGTGTCCAGTAAACGCTTTTACCAATCTTGGCTCCCCACAGTCTCAGCCATAGAGAAAAAGCACCGGGAATCAGGCGTAGCAGAGTTTCCAGCGCTGGAAACGCAATGTAGATAACTTGGATTTGGTGACTTCCCCACCAGGGTGAATACTCTTTGCTGCCTAGATAGCTGATCCCTTCCTTGACTGGGTAAAAACGCTCGTGGAGGCGATACGCCAACAGGGGAAACCCGTACAGAGAAAGGAAAAGAGCCGAGATGCTGAAGATTCCTGGAAAGAAGCAGATCCCCAGAAAAGACGCGATCGCAATCAGGATAACTAAGGCGGGAAAACAGGAGAGGATTGTGCCGAGGAAAGTCATAGTGAAATTAAAAATGCTTGCATTAAAAATGAAGAACTCAATCTTTTAATTTTTAGTTGCTAATTCTTCCAAGGCCACAGTAGCTTCTGAGTTAAGGTGAGGTTGATTTTGACCCCCAAAGAATCCGGTACGCGATCGCTTTTGTAATACGTTCCGTGCATCCAATCCCAAAGCTTAAAGTTGGCTCCGTAGTTCCCACAAACTGAGCTGCTGGCGTGGTGCCAAGCATGATCTTGGGGTACTATCAGCCAAGCCGATAGCCAGCGATATAGCGAAGAGTTTGGTGTTGGAGTTATGGTGCTGTGACGCCACAAGTCTAAAGCTGAGCTAAGACTGACACCGGCGATGTACCATGTAGGATCTTGCAGCAGATAAATAAATAGAGCGTGAACCCATAAGTAGACGATCAAAAAGCTCGTCCACAGAGTATTTCTAGAAGTAGACAAGACATTCATTTCGGTGCTGGTATGATGAACCGCGTGGAGAGACCAGAGCCACCGACTATGGAGCAAGCGATGGTTCCAGTAGTAGATGTAATCCACAAACACGAAGCTCAGCAAGAATGCCGCGACTGGAGGCAGAGCAAGCAAGGCGCGATCGCTGGGTAGAAGATAGTGGTACAGATGGTAAACTACTGTGAGCTGAAGAATTGGGATGAGAACACCCTGAAAAAACAGACCAACAGCATCTAAAATCCAGTCCTCATAGGTTCTCATTCGCAAGGCGGTAAAACTGCGCTGATTCGCCACAGTCAGCGTCATTAAGACCGCAAAAGTAAAGAATACTCCCATCGCTAATCACTCAATTTAGGGAATGTTGCCTGATATTGAATTCGTTTGAATCTTCATTATTTAGAACCTCACCCCCAACCCCTTTCCGTTAACGGAGAGGGGTACCGGAGGCGGGGTGAGGTTCTTCGACGAATTTGAGATGACTTCCGAAAAAACGCGATCGCTCTCTTATAGTTCCCAATCCAAAATTCAAAATCGGATTGGGAGCATCTCAATTGTGAAAATTTGCACAGAACCCCCCTTATCTCCCATTAACGGAGGGAAGTACGATCTCTCCCTTCCCGTTAACGGGGTGGGTTGGGGTGGGGTTCCGGATGCCAAGTGATGTTTTTACAAGCATTGATATACTTCCACCGAATTAAACCCAGAAGGTTACTTGAACAGACTTATCCAAGAGAGTTCTAGGATCTTCTCCTGCTTCAATCTTGCTCCGAATCGATTCAACTAGGACGTGGATTGTGTCAGCTGGCGTATTGGCAAACTGGGTGCCGTACTTTTCGATTACCTCTTGCTGAATACCAAGCGCTTCCACATCCTGACGGATAATATATTGGGCAGTCCAGCGAACAAAGGGACGCGCAATCTTGTTCCAAATGCCGTAGTTAAAAGTTACGTCTGTATAAACGAGAGTAGAGTCCTCCGCTTCCGGAATCGATTGGCTAGTAATAAAAAGCCTTCTTTTTGGTGCCATATCGTATTCCACGCTGGTAACGTTTGGCATATGAAAGCTATCTGTGTGCCGGATCTCGTAACCTTTCCGATTTAGAAAGCGGGTATACCAGCCGAGATTTGTCGTTTCGTTGCGGTATTCTGCGAAAACTGAGCCACTTCGCCTCTCTACCATCATTTCCAGCTTTTGCTTGCGAGAGGTGCGAAATACCCCAGGGTGAACCGAGGCGGTGTGAGGAATATCGATAAAATTTTCCGCACAGTTGGTAACGTTGTTCCGAAAACGGTTAATAACCCGTACCGTCTCCCATCCAGGCTTTCCGTAGTAAGGCATTTGAAAAGGCTCAAACTCCTCACTCGGCTTTTGTGCCAGCCTCACATAGACGTATCCATCCTGCTCTCTAGTGTCATAATGCTGAGTGCGACGAGCATGAGTCACCTTAAAATCTTCTCCCTCTGCGGGGACAGCGACTACCTTCCCAGTTTTGTCGTAAACCCAGCCGTGGTAGGGACATTGGAGCATTCCCTGACAGACTTTTCCTTTAGAGAGACGGCTGTTTCTGTGCATACAGCGATCGCGCAATGCCACTGGTTTTCCGTCATTTCCTCGAAAAACTGCCAGCCATTCCCCCAAAACCGTGCGTTCTAGCACAGTATTCGGCTTTAGTTGTTCGCTGAGTGCCACAACATACCAGAAATCTTCAAATTTCACTAATCCTCCACAATAAATTAAAAATTAACAATAAGAAATAGAAGATTTTTTGGCTTCATTCTTTATTATCAAAAGCAAAGATTTCAAGGTCACTGCTGAGATCCAACTGACAAGCCAACCTTACTTGATTATTTCCTGGCGCTAGAGTTTCCAACACCTCCTTTTCATCTTCACTTGGAGCAGGAATCTTCCCTTTTATAACTACAAGGCACGTCCCACAAATCCCGGTACGACATCCAAAGAGTACCGGAGAATTTTGCACCGTCAGATGCTCCGAAAGATTAGAGTGCTTCTCCAAGGTTAGGGGAGAATAATCTGTCCCTGGAAAGCGGATGATACAGCATTGCTCATTCATATTTAATTCAAAATTTGGGATTAAAGCTTAATTTGATAACAATAAAAATAATAACTAACCTCTTCTTTCTCTTCTTCTTCCTTCGCGTACTTCGCGTCCTTGGCGGTTCGTAAACAAAATGTTGTTGTAGCTAACAAAGTTACTATATTTAAAACCGTTTATTTTGTAATATTAAAATCTTTAGACCATAGAGAAACTTTAAGTTGATTCACATAATGCATATACTTAACCAATGGCGTATCAATACTCAGAAGTGCGTTGGGATTATAACGAATATTGTCATAAATTTGCCCATCTTCCCCTTTCAAGGCATAGTATGCTAGACGTGTGAATAAGAGTAATAGTTGCGTCACCAACCACCCAAACATTCCTTTTCTTTTCTCTGCTACATAAATCGGTTGAATGCGGGTTCTTCCAGGCGCAACTGGAGTATAGGCATAGATCATGTGCAGTGAAGGAAAAAGCCGAACATTCTTCATCATCGTCAAAAGTCCGATGCAGCTATCGGCATATCTCATAGAATACTCATAAGTATCGCCGACAATTTTTCGTCCCAGCCGTTCTCTCCGAGTCGTTTTAGGAAACTCCCCTTGAAGGGTAAAATCTATCACATTGCCAGATTGATTCTGATGCAAGGATAGATTCATATTGATATCTACTTTGTGAACAGTTTGTAAATGTTGAGCATCAATGCCATTCATCATACAAATGTGATGATGACAATTCCGCTCAAATGCTTTGTCGTATACTGTTACAATTGACTTGCCTTTAAGTTCATCAAATTCTGCTACACCTTCTGGTGCTTTTGAATCTGGATACACCCAAATCAAACCGTATTTTTCATCAGTAGCATAAGATTGAAGGCGAGCTTTTTCAGGAATCGCCGATTGACAGGGAATATCTTGGCAATTGCCTTCTCCATCGAACGCCCAATGATGAAAGAAACAGCGCATGAGATTTCCATCAACGCGCCCAATTCCTAAATCGGTTCCCAGGTGAGGACAATAAGCATCTAAAGCGCGAACTTTCCCATTTTGTCCGCGAAAGACAACAATTTTTTGTCCGCATATTTCCAAGGATGTTGCTTTGCCTTGAGGAAGTTCTCGGCTAGGGCAAGCAATATACCAGCCTTTGGCAACAACATCCCAATTGTTAAATATTTTCATTTTCAAAAGGGGTTGCGTGTTTAGATTTTGAGACTCGTTCATATGAAAAAGTAGGAAATATGCACGGTTATTTGTCAAGTCAGTAATGGGTAAAATTTTTCATAAGCCCAATTACCAATTACCAATTACCAATTACCAATTGCCTTCTTTTGAGTAGCGAGGTACTGGGGAATAGAATTAGCAGCCATGATGGACATTTCCCGGTTACTTGCCCAAGCGTAGTCAACTTTTTCGAGATAAACTTTGTAGGACTCCATCGCCTCTGTACGGGTTTGGTAGCTGAGGTGCAGCCCTTCAGATTCCTCTGTGAAGCACAATCGCATCATTTCTTTGGCTTCTGGGTCGCTCATTCCAAAAATAGGCGATCGCAATACCTCGTAAATTGCCGAATAGAGGGCGGGGTCGTACCAAAAGATACCGTTAATCGCGACTGAAAAGTGATAGTGATCTCTCTGACAGCCGCGTATTCCCAAGTTTGCCACTAGCTTCTCAAAAGCAGTTGGCGGCTTGAGACACTTCACTACGTCATGGGAAAGAATCGTAGAGCTGTTAAAGTGAAAGCTCTCATCCATGAAGTGATAAAAGGAAATTTTCGAGGGAATGGGAGCGTTCTCTGGGTTGGGATGCTTTTGGTAGTAGTTGCTGAGCTTATGCTGCACTAATTTACCGTTTAGCGTCCGGATACCCCGAACGGTGAAGTATTGGCAAGCGAGGAAAGTATTGCCTGCTGAGAGCATTCCAAAGCTTTGCAACTGGAGTTTTTTCCACCACGTCTTGAGAGCGTTGGTGTCAGCAAAAATCATTGTCTCTGCAAACGGCCCGCGCATAGGATAGCTGAAGACGCGCTTGCCAAAAAGCTGTGCTTCTACCTCGCTAGAGATTTTTCTGAAGGCGCTGATATGTGCCCTTTCCTGAGCAGATTCTAAGTCGAGCGTATCGCAAACTAGGCGAAAGTCTTCTTGGGCGTAAAGTCCGGCGGCGCTAGTCTGATTAAAGTAAATCGTGGCAATTTCTGCGGAAACGATCTGCGAATAGTAAGCCACCCAATAAAGTTGGTTTAAGATTATCCTTTGGCTTACGCTCGCTTGTTCCCACAGTGGAGTTCCGTAGAGTAAGGAATATTCTTCCGGATTCCAATAGTCATCTTTGCAGTCTTCATATCGGAAAGATGCTGCGGCTTCGTCGAGCAGTTGGGTATGATCCTGCTGTTTATTGCGCGTGTGGTTGATCTGAAGCTTGCGGTAGACTTTCTGGTTTTCTAGAAGGGTATTCCCTTTGGGTTCGTTAATCTGAAGTTGCTGGTCAACCTTTGGGTCTTCTAGAAGCATGTTGTCTTTGGGTTCGTTTAGTGTTTTATTCATACGCATTTTTCTGCGGGGAAAGGCTGGAACGCCCCCCGATCCTCTAGTTCTTGAACGATAATTCCCGCCTCTTCTCCCCGCATCAGGGAACGCAGGAGATTGAGACGGATTCCGCTATGAGTCTCTGTGTCGAGTTCCTGGAAGATATTCAGCTTCTGCTGGGGGGACAAATGACCCTTCACTTGCTCGATGGCGGCGACGACACTCTGAGGCCCTACCCGAACCATCTGCAAAAATAGGGCTAGAGTTTCGATGATGGTGGCTCGGCTTGTTTGGGAGACAGACATCTGGTTGAACAGAGTGACTCCGGTGCCGTGGTGACGGCTCTCGTCTTGCAAAAATCCCTCGAATATCCCAGCTAGCTGAGGATTTACACAGTCTTTGGCGAGACTTCTGTAATGGCTCAAACCCCACCCCTCTAGCACTACCTGAAGCACAAACAGCAGGACTGTTTTATCCTGGGTTTCCACCAAATCTGCCAGGAAGCGTAAGAAGGGGTCGTCTGTCCCCACGAGGTCTTTTTCCGGCAAAAAGCGACTAATCTGGGCAAGGTGAGTCACTTCGTCGGAGCTGAAGAGTGCGTAGAGCATTCGCTCCTCGGTGGTTTCTGCCAGCAGCACCATTTTTGCCATGTAACCGACTCCGGCTTTTTCGATGAAATAGGCTTCTTCTAGAAGCCCGCTACTGCATCGCCGCAGGATTTCTGCTTGCTCTTGTTGGCTAGAATCTTGGAAAATCTTGACTTTCTCAAGACCAAAGTGAGCGGCGTCCCAGTAGGAATTGCTCATAAATTCTGGGGAAATCGGATCGTCACCCAGCCGACTCTTCAAGGCTGAGGAGAGTACGCGATGCAGCTTGTCGTCAGATGGGATATGGGGCAAATCGAAGCCTGCTGTTTTTTGGTATTGATTCATCGGCTTTGTCTCCCCATAAATAGCCGTCGATAAATCATTTTTGATAACGGTAGGCGCAACCTATCTGGCAAGATTTGTTGATAAATATGGGTAAAATGGGCATCCCAGCCGACTCGACGGCGGAGTTGGCGATCGCTTCCTTCGGCAATATCAGCAACCCGTTTGGCGACCAGATGCGTATTATCCTGAGCCGTTGAGATAACTCGCTGATTCAGCCTCCGGTAGTTTTCCGTCTGGATTCGATAAGTTTCAGCGTTTCCTTCCCCCCAACTCATATTCTTGCCATTATTCGTCGTCTTGCTGGCTCCAGGTTCTACCAAGGCGACACGAACCCCGTGGGACTCAAGCTCGTAATAAAGACTCTCTGCTAAGCCTTCCAGAGCATACTTGCTGGCGCAATGAGCCGAGGTTAAGGGAAAGCCGGTAAAGCCGAAAGTGGAGGAGATAAAAATCAGGGTTCCTTTCGCTTCGCGAATCAACGGAAGCAAAGCGCGAGTCAGGAACACCGCACCAAAAAAATTTACCTCAAATTGACGGCGGATTTGCTCCTCGCTCAGATCCTCCAAAGCGCCGTAGAACCTATAACCTGCATTATTTACCAAACAATCCAACTGACCAGTTTGGCGAACTGCCTCAACTACGGCATCTCGTTGACTGGGTTCGGTGATTTCCAGGCTGAGAATCGTCAAGCGATCGCTATATTTCTCTAGGGATTCCGTGAGGATTTCCCGTCGCTGCGGTGCGTTCCGCATCGTACCAATGACGTGCCAACCCCGCCGAAGAAACTCATCAACCATAGCCCGACCAAAGCCGGACGAACAGCCTGTAATCAATACAGAACTCATCTCGCCTCCGTGGTTAGGGAGACAGGACTGAGTGCTGAGGACTGAGGAGGGAGGACTGAGGAGGGAGGACTGAGGACTGAGGGCTGAGGACTGGGTGTTGAGGAGGGAGGACTGAGGACTGAGGAAGAATTCTCCTTTACCTCTCGGCTTCCCTGACCTTCTGCTGCGAGAACAGGGGAGTCTTGTACCTCCTTCCCTTGCAGGGAAGGGGGTTGGGAGGTTAGGTCTGCCTTATTCAAATCATATTGCCGATGCTCCTCCTCCGGCAAAGCCGCCTCCCAAGTTCCCCACGCGATCGCTCTCTGTTTCTCGACGTGCTGGATGAACTGGATAATCGACTTATCCTCTTTCGTCGGAGTCTGAAAGTCAAACTTAATCGTTTGGAAAACTTGGGTGTCTCCTTTGGCAAAGTAATTCCCCACCATTTTCGTCAGCCAAAGCACGATTCGGTTAAACATCCAGCCGAGTACACCCGGACGTTTCTTAGTAATTAATAAAGTCTGTCCTTCAGTTTTTCCGGCTTCGGTGAGGCGAAGGGCAAACATGATATAGAAGTGGAGAAAGTCTGGCCCAAGTGTCACCGTGCCAGTGCTGCCGTACCAGTAGCACATACTATAAGTAACTTCATTTTTATATAAGGGGCGGATTAGTTTTACAAACAGAGATTCGTCCCCTCCCCGCGTGGTGTTACTGAAGGCGATCGCGTTTTCGTCTTCCTGCTTCTCAAACACAATTTTCAGTGGCAGGTTGTGAACGGTATTGAAGTGTTGGGCGTCGATAGCGTTGATCATCACCACATTGGGGTGACAGTTCTTCACGAAGCGAGACGCGATCGCTGCATCGCATTCTTCGTCTTTGAGTTCCGGAGGGCACGGTAAAGGCTGTCCTGGCGTTTCCCCCGTCCAAACCCATACCATTCCGTACTTTTCCGCCGTAGGCCAACTTTGCACCTTCGCTGGAAGCGGCTTTTCCAAACACGGAATATCGATACACTTTCCCACTTGGTCATACTTCCAATTGTGGAAAAAACAGCGAATCCCGTTGCCTTCGACTTTTCCTTCGGCAAGGTGTGCGCCCACGTGCGGGCAATATGCATCGAGAGCGATCGCTTTCCCGTCCTCCCCCCGATATATCGCCAGTTCCCTCCCCAAAAGGGTTACAGGCTTTACCTCACCCACTTTGAGATTTCGAGAGGGAATTGCCCAGTACCATCCCTCAATGAAACAATCGGGATTGTTAAAAGTCCTGGTTTTGCGAAGAGAATTAGACGCTTGCAAATTAAGATTCACCATAATTTATATAGTAGTAACGTTCAAAACTTCACGCCTGCGTGAATGTGCCGATCTAGAAAGCTTGACATAGGGAAGTTCCCCCCCTCCATCCACCCCTAAAATCAGTTTGGGGTTCCTATTTCTTTATTACACTAAGAATTTGCAAAGCTCTGGAATTTATGACTTAGTTTAGTAAATTTTTGTTTCAATCTAATTTAAGTCATTCAATATTTCATTAAGTAACATCTAAAAATTGTTCAACCTTTAGTTCGTCTTATAGTAGCCTGCGTTTAGGGTTAGAAATTTAAGACTTATTTATAGAGTCTTCTTCTCTTCCCTCTCTTTCCTTCGCGCCCTTCGCGCCTTCGCGGTTCGTAAAAAAAGAAAATTTTCCAACTTCTTTAGCACTACCCTATGAAATTTCAATCATTTATAAAAAACTCTTTAGGGTCGAAAAGATTAGCCGAAAGAGTGTATCAACGTGCCCAACGAGGCGTACCCGCTTACAAACAGTTTTTAGAAACTCAAGGAATTAAAGCACGAGTTCCATTTAACCAGCTACCTTTGTCAGACAAAAAATCCTATGCTTTAGCTTACCCATTCGAGGAATTGCTGGCAGATGATGCTGATAAAATTTATGCGATCGCTCGTTCTTCCGGATCATCCGGAAACTCATTTTATTGGCCTATTCTAAAATCAAATAGCCGTTTTGTCGGTCTTAAAACCCGGATATTTCTGGAACGAACCTTTGCTGTACACAAGAAAAAAACGCTGGCAATTGTTGGACTTAGCTTAGGAAGTTCTCTCGGAGGAGTATCGTTTTCCTGGGCGTTAAATAATATGGCAGCGAATACGCCTTATCCTTTCTGGGTATTCTGCCCAGGTATCCAGCAAGATGATATTATTGAAATGATCTGCAAGATGAACCAATTGGTAGATCAGATTATTCTATTGATTGTACCATCTGCGATCGCGCATCTTCATCTAAAGGCAAGTGAGCAAAAGCGATCGCTTCCATTAGAAAAATTAAGATACATCGTAATTGGTGAACCTTTTCCAGAAAGTATCCGCACTTCTTTGCAAAATCGGGCGGGGATAGCAGAAGATATTCCATTTATGTTTTCCATGTACGCCAGCGCCGATACTGGGGGACTGGGAACTGAATCTCTCGCTTCGATCGCTTTGCGAAAACTACTGTATCGTAACCAGAAACTTGCTAATTCGCTAGGTCTAGAATCTCCCATTCCTCACTTCTTTCATTTCATTGCTTCTGACACTTTTGTGGAACTTGTTGATGGTCACTTTTGCGTGACTCGTTGGCAAGGAATTCCGCTAGTGCGCTACATTCTCTACGACCGTGTTGCGTTATATAGTTGGAGCAAATTAAGAAAAGCAATTCTTACTTCGGACAAGCTAGATTCTAAGGATGAAGCTTTAGTTAAGATTATTGCAAAATCTAGCCCTTGGCTTCCAAATATTTTAGCAGTCACGGGTCGCTCAGATAGTTGTTTAATTCTTTTAGGGACTAATCTGACCGAATATATGTTGGATGCAGCGGTAAAATGCGAAGAACTCAACGATATTCTCACCGGACTATACCGCGCCCGAATTGTTTACGAAGAAGATCAACAGTATCTAGAGTTCGATTTGGAAGTTCGGCAAGGCGTCACATCCGATGAAGCAGTAAGCGATCGCGTCTATCACTCTTTAGTAAAAACATTAGGGCAAGTTCAACCCGAATTTCTTGATGATTGGAAGCGCGTTTTTAGCGCTTGGGACAACGTTCCGAATAAACGTATTCTCCGGCTGAATTTTTTACCTTGGCCTGATTTATCTCAGAACACAGAGAACACTATCAAACAAAGAGGAATTGTTAATCAGTAATTATAAAGGATAAAAAAATTTACCCTCATCTTTACTTACGAAAATTCTTTCAATTCTCTCATAAACGAGAAAGAAGCATATTTCCCCCTCCCCGTTCACGGGGAGGGTTGGGGTGGGGTTCCGAATTATAAGTAAGAATTCAAGAAAACATATCATTAACGATGTAAGTTTTTATCATATTGCACCTTCCCATAATCTAACTTCACAATCCTATCGGCAACTTCAAAGTACCGGTCATCGTGACTAACAACTAAAACCGTCTTGCCTCTACTTTTTAACTCTGGCAACAGTTGAGTGTAAAAAACTTCTTTGAATACAGGGTCTTGGTCTGACGCCCATTCGTCAAATATATAAATAGGACGATCTTCCAAATACGCCGTTAATAAAGCAAGACGCTTGCGCTGTCCTTGGGATAAAGCAGTAGTGGAAAGAATACCGTCTTTTACCTGCACTTTACGATCTAATTCCAGCTTTTCTAAATACTTTTGGTTTTGGTCAGTTAGTGATGGAGTGTCTAATCCTAGAAGACGGTTGAAGAGATAGAAGTCAGAGAAAACAACTGAAAACTGTTGGCGATACCACTCGCGATTTTTATCTGTAATCGCTTTACCGTCAAACTGAATTTCTCCCGATTCTGGAATATAAAGTCCAACTAGCAGCTTCACAAGAGTAGATTTGCCACTCCCATTACCACCGACAATAAACACTAATTCTCCACGATGAAAAGTTACGTCGAGTGGCCCTAGAATGAAGCGATGTTCTTCCCGTTCCCCACGGTAAGCATGAGTCACCCCCACTAATTTTAAAGAACTCCACTCAAATTGTGAATCTAGGGTCGTCGTCAGATGCTCTTCAGTTCTCTGGGCTACCAACGATAAGCCAAGCGATTCAATCTTATCTAAAGCAACATTCGCTCTACTTAAATCGGGAAGAGTGTTTAAAATCCCCCGCAACGGAGTAATCATAAATACGATTGTTAAAGCGTAGCCGGATAGAACAGAAACCGGAATATTTCTTAGTAAAGGTAAACCAAAAATCAGCAACCCAATGGGAACGAAGAACAACAGTAGCCCCCAACTTCCAGCAAAAGCGAAAATACTCATTGCCGCAACTCGGTAATGGCGCGAAGATGCAGCGGCAGCCTGGAGGTCTTGAGAGAGAAACGCTTGGCGTCTAGAGTGGTGCAGCTTGAGTTCCTTCGTCCCCTCCGTGGTAGTCCGAAAATGCTCGTATAACCTATCTCGCACTTCGCGGGAAAGCTTGAAAGAATCCCTACCCTTCGTCACCAGTAGAGTATGACTCAAGATTCCTAACGCCATGAAACCTAGGATGAAAAAGAAAAGAGGTACAGATAGCCAGCTCAAATAGAGCAGGCACCCCACTAAAATGGCGAGATTTACAAATAGTCCGGAAACGGAAATAGAGGCACTAGAAATTACCTCAATATCTTCTGTGAGGGTCGCGAGAAGCCGGGAGGAACCAATTTCTTCTAAGTGACGCAAGGGACAAGCCAGAATGCGTTGATTTAAGAGCATTCGCAGATTGAAGATGACCTCCTCTGCTAATCGGGCAATCAGGACTTGGGACGCAGTCATCGTCACAAACAGAAGAAAGCACAAACTAACAAAGCTCCAAGCCAGGGTCGTTGTTGGTAGTTGAATATCTCTTAAGGTGAGGTTAATCAGGGCTATTAGACCCGCACTACTCCCACCACTGAGAAGACCTGTCAATGCAGCCAAAATGACTGTTACCCAAGAATTTTTGAGGAGAAGGCGGATCAGCTTCATGGCATAACACCCCAGTACATTAAGACCAGCACTATCCTGTCAGATGCTAGTCCAATTGTCGTTAGCGTCGGCAAATTGTCCCGATCCGGAAAGAAGGAGTAGTTGCTACCAAGTCACGCGATCGCTTAATTTTTCGAGTAAGCTGGGGCCAACTCCTGGCACTTTGTCAAGGTCTTGTAACGAGGTAAAGGGTTTCTGCTGACGCGCCTCAATAATGCGTTGCGCTAATTTTGGCCCGACTCCGGGCAATGCCTCGATTTCTTCTTGAGTTGCAGTATTGAGGTTGACCAGATAGGGACCGGACTTAGGGCTAGGAATCGAGGATTGAGGAGAATTAGAGAGACTTTTCGGTGGTTGCGCCTTTTGGATCGGAAGTTTGGCTTTTGGATTGGCAGTTGGAGTGGTTTGGGAGGGTTGAGAAGCTGTTGTTTGCTGGGAACATTGTTTCTGTTGTGCCTGTATTTTCTGCCCAATCCCATCAGGAACACCTAACACAGCATTCTTATAAAGGCGGTCAAATTCGCGCTCATAATGGGCAGCAACAGTCGGACTTTCAATGACTAACACCGTCTCATCATTGCCGCTATTGGCGGCTTCTGACCAGTTGTGGGAGCCAGTGATGACGTTTTTTTTATCCACTACCCCAAATTTGTGATGCAATAAATCGCCCTTTGGCAGCACAGGCACGCCAACTGTGGTAATCGGTTCTTGCCAGGGGCGATTATCAGCTTCATACTTGCATTGATTGCTTAGGGCTTGCCCCATCATGTCCAAAGCTTCACTGTAGGAGCGATAGACAAAATCGGGATCGATTAAAGCCCTTACCTGCACCCCATTTTGATGGTCGGTTTCTAGAATATTCACTAAATGCTGATCGGAGAAGACAAACAACGCCATATCAACACTTTGGGCGGCGGTACTTAAGGTTTTGCCAATTAAGCCGTTACTGGTTTGATTCCAGGGTTGAGTGGTCGAAGTTGGAGAAAACTGGACGGTGACGGTGGTATTGACCAACTTGACTTGCTGTGGGGGTCGATAGGGCTTTTTGATGCCAAATTTACTATCAGGGTTGCCTCCTGGCCCATCGCCCCACATCACGTTAAACTCTTGGGTGAAAAGGGTTGCCAACTCAGGACTATCGATTTTCAGCAAGTTATTGGCATTGCCCAAACTGGTAGGCTTGGCAAAATCACCGTGAATATCCGATGTTGTGAAGTTAGCGGAAGTCACGATAAGTTTTGCGTTATCGACGATAACAAATTTGTGATGCATCAGGCTGCTGCCTTTAGAACCGTCAGCCGTATCGTCGATTGTCGGGATACCGGCGTTACGTAACATTACCAAGGCATCTCCTTGGTTAATTTCCGCTGGACTGAGCTGATTATCGCCGTTGCGGTCTACTAATTTGAGAAATTCTTGATAGCGATCGCTCTCCCTTTTTGGCAGTTTCGCCAACTCTGCTGGAGCGATCGCACTGAGAGGACGACTGTAGGTATTTTCTAAAATTACCCGAACTTTTACCCCAGCTTTCTTGCGATCCACTAGCGCTGTGGCAATCTTTGGTAAGCGCAACTCTTGCACCGCCACATCAACGCTGGATTTCGCAGACGCGATCGCATCGACAATCTGTTGCTCTAAATCATCTCCCTGTCGTCGTTGCTGGCGATACGGCTCAGTATATTCTGCTGTTTGGGCGTGGTTGAAATATACCTGGAAAAAAGGATCTTGCGGCAGAGGCGTGAGACGGGAATTCTGCGACTGCACTCGCTGACACGCGCCGAGAGTTAGCGCCAGCAGTAACGTGAAGCCCAGACGGATTGTCGGCGGGGAAAAAAGAAGATGCACGGGAAGTTGGATTCGCTGATAGATAAGAGAGGATAGGCGAACTCGCCATCCCTTTTTTACGTCATCGAAGCATAAATTTCTTTCATCACCCACACGATAACCTGACGGATTCGTGGTGTCATCACCGATTTTTCGTCAGCAAGCGAAAACGATTCTCAAAGACTTGCCCCTCTTGCATTAACATAAACTGCAAGCGGACAAAATATTCGATCTTGTCCAACCGCCCACGGCGGAGAGTTTCCACAGGATAAAAGCTTTGTGGGGGTGGGAGGCACCAAGCCACACCACTATTTTTTATGCCAACCAGAAAAAAAACGTTTTCGTGCGGTCACAAAGGTCATGGTCAAACCTGCCATCGCTGCGTTCAAGAACGCGCCACCTGGATTCAAAGAAAACAGGAAAAACAGGAGTGGGAAGAATCTTTTTCACTCGATCCGATTAATTTAAGACATCTTCCCGCTCATTTGGTAGTGAAGGCGCGTGCCATCATCGCTAGATTGGAGGGTAGCCGGAACTATATCGAATTTAGGGGCAAGCGGATGCGCCACAACCGCTTGATTATTAGTATCCCTTTGAGCCGCGACTACCGGATGATTTGCCGCGACTGCGGGACTAAGCTGGTACCAGAAGAAGTCATGTCTCACGAAGAATATAACGTCTGTAAACCGGGTAGTTAGGTGAGAGACGCTCTAGCGAGAGGCGCTATATGCTGAAAGAAGAGACAGCCTGTCGCTTAATCAACCATGCAAATTTATCTGGATTATAGTGCTACTACGCCCACTCGCCCAGAAGCGATCGCAACCATGCAAACTGTCCTCACCCAGCAGTGGGGGAATCCTTCCAGCTTGCACGAGTGGGGGCAACGGGCTGCAACGGTTCTGGAACAGGCAAGAATTCAAGTCGCTGGACTCATTAACGCACCGGCTGAGTCGATTATCTTCACTTCTGGCGGCACCGAGGCAGACAATCTGGCGATTATGGGGGTTGCCCGCAGCTACAGGACGCCCCAGCATATTATTATCTCCAGCGTCGAGCATTCAGCTGTATCAGAACCGGCGCGTTTATTAGAGTTGTGGGGTTGGCAGGTGACGCGGTTGCCGGTAGATACCAAAGGGAGGGTGAATCCCACCGATTTAGAAAAGGCACTGCAACCGAATACTGTCTTAGTTTCGATTATTTACGGGCAAAGCGAAGTCGGCACGCTGCAACCGATTGAGGAATTGGGCAAGATTGCCCACTCCCACGGGGTGTTGTTTCAGACTGATGCCGTCCAAGTGGCTGGGCGCTTGCCGATTGACGTGCAGCAGCTGCCAGTGGATATGCTATCTCTTTCCAGCCACAAAATCTATGGCATTCAGGGCGCGGGTGCCCTTTACGTCCGCCCTGGTGTAGAGTTAGCGCCTTTATTGTGCGGGGGAGGGCAAGAAATAAAACTGCGTTCCGGAACTCAAGCTGTTCCTGTCATTGCTGGTTTTGGCGTGGCGGCTGAGTTGGCGGCGCAAGAATTGGGAACAGAGACACCGAGATTGATAAAATTGCGCGATCGCTTATTTTCCCATTTAGCGGATGTTCCCCACCTCATCCCTACTGGCGACAGACTTCATCGGCTACCCCACCACGTCAGTTTCAGCGTCATCGGTGAAAGTGAAAAAGTCACCGGAAAAACCTTGGTGCGGCAGATGAACCTAGCTGGAATTGCCATCAGTGCGGGTTCCGCCTGTCACAGCGGCAAACTCAGCCCCAGCCCCATCTTGCTGGCAATGGGATACAGCGATGCAGTTGCCTTGGGAGGCATTCGCTTCACTCTGGGACGGGACACAGAGGAAGCGGATGTAGACTGGGCGGCAATGGTGCTGAAGCAAGTTTTAGAGCGATTGATGCCTGTTTCCAAGAATAGCTTTCAGCCGGAGCGAGTTTTGAGTTTAGAATTTTGAATGCTAACGACTCACAGTAATCAGTAGGTGGGAATCATCAACGACAACATTAAACCTAATCCCCAACCTCCTTCCCGTACTGCGCGTTCCGCGCCACTTCCCTAACGGAGGCAAGCAGCAATCCCGACATAATTAAAACATTCTTTCTCTTGTCCCCTTTCCTCTTAGGAGAGGGTTAGGGAGAGGTTTTTAATCAATTTGACATTTTGGCTGAATCCACTTAAATTCAACAATTTTCGAGATGGCAGAACTTCCCAAATCACTAGAAGAAGCGATCGCGCAATCCCGTGAAGCAACCCAAGCTGCGATCGCCAATGGTTACACCCGCATCAAGGTCGAGTTAGTCTTCCCAGAACTCAAACCGATGCCCGTCGCCTTGCAATTTATCGAAGCCTTTGAGGAGATGGCATCGGAGTTGAAAGTTTTCTTTCCCGACGCCGGGGCAGCTGCCCTTGCCCGCCGCGACTGGGGACAAGTACCCTTTAAAATTACAGATATTGGCAGTAGCCGAGCGTCGGTAGATGAGAAAATTCACCCAGAAGATCGTGTTTTCTTGTTCGTTGAACCTTCCGCAGTAGAAGTCTTGCAAGTCGAAAAACTGTGCGAAGCAGCAGGCGATCGCCCGGTGGTTCTCCTCAACCCTAATCTAGAAGACGCCGCCATTATTGGCATTGGCTACGCGGGACGACAATTGCGCGATCGCTTCCTGACTACCCTGGAATCTAGTTACTATCTCAGACCCCTTGACGGTGCTGCGGTGCTTCGCTGCTACCCGTCCCCCTGGCAAGTTTGGCAGGAAACAAAGGACAACTATCAGCTGATTGCCGAAGTTTCTACAAAACCCGTGGGCGAAGAACTTGACAACATCCTGGCAGGAACTACTCAGGGTAAGGACGCCGCCAATCCCAGCAACCGCAGCAGCGACACCGCAGCGCCGAAAAAACCTGGATTGTTCACCAATTTACAACGGTTCATTCGTACCCTGAGCCGTTAATTGTGTGCGTAATAGCGATCGCGCCCTGCGGCTTTTGCCTGATAGAGAGCGGTATCTGCTGCGGAAATCAGCATTGCTGGTGAGGATTCTAAAGTCGGAACTACACTAGCAATGCCCAAACTGAGCGATATCTGCTGACTAGCTTGAGAATTAACGTGCGCGATCGCTAACGCCTTCACTTCAGCGCGGATTTGCTCAGCAACTCGGATTGCTCCCTCAACTACGGTATACGGCAAAATTATCGCAAATTCTTCTCCCCCGTAACGAGCTACTAAATCCGTCGAACGCTTCACTGCACGCCGAATCGCACTCGCCACTGCCTTTAAACATTCATCTCCCGCTTGATGACCGTAAGTATCGTTATAGAGTTTAAAAAAATCGATATCACCCAAAATTAATGATAAGGGTGCTTGCTCTCGCACCAGCCGCTGCCACTCACTATTCAGATACTGGTCAAAGCAACGGCGATTCGCTACCTGAGTCAAGCCATCTAAAACGGCAAGGCGCTGCAACTCCTGATTCGCTTCCTCCAACTGTTGATAAAGTTGGGCTTGTTTAATCGCGATTCCCGCCTGTGTTGCTAATTCTTGGAGTAAATTAATCTCTAGCTGCTGCCACTGTCGCGGTTGCGAACAATGATGAGCAATCAATAATCCCCACAAATCCTCGCCTTGGAGGATGGGAACCACCAAGTTTGCTCTCACCTGAAACTGAGCCAGTAAATCAATGTGACACGGACTTATCTTTGCCGTATAAATATCTTCAATCGCTAGAATCCGACCGTTTTTGTAAGGCTCCACATAAGTTTGTGCAAAGCAATGGTCTGTCATCGTCGAGCCTAAAATTGGCGTCCACCGAGAATCGACCGACTCAACTGCGATAACGCCACTCCAGTCTGGATGAAAGCGGAAAATGACTACCCGGTCGCAGGCAAGAAATTGTCGCACTTCTGTCACCGTCGTGTTGAGAATCTCCTCCAGCTTCAGAGATTGACGGATTTGGTGAGTAATTACCCGAATCAACGACTCCCGCTTTGCCTGCTGCAACAATGCCTCTTCAGTGGCTTTGCGCTGGGTGATATCCGTTACCATTCCCAGGACTCCCGCATATTTTCCCACTTGATCGAAGATGGGATTGGTAGAAACAATTGCCCATAGATCGGAGCCATCCTGACGGCAGAATTTAAAATCATGTTGTTCTTTAATTCCTTGGCGGCGACGCTCCATGAAGGCTTTTGCGATCGCGCGACCTTCGTCATCCATAAAAGCAAACAAAGGCTTGCCTAGCATTTGAGCTGCTGTTAGTCCTAGCATTTGTGCCATCTGGTTATTCACAAAAGCTGTATTCCCCTCTGGATCGAGAACCCAGATCCCTTCAACGGTGGTTTCGACAATTCGACGATACCTCGCTTCGTTTTCCCGTAGTGCTTGCTCTGCCTGCTTGCGCTCGGTTAGGGAAGCAATAGAATTAGCCAAACTTCCAATCCATTTCAGGAATGAATCATTGCATTGAACGATTTCCCGATGGGCTAAACTTAAAACTCCGATCGACCGTTGGTTGACGATCATCGGCATACAAATGAAAGTTTTAATCTCTGACTGCGAGAATATTTTATTAAAGTTACTATTCTTGGCTGACTGCGAAAGATCCGTCTTCACGACAGGTTGACCCGTGCGAACCACACTCCCCGAAAGTGTCTGCTCTACCGGCACCTCCAGAACAGTTGTATCCGCAAGCAAGGGAACTCCTTTTAGCCCTGCAAACACCATCATTTGCCTTGCTTCGTCATAAAGTTCGATGGTGATAATCGGAAAACCAGTATCAATACTAATTTGTTCAACAATCTCTTGAAATGCGGCGTGAAGAGATTGAGTCCCCTGCGCGATTTCTGAAATTTTGTATAGCGTTAGCCGTTCTAGATTACACAGGGTGAGCTGATTTTCTGAGTGCTTGCACTCGGTAATATTCTGAGCTTCGGCAATCAATAAAGGTAGCGTATGCTGTGCCTCAACAAACTCTGTTTCTACCTTCAAAAGCTTCAACGAGAAGTCAAAGGTGGCGACAGTCTCTCCAACACCCCGCATCTCAACTTCGTAACTCACGATTTCTCCGGCTGCTGCTTGAGCGATCGCGCATTTTAAACGTTCCTGGATCTCTGGCGAAACGCTCCACCACGGCGCTTCCCAAAAAAAACGACCTATTACATCAGTTGCAGTGATTCCACCAAAGTTTAGCGCCGTCTGATTGGCTTCTAGGACAATCCCGTCTGATTGCAGTAGCGCGATAAATTGGGATGTTTGATTAAAAATAGCGCGGAATCGTCTCTCACTTTCGTTTAACGCTGTTTCAAACCTTTGTCGTGAGAGAATCTCTTTTTGGAGTTGTTCCTTCGTCTGGATCGGTTGATCTGTTAATGCTGCAACTAGCTCTTCAAAATGCTCTAACTGTCCGCGAGGAGTTGTTGCCTGAGAACTGTCATCCCAGGGTAATAATTGATGAGGGTTCATTTCCTACACTCCTAATACCATTGGCGCAAAAATACCCCTCTCCACAAGAACAGTAGCCAAGCGATCCCCTGAGCAAATGACGCCATACCATAGGTTTACACATCCGCCCCAAGGATCGTTAAAGAAAACATAAAATGTTATTAATCTTTCGCTGAGCAGCAGCTTCAGAAATTTGAGGATGAGGCAGCTTGATGGATGCGATCGCGTGGGTTAGCCATTGGATGCAGATTTTTGTCCTAGCGCTGCTGGCTTCCTCGTAGCGGCGTTCTTGAAGAAGCGATCCCATAGGCGATCGTGATTCAACGGTTAGCGCAAACGGCGGATGTATCAAGGGAGGCACTTTTCTGAACACGAATGTAAAAAAATGCTCTTTTGAATTTTCATAGCCTTGATGGGTATTCTAAGCTTAGGGTGACAAATCGGCATTAGAAGCACTATCTATGTTTCTTAAAACTTTGTGATTTAAATTCTTTTCGCTAGGGAATGGCAATGTTATTTTATTTTAAAATCAGGGATGCAGCTCTCCGATTCTTCGCTAAATCGAGAATCTAGCCCTCATAAATCATTTAATGTTGCTATATTATTCCTATCATTGGCAGACAAAAAATCTTATGACTCTAATTAGTTTAAAAAAACTGATTTCCAAAAAAGAAATTTCTTCGCTCATCGTTAACTTAATCGAGACAGTGGATAGCTCTGTAAGTATTATAGATGTCAACGGTAGTCTACTAATCGGTGATGGTATTTTCTCTTCACCAAATAAATTTCCTATACAGCTTTCAGAGGAAGTAATTGGATGGGTATTTGGCGGAGACAAAGCATCCAGTCTTGCATCGTTGCTTACCTATATAGCTGGAAAAGAGCTTGAAAAAAAGACGCTTGCCCGCGAAGTACTGGATAGATATAAAGAAATAAACCTTCTCTATAATATTTCCGGAAAACTATCAGCTTGCCTGGATCTTAAAGAGATTGCCAAATTAGTGATTGATGAAGCTAGGAGACTTATAAAAACAACCAATGCTTCAGCAATGCTACTGAATGAAAAGACAGGAAAGCTTGAAATCATTGCTGCTTTTGGTCAAGAATATCAGCATAAAACCACCCTGTTTCCAGGTGAAGGTATCGCTGGCAGCGTGTTTCATCTAGGAAACGCAGAGATAGTCAATGATGTAGAGTCGGATTCTAGATTTATTACAGGTAATAATAAGATAAAATCTCTAATTTGCGCCCCACTTAAGACACAAAACGTAGTTCTTGGCGTGCTTAATTTGAGTAGCGATGAATTAGTCAATTATACAGCACAAGATTTAAAACTTTTCACTGCTTTAGCATCCCAAGCCGCAGCAGCTATCGAAAACGCTCTGCTCCATGAAAATAAACTTAGAGAAGCGCGGATTAAAAGTAACTTGGAAAGATATGTCCCTGCACAAGTTGTTGAAGCTATTTTAGATCCTCAAGAAGATATTTCCTTAGTTCCTGCTAAAAAAGACATTTCCATTCTCTTTTCTGATATTAGAAACTTTACCACTAAATGCGAGGAGTTAGCACCAGAAGCAATTGTAGAATATCTGAATGAGTATTTTACTCACATGGTAGAGGTGATATTTAGCCACGGCGGTACTGTAAACAAGTTTGTTGGAGATATGATTGTTGCCATGTTTGGCGCACCTTCAACTCTTGTTGATAGCGAACGACGAGCTATTGAAACAGCTATTGAGATGCAAAAACGCATAAAAACAATCCCCGTTGCTTGGATTAGGGATAATTTTCTTACCGGAATTGGAATAAGTTCGGGAGAGGTAGTTGTTGGCAACGTTGGATCTCCACAACACATGGACTATACAGCAATAGGAGATAAAGTTAATATAGCGTCTAGGCTGCAATCTATGGCGAAGGGTGAGCAGATCCTAGTTAGTCGTTCTATCTATGAGAGTACAAAACATCTATTTGAATTTAAGGAGATTGGGAGCGTTCAAGTAAAAGGAAAAAAAGAAGCTGTAGAAGTTTTTGAAGTTCTTTATTAAATAGCAAGAAAAAGAATGAATCAGAAGATATTAATTGTTGATGATGAGCCTCACATTCGACTTTTGTTAGAACAAACCCTTGAGGATCTTGAAGATGAGGGCGTGGAATTACTAACGGCAACCAATGGTGAAGAGGCCCTGGAGACAATTAAAACAGAAAAGCCAGCTCTTGTTTTTCTCGACGTAATGATGCCTAAAATGAATGGATTTGATGTATGTAATGCGGTTAAAAATGAACTAGAGATTAAGGACGTTTACATTATCATGCTGACTGCTAAGGGGCAAGAATTTGATAAGCAGAAGGGAAATGAAGTAGGGGCGGATATGTATATGACAAAGCCTTTCGATCCAGATGAGGTAGTGGCAAAAGCATCGAATATTCTAGAAATGGAGAAAGCTTAATTTTGTGAATAGATGTGATTGAACTATGTAAGTGTAGGTAGGTGTAGCCTAGGCGTTAGCGATCGCGCTATCAGAGCGCCTTGCCGTAGCCCGTACTTTGGGCTTAGGAAAAGAAAAAGATGTAGGATTGCCATAGCACAGTAGTAACTGTAATCAAGCTTTTTGCAAAAATCAAAATGGCGTTGAATGCCTACAGAGCTAGCTCAAGCGCCTGTAATATCAATCGCAAAAATATTTAGCAATATTAATTTTTTAATCAAATTTTGTCACTAAACGTTGAGGGTAAAATATGCAGTCAGAACCGAAAGCAAACATCCTTTTGGTTGACGACCATCCAGAAAATCTGCTGGCGTTAGAGGCAGTATTGAGTAGCTTAGGGCAGAATTTAGTCAAAGCAAATTCGGGGATGGAAGCCTTAAGATGTTTGCTAAATGAGGATTTTGCTGTGATTTTGCTCGATGTCCAGATGCCAGAACTGGATGGATTTGAGACAGCAAGGCTGATTCGAGCTAGAGAGCGATCGCGCCAGACTCCGATTATTTTCCAAACCGCATACGGCACAAGCGACACTAATATATTCACAGGTTATTCCCTAGGCGCGATAGACTACCTGGTTAAGCCGATTGAACCGGAAATATTACTCTCGAAAGTATCGATGTTTGTTGGCCTGTTTAAGAATACAGCACAGGTAAAACAACAAGCATTGGACTTGGAAGCCGTCAATGCAGAACTTAAGAAAAACGACCAGCAATTTCGTTCTTTCAGTGCTTGTTTGCCTGTCGGCATTTTTATGACAGATATTGAAGGTAAATGCACTTATACAAACCCGCGCTGTCAAGCAATTTGTGGCTTTACACTTGAGGAAAGCTTGGGAGATGGTTGGTTGCGGTCAGTTTATCCGGAAGATAGCGATCGCGTTATTGCACAATGGTATACCTACACGCATCAGCGGAAGGAATATTCCCACGAATGTCGCTTTCAAACACGAGAGGGAATTGTACGTTGGGCTTACATTCGGTCATCTCCTTTGCTTTCCGATAAAGGCGAACTCATCGGTTTTGTGGGAACAGTAGAAGACATTACTCCTACTAAAGAGGCAGAGGCATCACTACGAGAGAGTAAGCAAATGCTACAGCTAGTGATGAACAACATCCCGCAGTTAATTTTTTGGAAAGATAGAAAGTCTGTTTATCTGGGTTGCAATTACAACTTTGCGCGAGTAGCAGGGGTTAATGCGCCAGAAGGCATTGTTGGCAAAACAGACTACGACTTGGCTTGGAATAAGGAGGAGGCGGACTGGTACCGCGAGTGTGACAATCGCATCATGGAGGCAGATACGCCCCAATATCATATCGTTGAAACTCAATTTCAAGCAGATGGCAAACAGTCTTGGGCAGAAACTAATAAGATTCCACTCCATGATGATGCAGGGAATGTTGTAGGTATTCTAGGTACCTATGAAGACATCACTGATAAAAAGTTGGTAGAAGAAACTCTGAAAAAGTCTGAGGAAGAGTTAAAAATTCGAGTAGAGGAACGTACTCTTGAATTGAATCATACTATTCAGAATTTGCAAAGCGAGATTGCCGAGCGCCAGCGGACGCAACAAGAGTTACAACAAGCTAAAGAAGCCGCTGAAGTTGCTAATTGTGCCAAGTCAGATTTCTTATCTCTTGTTTCCCATGAGTTAAGAACACCTCTTACCTCCGTCTTGGGATTCGCCAAAATTATCAAGAAAAAACTAGATTCCGTTATATTTCCTGAAGTTCAAAGTGAAGATAAGAAAGTTCGGAAAACCATCAAGCAAGTAGAAGAAAACCTTGACATCATTGTGTCTGAAGGGGAAAGACTAACAAATTTAATCAATAGTGTCCTTGATTTGGCAAAGTTAGAAGCAGGAAAGATTGAGTGGAAGACAGAACCAATTTATATATCTGAAATAATTGCACAGGCAACAGCGGCTACATCCGCCTTATTTGAAACGAAGCCGCTAAAGTTAATTAAGGATATCGAAAATGAACTACCTGAGCTAGTGGGTGATAAGGATAGACTCGTTCAGGTTGTGATTAATTTAATTTCCAATGCTGTCAAATTCACGCCAGAAGGCTGCATAACTTGCAGAGCAAAAAAAATCAACAACGAGGTTATTATCAGCGTTATTGATAGTGGTATAGGCATCGCCGAGGCTGACCAAGAGCAAGTATTTGAAAAATTTAAGCAGGTAGGTGATACATTAACAGACAAACCTAAAGGAACTGGTTTAGGACTGCCCATTTGCAAGCAAATCGTAGAACATCATCAGGGTAGAATCTGGGTAGAAAGTAAATTGGGTAAAGAAAGCAAATTTTCATTCACCTTACCTATCAGTACAGGCGGAAATTTTGAGTTTGAGAAAGTTGATTTGGACACCCTTTTAAAACAACTAAAAGGTCACGTAATCACTTCTAAAGCCTCTTCTAATAAACAAAAGAAAACAATTCTGGTGGTAGACGATGAAGCATCTATTAGAGAACTTCTCACCCAGCAATTGGAAGCAGAAGGTTATATTGTTAGGCAAGCTAAAGACGGTATGGATGCCATTACACAGGTTAAAAAAGAACATCCTGATTTGATTATTCTGGATGTGATGATGCCTGCTATGAATGGATTTGATGTGGCAGCAGTACTGAAAAATGACCCTGAAACTACAACCATACCGATAATCATTTTATCAATTATAGAAGACAAAGATAGAGGTTATTGTTTAGGAATTGACAGGTATTTGGCAAAGCCAATTAACCAGGAAGAACTTCTAAATGCTATCGAATCGCTTCTGGCTCAAGAAACCTCAAAGAAAAAAGTTTTGGTAGTAGATGAAGATGAATCAACAATCAAGATACTTACTGATGTGTTACAGGCAAAAGGCTACAGCGTTGTTGAAGCTTCTAACGGTCAGGAATGTCTTGAAAAGGCAATCTCAGCCAAGCCCGATATGATTATCATCGATTCAATCCTTTCAAAGCGAGACAATCTTGCCAAAACATTGCGATTTGAGAAAGGGCTGGAGAATGTTTTGTTTTTTTTAGTAGCAAACGGAAATGTAAATGGTCTAAATCAGTCGTGAGGCTTACAGGAATTTAACGTAGACGCGATCGCATCTTGCCGTCTCAACACCTGTTGCTGGTTCATACCCACTACTTTCATACAATTTGACTGCTTCTTTGAGAACGCTAGCGGTTTCAATCCAAATTTCCTGAAAACCACGAGAAGCGATCGCATTTTCGAGTTGTTCTAACAAATACTTACCCAGTCCTTGCCCTCTCACAGCTGGCAATAAATACATTTTGCGTAATTCTACCGCTCTGTTCCCGCGTTTCACTGGATAATACGCGCCAGTCCCTACCACTTTCCCTTCTCTTTCAATTACCCAAAACTCACCCCCAGGATCTTGATAAAATTTTTCTACCTCTAGAACATCCCTATCTGCCTCCTCTGGTTGCCAAGGCAAGCCATACTCGGTTAACACCGAATGAATGACATCATCTGCAAAAGTGCGATCGCGCTTTTCCCAGCCACGAATCACAAAATCCCGATATTGAGCCTTCATCTGCTTCTTGCCTTTAGCTGTGAATTCTCGGTTCTGGATGCAGCGTTTCCAGCAACTGACTCTCAACGACGGCTAATTCCTCCAGCCGTTGGTTGACAACAGCACGCTCAAAGTAAGTATCGGCAAGCACCCAATAAACGCCATAGTGACGTGCCTCAGATGCCATCAAGCTGCCATAAAATTGGGCTAACTCTGGATCGGGCAAGTGGGTGGCGAGTAATCCCAGCCGTTCGTGACTTCGAGCCTCTATCAACCCAGAAACTAGCAATGAATCCAATAACCGATCCGGCTCCTTAGCGCGGATTTGCGCCTTCATCCCGGCACCGTAGGGAGGCGCAGAGAGGGCAGCGAGGGGGATGCCACGACGTTCCAGCCACTGATTAACCAGCTCAAAGTGTTCCAGTTCTTCGCAGGCGATCCTGGTAAGCTGCCGCACTAACTGAGTATAAGAAGGATAGCGAAACATCAAATTCAAAGCAACTCCTGCTGCTTTCCGTTCGCAGTGGGAATGATCGAGCAGAATAGTATCCACGTTAGCGATCGCCTGATTTACCCAAGCGATACTACTAGCTTGTTTCAGAGCAATAATAACTGGCAGCGTAGCAGAAGACACACTAGAAGACACAGGAGGCAAGGAACTTTAAGGGAAAAAATCCTGACATTTAACGATAGCGAGAGAATTTTTCTATTGATTGTCTCGCTCTGTTTCACCCAACACTCGACCGCCTTCAGAGAGATTCCCGATCCCAGAAGGTTCTACTCAAGCTAGGCGAGATATGATTAATAATGTAGTCTACCATACTTACAATTTGATACATCCCGCCACTTAGAAGAGAATTTAGAACTTAAAAGTCAGCTTTAAAAATATACCTTTGACTTTTAACTTCCCATTTCTAGTTGGTTTTCCCAGTGCTTTTTTGGTGTTCCCTATTCAGGCTGTGCATCCGCTCCGTGAAACTCTTAATACAAGGACATTCCCTTTTTTGACATTCTCCTACTTGATTGACTTACTAATCAACCCAGTTTTAGCGTGGTTATCAGTTTTAACGGGCTATAAGTTGCATCTAGCTGTAACGGAGCAGACGCAACAAACATATTACCAATGGTTTATTGGTAAGACATGGAATTTGATGATACTGTGCCGCGTTTGAAAGTCACTCCCCCACCCGCGCTATAACCTGGGCGACATGACTAGGGATGTCCATGAGTGTATAAGTTTTGATCGACAGTGATTCGGTGTCTTACTTTGAGGCGCTATCTAAGGTTGTGAGTAATCGGATTGAGGATGAGCAAAATGACCCCCCGTCGCATTGTGATTGGTGATGTACATGGCCACTACGAAGGCCTGATGACCTTATTGGAAGCGATCGCTCCTTCCTCAAATGACTCGGTTTATTTTTTGGGGGATTTAATCGATCGAGGGCCTCACAGCGCTCAGGTTGTTAAATTTGTTAAGCAAAATTCCTACCATTGTTTGTTGGGCAACCACGAGCAAATGTTATTAGACGTGTTGGGCGATGGACAAATTTACGGCCCAGCGCTGCAAGGATGGCTCTACAGTGGCGGTCATGCAACCGTGAACAGTTATGGGGAAGCGGGTATTCCAACAGAGGATATCGAGTGGATGCGATCGCTACCCACATATTTAGACTTAGGCGATGTCTGGTTGGTTCATGCAGGCGTCCATCCGCAAATTCCCTTCGAGAAGCAAACCGCTGAGGAATTTTGCTGGATTCGCGAAGAATTTCACAGCATTCCCCAGCCCTACTTCCCCGATAAACTGATCGTTACAGGTCACACCATCACCTTTACCCTGCCTGGAGTTGCACCAGGAAAACTTGCTCAAGGCAACGGCTGGCTTGACATCGATACGGGTGCCTATCACCAGAAAAGTGGCTGGTTGACTGGCTTGGACATCACCAACAGTTTGGTTTATCAAGTCAATGTGGCGCGGCGTCGTGTTCGCAAACTACCCCTGAAAGAAGCAGTGACGCAAATCGATCCATCTCAGGTGAGTCGGATGCGCCGCCAGATGCTCAGACCTTAAATCAGAGGGCGAATTTTTGCTTTATACGCCTGCTCATCCAACCCATCGCCGACATTGGCATCTTCCGGGTCAATGGCACGTTCCAAAGCTTTAATCCGATCCGAGGTTGCCGGATGGGTACTTAAGAATGTAGGCACCGAATTTGCCCTGAGCAGCTTTTCCATGAAAGCCACCATTCCAGAGGGAGCATAACCTGCCCTAATCATGGTTTGCAGTCCCTTTTGATCCGCCTCGAATTCATCTTGCCGACTGTTCGGACGCCGTAGAGCCAAATCCACGCCAATTTGAACGGCTAGGTTGCGATCCAACCCTGCTGCTGCCGCTACGCCGCGAGCTAGCGCACTTTTCCGCATCTGCTCAATTGCATGACGACCGGCAATATGACCGATTTCATGGCTCATGACACTCGCCAACTGAGCTTCATTCTCTGCTGCTGTGAGCAAGCCAGTGTTGACGTAGACAAAGCCTCCCATTGTTGCAAAGGCATTGAGACCCTTATCGTTAACGACTTGAAACGTATAAGGAATATCAGGGCGATCGCTCTTCGCCACCAACCGCTGACCAATCTCTTCAACGTAGCGAACAATTTGGGGATTGCGATACAGCCGAATCTCCCGACTGACTAGCTGGTTATTAATTGCCCGACCAATTTGGACTTCCTGTTTATCAGAAATACTCGACAGCTGAATTACCTGAACGCCGCGCAAAATCAAGTCAAACAACGAGATTGCTTGCCCAGACTGAGGCAAACCGACACAAATAAACAGCGCCACTACAGATGAGAGGAACGGATAGAACCAGCGGCGGGAGGAACGACGAGAAAAAAATGACAAGGGGTTCAACTTCATAGCGAATACGAGTGATAATCAAATCGACAGTTGCGATCGGCGACCAGTCTTGACAATTTCAACACTCCCTACCCTGAAAGCAGGCGAGGCAACACCACATTTTAAAAGTCACAATTTCGGATTCTTGTTCTTCTTCCCAAGCATCAGCCCAGAGAAAGAGAATCTTATAGAATGCGATCGCATCTCCCCGTAAATGTGACAACAACTTTCATTAGTCTGAAACAAACAGACGTGATTTGAGAATTCTAAGTTGCAGCTTCAACCACAATCGAGAGATTTTGCGATCGCTCAAGCCTGGGCAGAGCCTCCAACTAAGATCGCTCCCCCGTACAATACTGATTCGGTACTCCTGAAAATTTAGCCATTTTTCATCACCAGATTCGGTGAATGTCCTGATGAACTGGAGGGCAAGTTTACCGAAAATTTAAATAGAATCCTGTGCCCCGATAACCAGATGCAAGCTCAAAGCCTCTCCCTAACGATCGCTCAATTAGTCGAGCAATTATTAACTACGCGCAGAATTACTCGCCATGACCAACAACGGCTGATGGCGGCGCTGTTATCGAAGACGGCTCTCAGCTCCGAAGAGCAGATCCAAGTCAACCGAGTATTTGACAGCCTGAAACAAGGCTACATCCGTGTCGTAGACTAAGTTAGGCAGTCTTTTCAGGAAGGCTTTACAACCAGCCATCTGCCAGCACTCTCTAGGCGACACTCATGGTACTCTGACAAAAGACTGCCGGATTAAGTATCATCTACCTTGTGATTTGTAGAGTTAGAGGTTACTGAATCTCCCCAGTTTTTTAGCTAGAGCCAGGACAATTCTGCATGAAGATTTTGGATTCTCAAGGTCGCTTATTCGGCAAGGTGAGCATCTTAGATGTGGGTGCTGCCTTAGTGATTCTCTCAGTTATTGTAGGAATCTTCTTTTTTCCCGGCACTTCCGGTTCGGTTGCCCAAGTCGGCGTTACCACAAAACCCGTAGAAATGGATTTGATTGTCCGGGGTTTAAATGTGCGAGATCCCCAGGCTTTAATCGACCAGTTCCAGAAGGACAAAAAAACGAATATTATTATCCGCAATCAACCCGCCGGACAGATGGAGATTAAATCCATCAAGATCCTGCCCCGAAGCGTGACCGTCCCGCAACCGGATGGTTCTGTCAAAGCGCTCCCCGATCCTAGACCTGATTCTTTCAGTACCGATATGCTGATGACTTTCGGTACTAAAGCCCAAATCACAAAAGATGGGCCGGTTGTCGGCGGTACCAAACTCAAAATTGGCATTCCAGTAGAACTAGACGGCTCAGGTTATAACTTCAATTCCACAGTCATTGATATCCGGTTCCCAGACTAATCTTGCGGTAGAGAAACCCACTATTTTCTAAAATAATGGGTTTCTTTGACATTTCTAGTCCAGCAAGTCTAAAAATCGCCGGATGAAGCCGATTGTCACCGCAGGCAGTTCCAGTTGGGGCGTCAATCCCACATCATCAAGCGCCTGAAAAACCCGGACAGCTTGCGGATTTAAAGCTGCCAGCCGCCTGCCAACTTCCGGACCCGTAAACTCGGACTTTTCCCCCCACATTATGGCAGTAGGCACGTTTAGCTGAGTTATGTAAAGGGATAGATCGAAGCATAAATCTCCCCGAACAAAAGAGAGCGCTGCATATTCCGCATTGGGTTGTTGGGCAGATTGCAAATAAGCGTCTACGATTTCCTGATATACGCGACGGCTACGAGCAAATTGTCGCTGTTCTAGGAAACTACGGATGCCACCCTCCGTAGCAACGCCCGTGCTATAGAGCAAGCGATCCAGAATGGGCGTAGCAACGAGTTGGGCAAAAAAGCTACGGGTGTAATTTTCCCCAAAGTCAGACAGACCCGCCGGTGTGGTGAGAATCAGGGACTTAAAGAGATCGGGGCGAGCGATCGCAGCTCTAATTGTAAAAGCAGCCGTGAGAGAAGATGCCACGACGGGTACTGGCTCGTTACAAGTCTGCTCGATGAACTCAATAATTGTGTTGATGTAGTCATCTATCTGGTAATTGCGTGCGGGGTGGTCAGACCGACCCCAACCAATTAGGTCGGGTGCAATCACTCGATAATCGGTTGCAAAAGCTGGATAGACTTTCGACCATTCGTAGGCGGATGACCCGCCACCAAAGCCATGTAGGAAAACCAACGTGGGCAGATTCTCTGACATGGCTGCATCCGCCGAGCGCCAAGGTGCCCCCTTGGGGGTGTAGTACACCATTCTTCCCAAGGAAGTGACAATCGATTGCATCTCAAAGCCGGGTGGCTGAATCATGAATAAACCTCATTGTTATCGCCACAAGCGCTCATTGTCGCGAATTGTTGAGTGTTAGAACGTCTGACTACTGGTTGATTCCTAACACCCAGTTTCAATCGGCGATGCTCAGTTGAGCTGGTGACTGATACTATTTTAGATTTTTGCTTTAGATTTTGAACGATGAAACGCTTACATGTCGGTGGTTTCAGAATTTTTCATCGGGTAGCATCAGACCAAACGATCTAGCACCAAATGCGCCCAGCCTAACTGGAGCAACGATCCTGTAATTTATCCGCAATTTAAAGGAACGATAAAACAACCGTCTTGAAATTAAAGATTTTGCAAATAGTTATCCCTAAAGGCAGATGTAAATTAAGGTAAAAGTACGTCAGCCGGTTGATAAGACTTTCCGCTATGCTAATCCAGCCGCTGGTTTTTTTCCGCCAAATTAGAAAAAATCAGAGATAATCCAAACGGTAGGGGGTGAAACCCCTCACCGGGTTTTTGCGTATATAAGTAACAGGGTGTGTACGATCGCGATGGCAATCAGTCATCAGCCAATGTTGATGACTGGAACATTTCTTCTAAAACTTCCCTCACAAGAAATTAAAAATGCGGAATTTTTTGCCTGAGGGAAGAAGCATTACTCGGAATCAGATCGTAAAAGATGCCCCATAAGTCAAGGAGGCTGAATGAACAGAGGGGGGATTAGTAGCTTCAGGTCGTCACTCCCAAGTGATAGCTCCGTCAAGTCTGGAGATATCTGTGTCGGAGTAATAAACGGCGATCCAGTTCTTGAAAAAGTACATTCACAGAACGTTATGGCAAAGCAATGCAGTCTTCCGTGGGATGAAATCAGCGACTTTAACGCATCCGCATCCGCACCAACAATTGAGTCGATCGATGCGTCCACCGTTGTCGCTACTCCTAGCGAAGAGCCAGCTAGCGCTGACTCCGGCTTCCCCTTAAATAAGGGAACCTGCGTTCGCCTCAACATGGAAGACTTGAAATGCTTTGACGTGGTGGAGCGCCAGTTTCAGCAATGGGGTCTCACGTTTAGAAACGCGATCGCTCTCCATCCCTCCAACCCCGCTTTCCCCCCTCGATCTGGCACCACCGTCCTCATGGGTGCCCCTAAAAACGGCTTGATAGAAATTTCCTTTGAGTTTCCGGTTCGCTTTGTCAGTGGCTTTGTCACCAGTTCTCAGCGAACAATTTTATCTGCCTACGACCAGCAAAACCAACTCCTAGGGCGCTCGGAGTTGACAGAGCCAAATCTCGCCGGAACGGATTCCAATATTCCTCCGAACAGTCAGCTGAGCGTCGCAGTAGCAAATATCTATCGGATCACCTTCTACGCTTTTGATGGCTGTCTGACCGTCGATGACTTGAGCTTTGGTTTGTGAGCGGTCATCGGTCATTGGTTCGTAGTCATTGGTCAACTTGCTAAAACGAAGAACGAATGACTACGGGCTACCGGCTAAAGACTAAAAGGTATTACGATAGTGAACTCGTTAGGTATAATCTATCTGACTTAAGCAGGAAACTTTCGTGGCACAGGCGTCGTCTTGGCGACAACAACTCGTAAACCAGATCCAATTGGCTCTGTCGCAGAAACAATTAAAAATGCCAGTCCTCAAGCTGTTTACCCGGTACCCAGGTCAGGGGTCGGGCAGCTGGCTGGTGGTGAGCGCCGTTGTGGTGGTGATGCTGTTCTGGAACTGGAAGCTCCTACTGGCTACCGGCGCTGGTGTGTTGGTAATGTTGCTGGGTTACCTAATGCAGGAGTGGGACTGGCAAGTACACTGGTCGAGCCTGCAACGGTTTTTTAGTGGTTCCAACCGGCAATTAACGCTTGCCGTTGGCAGTGGCGGCATTGCCAGCCTTAGCACCTATATGGCAGTTTCCATCTGGGTAGACTCTGACAGTCCCTGGATTGCTGCCGGTGCAATTCTTCAAGGTCTGGGCACTCTGGCAACCCTGATTCTCTTGCTCTGGCAAATTATTAGCCGTCAACTAAATCGGGATGAAGCTAACCTGAACCATTGGTTAACGGAGCTGACGCAGGTAGACCCCCTGAAGCGTCTGATTGCGGTTCGCCGACTTTGTGCCTTAGTTACAGAGGCTCGGTTAGAGCGGGAGCATCGACGTAGTGTTGCCGAATACTTTCGGCTGATGCTGAATCAAGAACCGGAAGCGGCGATTCGAGATGCGGTTCTCGATGGTCTGCAAGCATTGGAGAGTAACCAGCCGTTAATTAAGGGTAGTCAACCGTTAAAGACACCTGTTGTTTTGAAACGCTCTGTGGCTAAAGTCCGCAGGAAGAATTAAGCAGGGGGCAGCGGAGCCGAGAGACAGGGAAGCGATCGCCCCCCGCCTTAATTTTTGCTTATTAATATCTCTTTTAATTCTCAAACTTGGGTTCCGCTTTCTCCACAGAGGAATCATTGACTCCTAGCGTCAGCTCTAAAGGCGTTTGGGAAGGATATGCCTTGACAACCTCTCGATAGACATCGTAATTCGTCGGCAAGGTAACACTCTGCCCGTTGCTGCGATAAGTAATTTGGTAATTCACATCTCGCAAAATCTCTGGCTGGCTTGCCTTTTCGGCAGGTTGCAGCCGCTGTTCAATTTCATCAAGCGTGGGTCGTGGTGGCAGTGCAGACCACCAAAGTTCCCGTTCGTCGGGGCCAATTACCGCGCCTTCTGGCTTCTCCCCATTGCGGTTGAGTAAGGAAGTAGAGCCAAAAGTTTCGATTCGCTCTTGATTGCGACCCGGATTAGTCGAGTAACCGACTTTCCAAGTTAAAGTTGTCCGGGCGGTTGCTTCATACTGGTTAGTGGTTACGGTGCTGCACCCAGAGAGAGCAAATAAAAGAGAAGCTCCCGCCAGTATGGCAAAACATGGGCTTTGTTGTTTAAATTGACCTTTGAGACTCACCGTCTGTTGACACCCATTAGAAAAACGACATCAAAGAGCAAATGCAGCTAGCTCCGCTATTTCCTATTGTGTACCGAATTCTTCAGCCTGCCTTTCCCCGTTGTCTGTGGTCGGGTACTGGAAATTCACGAGCGATCGCTCTCACGTTTGATGATGGTCCCCATCCCCAATACACTCCCGAACTCTTGAAAGTGCTAGACCACTACGGCATACCCGCCAGCTTTTTTTGGCTGGGTGTTTGCGTTAACCGCGCACCAGCGACTGCGAAAGAAGTCTACCGGCGGGGTCACTGGCTTGGGCTACATGGGTACGATCATCGCGCTTTTCCCAAGCTGAGTCCAGCTGACCTCAAACAAAGTATGGAACAGAC
The DNA here is from genome assembly GCF_014695825.1 of Coleofasciculus sp. FACHB-542. Lineage (NCBI taxonomy): Bacteria > Bacillati > Cyanobacteriota > Cyanophyceae > Coleofasciculales > Coleofasciculaceae > Coleofasciculus > Coleofasciculus sp. FACHB-542. The sequence continues at coordinate 120,880 of NZ_JACJPB010000023.1, read as the reverse complement.
ACAGCAGGCGATCCAACACGCCTGTCAACTCGATCCACAATTTGTTCGTGACGTTCGACCTCCCAATGGTTTGTTTACACCCCAGACTTTAGATTTATTGCAGCAGTGGAACTATCGACCTGTCATGTGGAGCGTGGTGCCGGAAGACTGGGTACAGCCTGGGGTTAGCGTCGTCGTACAGCGAGTTTTGCGGCAAGTCCAAAATGGTTCGGTCATTGTTTTGCATGATGGCTATTATGGAGGTCAAGATGTGGCTGAAACGACCGCCCAGCTAGTGCCTAAACTATTGCAGCAAGGATATCAATTTGTTACCATCGATGCGCTGTGGCAGCAAAGTCAGTTGACCTCTTTAACCTAAAAGGGAAATATATTGATGTTTTCTCTGTCACATTTTGGCTCTTGTTGATTAGAATGACGGAATAGAATTCAGCCATTTGTCGCAACCCATCGCCCATCAAGCGTCAGTAGGATAGAGTTGCATTTAAGCAAAATGCGAAATTAAGCAATATTTTCTCTAGTTTTGCCTAAACGTTCATTACTGCTTAGTGCTACTCTCCCCAAACCTTTGACGCTTAACTATAGGCTATTTATAGAAAGACAGCGCTCAACTGGCTGGAGGCATCACCAAATCAACCAGCGAGTGTTGCTGGTAAATCCTGTACAAGCTAGTTGAAGGAGATGAGATCGGAGTGGGTGTATCAATTCCAATCGGATTATCCATTGGGAAAAGCCGCCTTGACATTAACTTCATATTTGAAGGTTTAAATAAACCAAAAGCGTGCAAGTTTTGTGAGAAAGGCTACAATCGGAAAGGTTTTGAACACTACCAGCATTAACACCTATTTCAACGCGGTTATCAAACGCTGGCGTTGCACGCAAGCGCATTCTCCCTTTTCTCTCATTGAGCCAGTCAGCAAGCGTTGAAAGCTGGCAAGGTAAACGACTGGCTAACTTGTTTTGTAGATTAACTAACACCATCTTCTGGTCTTTAACTGAAGGAGCATGAGGAATTCGGCATGACCCAGGCCAACGACGTACTCGAAATCATCACTCCGCCTGAGAGCGAGTTGGATCTCTTAATTGATGAAGACGCGGATCAAGACGACTTTGTAGACGTAACGCCCGATGAAGACGAAGGTAAGCCTGGTAAGGTCAGTAGATCCCGTCGTCGGGTGCAAACGAAAAAGAAACACTACACTGAGGATTCGATTCGTCTCTATTTACAAGAAATTGGTCGGATTCGTCTCTTAAGAGCCGATGAAGAAATTGAACTCGCACGCAAGATAGCCGACTTATTAGAATTAGAGCGTTTGCGCGAGCAACTGATCGAAAATCTAGAGCGGGAACCGCAGGATATAGAGTGGGCTGAGGGAGTGCTGAAATCTGAGCGAGTCTGGGAACAACTCGCTACTCAGCTAGGGCGAGAACCCCAACAAGAAGAGTGGTCTAAAGAGGTGAAGAAGCGCCTACCAGCGTTCCGACATCGCCTCTATGTAGGTCGCCGCGCTAAAGACAAAATGGTGCAGTCAAACCTGCGTTTGGTGGTTTCGATTGCCAAAAAATATATGAATCGCGGCTTATCCTTCCAAGACTTGATTCAGGAAGGCAGTCTAGGCTTAATTCGAGCCGCTGAAAAATTTGACCACGAAAAAGGTTACAAATTCTCCACCTATGCAACGTGGTGGATTCGTCAGGCAATCACGAGAGCGATCGCAGATCAATCTCGCACCATTCGACTACCCGTTCACCTGTACGAAACCATTTCTCGGATCAAGAAAACAACGAAGCTTCTATCTCAAGAAATGGGTCGCAAACCCACTGAAGAAGAAATCGCTACTCGTATGGAAATGACCATCGAGAAACTGCGATTCATTGCTAAATCAGCTCAGTTACCCATTTCTCTAGAAACTCCCATCGGTAAAGAAGAAGACTCCCGTCTGGGTGACTTCATCGAAGCAGATGGTGAAACCCCCGAAGATCAAGTTTCTAAAAACCTCCTCCGGGAAGATCTAGAAAGCGTCCTCGACACCCTCAGCCCCCGCGAACGGGATGTGCTGCGTCTGCGCTACGGTTTGGATGATGGACGCATGAAAACTCTTGAAGAAATCGGTCAAATCTTCAACGTTACCCGCGAACGGATTCGTCAAATTGAAGCGAAAGCTCTCCGCAAGTTGCGGCATCCCAATCGCAACAGTATTCTCAAAGAATACATTCGCTAGACAATCCTTTTTAGCGAGATAAATAATAGTAGGGGCGGGTTTCTTTACCTGCCCCTACTATTATTTGGGAAACAAAAAACTGGGAGTTCCTAGATAAACTCCCAGCGAGCTTTTGAAATTGACCAAATTTATAAAATTGAAATATATTACATCAGACCCCAGAAGTGAAGCACGCCTTGACCTGTGGTGAGTTCAATCATCATGGCAATGAAAAAGCCGATCCTGGCAAAACGCCCATTCCAATTTTTAGCTTGGGGCGTAAAGCCAATCTTGGTTGCATCGTTGCGGTCTTGAGTTTGCATAGTCTTAACTCTGTAAAATAAACTTTTGTTACCATCAGTAAAACAATGTAAATAAAGAATTGTAAACGTGCAACAATCTGCTTCGCGAGGCAGATGAATTTTAGCTTTGGTGCGAAAATAAAAAGCACTTGGGCTGGATTTCTGACACTCTCTTCGTTTTGCCAGGGACGACCCCCCAGCACCCCCGCTCTTTAGGAGAATGATATGTTGCTAAACGCCTCACAACCGCTAAGCGATCGCCTAGACGATTACTACCACCAGATCAAGGCTGTCATTCTCAACCGTCAAAATCCGATTACGGGTCTGTTGCCCGCCAGTACTGCAATTAACGCCCACGGCGACTACACCGATGCCTGGGTACGCGACAACGTTTACAGCATTCTCGCCGTTTGGGGATTGGCGCTAGCTTACCGCAAAGTCGATGAAGACAAAGGGCGCACCTACGAGCTAGAACAAAGCGTCGTCAAGCTGATGCGCGGGCTGTTGTTCTGTATGATGCGACAGAGCCACAAAGTTGAGCAATTTAAACAAAGCCAATCCCTCCTAGACTGCCTGCACGCCAAATACAACACCAGCAGCGGTGATGTCGTAGTCGGCGATGACGCTTGGGGACACTTGCAGTTGGATGCGACTTCGCTATTTCTGCTGATGCTGGCTCAGATGACGGCATCGGGGTTACATATCATCTACGCCATTGACGAAGTCAACTTTGTCCAAAATCTGGTCTATTACATTGGCAGAACTTACCGAACCCCCGATTATGGGATTTGGGAGCGAGGAAATAAGATAAACCGGGGGAATCCAGAACTAAATGCCAGTTCGGTCGGGATGGCAAAAGCCGCTTTAGAAGCAATTAGCGGACTGGATTTATTTGGAGTGCGAGGTTCTCAGGCTTCTGTAATTCACGTGCTGCCGGATGAAATTGCTCGCGCCCGCATGACCCTGAAATCCCTGTTACCAAGAGAATCTAGCTCCAAAGAAGTGGATGCGGCTAGCTTAAGCGTCATTAGTTTCCCAGCCTTTGCGGTGGAAAATATGGAGCTGATGGAACGCACTCGACAGAAAATCATCGACAAGCTGGAGGGACGCTACGGGTGCAAACGCTTTTTGCGAGATGGACACCAAACTGTTTTGGAAGATACCAGCCGCTTGCACTACGAACCTTGGGAATTGCAGCAATTTGAGCATATTGAGTGCGAATGGCCTTTATTTTTCACCTACCTGGTTCTGGATGGCTTGTTTCGAGGAGACATGGAACAAGTTAAGGACTATCAAGAGTGCCTGGAGTTTCTGCTGATTGAGCAGGACGGTTTGCGGCTGCTACCGGAGCTTTATTATGTCCCGGCGGAAAAGATTGAGGCGGAGAGACAGAACCCCCACACCCAACCGCGCCTGCCGAATGAAAATATCCCCTTGGTGTGGGCGCAAAGCTTGTACCTGCTAGGAGAAATGCTGAGTGAAAAGTTAATCGCGGTGGGAGATATTGACCCGCTGGGACGGCACCTGAGTGTGGGTCGGGAAGGAAACCCGATGGTACAAATTGCGCTGCTGGCAGAAGATGAAAAGTTACAGGCTGAATTAGCAGTCCACGGCATTGCAACGCAGACGCCGCAACAACTGGAGCCGATTCAGGTGCGTCAAGCAACAGAACTTTCGGCGGTTTATACCCAAATTGGGCGGAACGATAAGCTGGGACTCACGGGCAGACCCGTGCGCCGGTTGCGGACTTTAACAACATCGAGGATTTTTCGCATCCGGAGCGAGACGATTGTCTTCTTACCGTCATTTTTGGATCAACAGCAGTTTTACCTGACCCTTGACTACCATTTCTTAGTTGCTGAAATTCAGAGCGAACTTGCTTATATTCAGCGCAATTGGTTTGAGCTAGGGCGTCCTACGATGACGTTGTTGCTGACCCACGCAATGCTGGAAACCGGCTCAGAGGCGCTTCTAGAACTGATGCAGGAGCTAAAAGATGGTTTATGCAATGGGGTTCGAGTGAAATTGGGGCGGCTGAATCAGCTGATGCTGACATCTGGGACACAACGAATTGATTTTCTACACGACTTTGAGTTTACCCAATCGCCGGTTCAAGATGCCGCGACACGACGGTACTACCTGACCAGCCATCCCGATAAAAATTGGCCGCTGGGTAATACTCAAGAATTTATGCTGGAGTGCGAAACCAATTTGGGGTTATTGCTCTCTAGCCTGCGGGAGTCGGAAAACATCTACGAACAAATCGAGTTGTTGCATACCTTGGTGCGGTTGCAGGGATTGGATTTTGATACCGGCTTTGGAGGTCCAGGACAGCGAGTGACAGTGGCGGATTTGCTGGATGAAGTTTACACCAAGGCAGGCACCAGCGAAGCGTCCCCCCACTGGACGGTGGTACGTCATGCCGCTGGGTTACTGAATAAGGTTGATATTGGCTTATCGGATGCGGTGACGGATATCCTGGTGCGGGGCAAGCAGATTACGGTGGGCAAGGCGTATACTGAGGCGTCGCTGATGGCACGCCCGATGTCTTATACAGAAATTATGGACAAGATCCGCGAGTTCTGTGGGGAGGATATTCGCGATCGCGTCTTCACTCAAGAAATCCTAATTTACCTAGGTCTGCTGATCAAGGGGGAACCTCAGCTATTTGATGGTTTGCTGACGCTGCGGGTGGGATATTTGATCCTGCTATTGACTAGCGAATTAGCGCACGAGTTGCGCCTGACTCAGGATGAAGCTTACGAACACTTGATGCAGTTAAGTCCTTTTGAAGTGAGAATGCGGCTGCGCCAAGTATTGGCTGGGTATGAGGGGATGAATCAAGTGCTGCGTCAGCAAGAATCCTTACACGTCAAACAGCAGGAACAGGAGATTGAGTGGGTGGTGCCGGTGGAACCCGATGAGGAAGAGGCACCCACTGCTGGGGGTTGGTTGCGACAGCGACAACTAGATGGGGCACTCAATCGAGTACCGAAAGATTTTTATCCCAGCGTTTGGAGATTGCTGAAACACTGCAAAGGTGTAGTAATTGGGGATAAGCTAGAGCGTCGCAATCGTTTGGATAGCCATTTGATTTTGTCAGAAATGACGCCAGGGGAAAAGAATTTTGCTCTGCGAATCGAGCATTTACTCAATAAAATACAGGCACCGGAATACCGAAAGGTAAATATTGAGGCATTAATGGAATTGGCAGCGATCGCTCAAGCGAATCCAGAGTTACAAGTAGAAGAATATATTGTGCTAGATGTGCTAATTGGTCATGCCGTACGCTTGGCTTGGTTGGACAAATTTCCAGAACGAGCAGATCGCTATGACGAGTACAAAGCCGCCGCATGGCGTGCTTTTTACGACACTTCTCCCAGAGATTGTGCGAGTTCTATTGTCAAGGCGTTCCGCTTCCTGACTCAATTTGGGCAACGCAGTGCTGCTTAAAGTTGCTTAGATTGAATATTTGAAACGCAAAGGTACGCTAAGGAAAACGCAAAGGTACGCGAAGTTAGATTGATTTCTCTCCGTATCTTTGTGTAAAAAGTAGATATTAGTGTTGAAGTTATATGCTTAATTTTTTTGCTAATTTAATATTTTTAATATTATCGAAGTTGGGAAAGGCAGGCATTGAGAAGATAGCTATTATAGTAAAATTTTACCCCTAGCTACGCTTACCGACTAGCAACGTTTAGGTGAGTTACCAGAATAGCATTGGCAAAAGATTGAGTTAATTTATGTTTCAAGCTACTCGTCGGCGATTAGCTATTTGGTACACGGCTGTTACAGCGGTACTGCTACTGCTATTTGCTACTGGGGTTTATTTGTATGTCCGCAACACACTGATTGAGCGCGTGGATGACACGCTCAATCATGTAGTGGAAGTGGTGCAGCGATCGCTCGTGATTGAAACCGCCCCGAATGGCAGTTCATCCGTCAACGTCGAAGCCAGTTTTCGCAACGATGCAGAAGCCGCTGAAGACGACCACATCGACCTAGAGTGGTTTAGCCCCACAGGTGAATTACTCTGGTCAACTCTCTCCGAACCTTTAGATATTCCCATTCATCTCAACCGCACTGGTGAAACCGTGCCGGTCGTTCGGGCTTCCTGGCAAGGGATATTAGACTCGGAATTTTGGTCTTCGGCCAGGGAGGCAACGAAGGACTCCAAGCTGCTTTTGCGACAGGTGACGCAACGAGTGCAAATGGGGCGTCAGGTACTAGGATATCTGCGGGTCAGCCATCCTTGGTTTGAGGTTGCCAAACCGACTCGCTTGTTGATGGTTGATTTGATTTTTGGCACCGGACTAATGTTGATTTCTGTGGCGACTAGCGGCTGGTGGCTTTCCGGTTTGGCGATGGAACCCGTGAGAGAGTCCTACCAACGGCTTAAACAATTCACCGCTGACGCCTCCCACGAACTGCGGAACCCGATTGCCATGATTCAAACGAATGTGCAGGTGGCGCTGGACGATCCCGACCTGATAGCGGCATCTGGGGCGGCACCTATCCATTACCGACAACAGCTGAAGGTTGTAGAACGGCTTACTAGGCGTTTAGGGCGTTTGGTGGACGATCTGCTATTTCTGGCGCGGCAGGATAGTGGCATGAAACAACGCACTTGGGTTCAAGTTCACCTTGATGCCTTGTTGATGGAGGTGATTGAAGAACAACAGCTAGTCGCTGCGGAGAAAGGTGTCAAGCTATCTCTCGATTTTGGATTGCCAATTTTAAATATGGGAATGATTGAGCAAGAAAATCTCCCCTCTCAAATCCCAAATCCCAAATTTGAAGAGGATGCCTTTGCTATTGAAGGTGACTGGGATCAGCTGGCGCGTCTCTTCACAAATCTGGTTAGTAACGCCCTGCAATACACTCCAGCAGGGGGTAAAGTTGATGTGACATTGCAATGGGTCGATACCATGAATCGCCTCGCCACGAAACGCCACGGGATGCCCCATCTGCAAGTCAGAGTCAGCGACACTGGCATCGGCATTCCAGAGTCGGCACTGCCCCACATTTTCGACCGATTCTATCGAGTCGATCCAGCCAGAACTCATATCGCGGGAAATACAACGGTAACGGGATCTGGATTAGGGTTAGCGATCGCGCAAGCAATTGTTGAAACGCACCAAGGTCACATCCAGATTGAAAGCATTCTCCATCAAGGTACAACCGTTACCGTCACTTTACCGGCAGCCACAGAAGAATATTAGGAAGGACAAATTCATTCATCTTTCATCCCCTTCCTCATCCTTCCGAAGACTCTACTTTAGAAATGCTTCCCCTGGCAGATGCAGGGATCAAGCTTGACCTACTAATTTCTTGAATAGCGGCTAAGGCAATTTAGCCAAATTTAGACCCAAAAGTGGTTTTGAGACTCTCTTTGAGTTTCAATTGCTCTACTCGTTATATACGAGTCCTTTCTTATGGAAAGTTTAGGGCAAAGCGCCACGTTTACTAAATCCAACATTCAAAATATAAGGAGATTCTGATGACAATACCCTTAAGAGAAGATGTTGCCTACATTTTACTCAAAAAAATTCACGAAGGTGACAGCGAACCGGGTAAGCATGAAGTAGCCTTCACGGCGGCAGACTTCGCTGGTAGACAAGTCACAGAAACCGACCTGATGGGGCACTTAGATTATTTAAATCAAAAGCAGTATATCGATGCTGAATTTACTGGCAATGCTTACGCTAATCAGGAAGATACCACGGATGTCGTTAATCCGAAAGAGTTCGACTTCCGCATTGCCAATTCCTACGATCCCTCTGATGGTTTAGCACCTCATCTAATTAAATTTAAAAGTGCCAGACTGACCGAAAAAGGGCAACGCCTGTTGGAAAAAATGGAGGAAAACCCGCCAGCAGCCCTTAAGGAAGGTCCTGTGGTTCCCATTGCCACAAAAGATATGCCCTTCCTAGAGAAAGTGATGTTCAGGGGCGAACTGGAAGATATCTTTGATGCTAGAGATATTAGCGAGGTTGTGTTCCGTACCATGCGGGATATGATGACGAATGAAGCCGCCGATCGGGTGACTTCTGAACTGCATGAACCAGTAGAACCGACAGAAGATAAGGCGCTGCAAAACGAAATTGCTGACTTGTGGCAGGATACCAATCCAATTGTCCATTTCCTTAGCCGGATTCGTCCTCCCCTGATCATTAAGGCTGATACTTTTCTATTCCGGATTCGCCAAGAAGCAGGTTTGCCGCAAGGGGTAGAACCGGAAATGGCAATTAAGGCTGTGTTCTCGGCGACAAAAGATGAATTGTCCGAAGAACGGATTCAGGAAATTGCTGGCTTCTTACCCGACAAAATTAGAGAACTCTGGGAGCAAGCCTAACTTTTTGAAAAAGGCAAAAGTAAAAAGAGCAAATTCTTTACTTTCGCCTTTAACTGACTAGAATTTAAATCTTTTTTTGCTGCCCGACGAGTACCAAATTGCTGAAGTCGGGCAGTATAAATGCTTTTAAAAAACTGAATTAAAGGAGAATCAATCATGATTCACAAACATCAGCCAATCAAAAAAACACTAGCGTTAGCAGGCGCGATTTGCGGGAGTTTGCTCTTTGGCTTACCAGCGCTGGCTCAGATGAACTCGGCTCCAGGGGAGATCGACCAACCGCGCGATACTCGCGATCGCCTGATGCAACCACCCGCAAGTGGAGAGGGCATGATGCAACCACCGGCCAGTGGCGATCGCATGATGCAACCACCGGCCAGTGGCGATCGCATGATGCAAAATAACTCCACTCCCAGCAATGTCAACCAATTGCAGAATAACGCTCAGGGTGCTTCGCCGCTAAATCCTTGTCCTAGCATTTTCTACGAATCTAGATACATTCAAGCGGGCATTCGTCCTCCCGCAGGTTGCCCAGCCGCTCCGCCACTCCAGCCAGGTTCTGCGACTGAGACAACATCCCCAGCGCCGCCAAGACCGGGCGCTGAGACGGCACCGCCGACACAACCGGGTGCTGTGATTCAAGCACCAGCCCCGGAACAGCTACAATCTCCCGCTTCTAACGTGATGCCCATGAATGGGATGGTGAATGTCAGGCTGATCAACCAAACCGGCGATCCCATTACTTACCAGGTGCTGGGCGATACCAATCAGCGAAGACTACCGGGTAGAGATAATATTACGCTCCAAGGCTTGAAAACCCCTGTAAATCTGACCTTTCAACGTCCGAATGGGGCACTGTTGAGAGTTGTTCCCCAAACATCAGGCGAACAAGGAATGTTAGAGGTGGTTTTGGAAGAAACAACGGATCTCAGTGTTGACAAAAATGCCATGACTATTCAGGAAAACGGGAATGTCTTGCTGAACTAACTGTTTCCATCTTTCTGACCCGGAGCGTAGAGATGCAAAGCTTTGCATCTCTACGCTGGTATTTTGATTCAAGCGCTTTATCTAATCCGAATTTGAGCCAAATTGTTGAGCAAAAGTGCTTCTTCCTGCTCATCCCCAAGGGTACGCGCCAAAACGATCGCTCGTTGGTAGAAGGTCCGCGCCGTTACTGGGTTGCCACTGACCTGATAAAGTTGGGCAAATAACCTGAGCGATTCTAGTTCTTGCCGCAAATTTTGCGATTCCTGAGCCAAGGTTAAGCGGCGATCAAGCAGTTCAAAACCCTCCTGATACTGCCTAAGCTTGCTGTAGACGACTAGCAGACCATCAATCGCTCGATATTGAGTTGAGCGATCGCGTGTTTGCCGACCCAATCTCAGTGCCCCACGGTATGAAATCTGGGCATCCCGATATTGATTGAGTGCCAGATAAGCATCTCCCAAATTATTCACTGTATTCGCCTCGCCCAGCGGGTCTTTCCCCCGACGCCGAAAAATCAAGGCTTCTTCGTAACGTTTAATCGCTTGCAAATAATCGCCGCTATTTGCCGCCGCCAATCCTAGATTACTTAGCGACAGTCCTTCCCCGGCTTGGCTGTTGATACTTTGGGCAATTCTCAGCGCTTCAGAAAAGCTTGCTGAAGCCGCCTGTACGGCACCTCGTTGCAGCAAAACGGTGCCGACGTTATTTAAGCCATAAATCTGCCCCTGGAAGTCTGGTTCGTCGCGGGCAACCGCCAACCGGCGTCGCAGAGCATCTTCCGCCTCAAAGTAGCGTCCCAAGCGGGCGTAAGTAAGACCTAAATAATCGTATGTCTGACCGATTGCCCGCCGATCGCCTATTTGTTGGTAAATATCCAGTGCTTGTATCCAGTAGGGAATTGCTTTTGCCAGGTTCCCTCTCTGTTTCTCCTGTGCGCCCAATCGCAGCAGTCGGTCAGCATCTTCCCTCGCATATCCTTGGGTGCCATTGTTCAAGGGGATACTGAGTTGTTGGTCAATACTAACGGCTTTGGCACTGCTCGGCAAGTAAAAAGTAAACAGTAAAAAGATAAAAGAAACAGAAAAGACTCTCAATTTATTAGCATTGTTCTCTTTTATTTTTTGTGCCCTATTTTTGCCTAGTTTAGCGAATGCTGCAAACAACCACCCTCGCTCCTCATAACTCATAGCTAATCGCTCCACTTGCCTCTTGCTTCTCACCTTTTTGTTGCTTAGCTGCTCCTACCAGATAAATTGTGCGAATATCCTCTGGTAAAGAAGCTTCTAACAGTTGATACCCTTCTTGGAGCTTGACTTGAACCTGTGCGGGAGAAATTGTTTCTCCCTCTGCCTGGAGATAAGCGGCAATCCGCGTATGACTCCAGTTAAAGGTCTGCGCCATCAGCACCATCAATCGCAGCATCGGCGGGAATCGCTCCAACGCTTGTTCGACATAACACCACAGGGGCGGGGAAGCCGCTTGTAGGTTGTAATGAATTGACTCCACGGGCGGCAATTCTGCCTGGTTGATACATACAGCAGTAATGTTGATCAGCCAGTTCTGGAACGTTAGCATCCCAGTCCCGCTAACATCGCGCAAATCCAGTCCGCCTAGCTCAAAGTAGATGTGCCGCCAGGTGAGGGCGAAGAGGTAGTCTGCTTGTACAGGCGATCGCGCCAAATGCTGAATCAGGGTATAAACAATCGGACTATAGCGACTGAAAAGCGCTACGAAGAAGCGCCCCTGCTCCGGATGGCGCTGAAACAAAGTCAGTAATTCCTGATCGCTGTAATGAAACAGCGATTTGACAATCGGATGATTGCTTTCAGGGAAATGAGGAATTTGCACGATTTTGAATCACTTACTGGAGTCATTCTATCCAGGAACGATCCCTAATATATCTAGTGTTTTCAGGAATGGAAATGATACTTGTATTTTTAGTCGGTGGGAAGAGTGCCAATCGCCCTTTATTTTTTTAGCTGCTTTGATCGCTTCAGTGCGATGAATGGAGTAGCGATCGCGCTCAACAAACTCGCATCCTTCTGATTATCTTTCTCATTTTGTAAAGGCAAAATACCCGACTTCATAGAGAAATCGGGTATCTGAAATCGTAGCGATCGCCTTGTCTCAGTATCGAGCTAGATGACTTGCTGCGTCAGTTTTATTAACTTCGGCAGACTTGCAGAGTATTTTAGAGACTCGTTTAAGCTTGATAGAATTAAATAGCGCTCTTGACTGGTTTACAGTCAAAGTGTTATGTGCAACCGTAAGTTTAGTTTTCAATAGAGTTCTTCAAGCCTTGTAGGTTCATGGTTCTAGCAGCAATTGATACGATTTCTCTTCTGCCTCAGCTCGTTCATTTAGGTGCTTTTTTCCCTGAATTACCTCTAGATGGTCTCTTGTCTACTCAAGGCATCATGGTGATGCTCTTGGCAGCCTACGCTGGTGCTATGTGGATGTTTCTCACCAGCGCCCCAAAAGTCCATACCGTCATGGTGTCCGATTTAGACACGGCGCGACAGTTTTATGAAGGCTTGTTAGATTTGCCAGTCGCAGAAGTGCCGCTGCACTACTACTACAACTACGAGCAAACGTTGGGAGCTACTGCCATCGATCCGCTTTATCTCTCACCCACGTTGGGAGGAAGCACTGCTACCCAAAAGCTGAATGGTACGGAAGGTTTATGGTATCAGCTCAAGAAGAACACCCAACTGCACGTAATTTCTGGAGCCAGTTTGGGGAAGAAAAACCAGCAGCGCCACGTTTGTTTTGACCACGATTGTTTAGAAATGGTGCTGATGCGGGTACAAATGCGGGGCGTCAAGCACAAAATTCGCCGCGACAAACCATTGAATTTTTTGGTAAAAGATTTGGACGGTCGCGTGATTGAAATGGCAGAAGTGTCGAATTAGCGATATTGACCTCTTTCCAACCCTGCCTATTTCTCCCTAACCCTCCCCTTGTAGGGGTTACTGTGTATACACAAGTCGGCAGACCTCTCCCCAAACCCCTCTCCGACACGGAGAGGGGCTTTGAATATTGCTCCCCTTCCCTCGTAGGGAAGGGGTTGGGGGTTAGGTCTGGGAGCGTGGGAGAGAAAAACAAGTCACTTGTGTATACACGGTAGCTTGTAGGGAAGGGAAAAGGAAAAATGTTTGTTACTGGGAAAGAAAAGGAAGAAATTTTTGGGTTGTTGGGTTCTTTTTAATTCTCCCCTTCCTTAGTAGGGAAGGGGCAGGGGTTAGGTTGATTCTGGGGTAGCGTCGGATTTTTCGGGTTTGAGGAGAGGGAAAGCGATCGCATCCCGAATGCTGGCACAATCGGTTAGCAGCATCACTAAGCGGTCAATTCCAATCCCTAAACCACCTGTCGGCGGCATTCCATACTCCAGCGCTGTCAGGAAATCTTCATCAACGCCTTGCGCTTCCAAATCTCCCGCCGCCTTCCGCGCCGCTTGAGCTTCCAGTCGTTGTCGCTGGTCGATAGGATCGGTTAATTCTGAGAAACTATTCGCCGTCTCCCGTCCCACAATAAATAGCTCAAATCGCTCCACCAATCCTGGTTTCGAGCGGTGCGGCTTAGCCAGGGGCGAAATTTCCACCGGATAATCCAGCACAAACGTCGGCTGAATCAGATTCGGTTCGCATTTTTGCTCAAAGGCTTCGTTAAGAATTTTGCCAATCGATTTGCATTCTTGTGCGCCTCCGATACCTGCCTCACTTGCTGCTGTTTTCGCGGCTTCCAGCGTTGGGAAAGTGGTAAAATCTAAGCCTGTTTGCTCCTTCACTAAGTCGTGCATGGTCACGCGACGCCAAGGCGGTGTTAAGTTAATCGGCTCGCCTTGATAAGTAATTTCCAGCGTCCCCAGCACCTCTTGCGCCACGGTGGTAATAATTCCCTCCGTCAGCGCCATCATGTCCTGATAGTCGGCGTAGGCTTGATAAACCTCAATCGTGGTGAATTCGGGATTGTGGCGAGTGGAAATCCCTTCATTCCGGAAAATCCGCCCCAATTCAAACACCTTCTCAAATCCACCCACAATTAGCCGCTTTAGATGGAGTTCTGTGGCAATCCGCAGATACAACTCCATATCCAGCGTGTTGTGATAGGTGACGAAGGGACGCGCATCCGCACCACCAGCTTCTCCTTGTAACACTGGCGTTTCAATTTCAATAAAGCCGAGTTTATCCAAATAGCGGCGAATTCCGGCGGTAATCAGAGCGCGGCGGCGGAAGGTTTCCCGCACTTCCGGATTGACAATCAAATCCACGTAACGCTGACGGTAGCGCTTGGCGACATCCGTCAATCCATGCCACTTATCCGGTAAAGGCAGCAGCGACTTGGTGAGAATCGCGTACTGCTTGACGTAAACCGATAGCTCACCCTTTTCCGTGCGTTTAACTGTCCCCTTGGCTCCCAGAATATCCCCGGCATCCGTTAGATCCTTTAGGTGTTTAAAGGCATCCGGGACATCCGCCATTCCTTCATCGATTCTTTTCTTCTCTAAATACAGCTGAATCGAGCCAGTTTCGTCTTGCAAGGTAAAGAAGGCAAGTTTGCCGAAGACGCGACGCGCCATAATGCGTCCAGCAATGGCGACTTCTACCTCAACTTCTTCACCGCTGGGCAAATCTGCGTATTTTTCCTGCAATTGAGCCGCATGGTGGCTGGATTCCCACTGGTAAGCGTAGGGATTCATTCCCCGTTGCTTGAGCTGTTCGACTTTCTCTAACCGCGTGGCGCGGATATCATCTGAGGACATGGTAAGGAACTTTTAGGGGCAATCTTTGATTTTAGATGCTCTAGGCAAGTCTGTTAACTATTGTGACTTCTTTTTGCGGTGGAGGATGGAGGGGCGCGATCGCTCGCTACTTTATGCCAAATGGCTTTTCTAAGGCAGTCACTTAAGAAAAACTGAGAGCAGAAGTGAAAGTTATCTGCTGATTATTCTCAGGGAACGGTAACGATATTTTTTGATGACTTTTTGCGGCTGGCAGAAGTAGATTTCGCTTTGGATGGTAAGTCTGTCACACTGTCATCCCATTTTTCCACGGTTGGCTTATACAACCAATGCTCTAACTTAGCGTCCTCAACATACCCTCTCAATTCAGGATCGGGCCAAATATGAAGCCGATCAATACATCCTATCTCTTTGGCAGCTGCTTCAATTTCTTCCCATTGTGTTTTGAAGCGTTCCGCCCATGAGTGTCTAGTCATAATTGAACTGGCAAATTCTAATCCTGCTGCTACCATCCGTTTTCCATTAGTCCCACGAGCATTGATGGGTTCCCAAAAGATAACTTCTGGCTCAAATTGCATGATTTTTTCAAAGTACCTTTTAAAGTCATCTAAAGCCATTTTTGGAGGAGTAGGAGCAGCTGCAACATACAACCGACACTCAGCTTGATGACCTTTCACAAAAGCTTTATAGCGTTCAGAAGGCGGAGGTGCGTGAGGTTCAATCTTGCTACTGAGTTCATCATCTAGGTATGGGAGGCTCATACCAACAATCACATTGGGATGTTTGAGAATGTCGAGGTCATTTACCCATAAAGGACTACGAGTTAGAATTCTGACTCGTTTGTTATGCCTCAATAGAGCTTCAACAGCACCACGAGTTACACTTGCAGTCTGCTTGTTTTGATATGGATCTGTGCCTGAACAGAGTAGAACTACACCTCTACCTTCTGGTGTTTCGTGCCAAGACTTTTTACGGCTTAGGGTTTTTTCTAGCCGCTCAGGTATCTCTTCACGGATAAAAAGATACTGTCCCCAGTCCATCTGAGGATCAGTTACTCCTTTTTCCCGAAGCTCTGCTTGCCTTGTCCGAATTGCAGGAGTCGAAGGTACATAACAAAAAGTGCATCCATGTAAACAACCTGATGCTACATTGATTACATAATCACAAAGTCCTTTCTTGTTAAGCGCACTTTTCTGAAGTGGATTAACTATTTTTTCGCTTCCTTTTACAATAGACATATGGCATACCAAGAGTAAACTTTAAGATTATCCTGACATTTATATTTCCCTCGAAACTTTAAATTAATCCTCAAAATAAATATATTTGCTTGTTACCAGTTCCTCTAATTATATCACTGTTCTGCAATTCTATTTTTTCGCCCCTTATAATTTTACCTTTTCTTACAACTTCAATTTCTTTATCTCTTCTTAATCTATTAAAATAATACTCATAATGCTTTTTATTAGCTGGATTTTGTTGCATAGTATCATTGCAAATCTGGCGAAATTGAGTTCCTTCATGATTACTACGGATCAGTTGACCTATCTCGCGATCTAGTGTTTCTATGCAAGCGTTATGACTATCAATGGTACCTTCTATGTAAAAATCTAATTTTGGAGATTGTTTATAATGATCTACAGTTTTTAATCCAAAACCATAAACTTCAAATTCAAATAAATGACACAAGTTGTTATACTTCCATAAAGTGTCTTTCATAACCTGTAATGCTGTTAAATTTTGAGAGAAATGCATAAGGTAATATATAACTACGATATACCCTTTTGGTATAAGAGAAAATGTGTGTGCATATTTAGCCTTGCCCTTTTCTCTGAATAATCTTAAAGATTCATTTCTAAGGTAACGTTGCTCAGCAGGTTCATCTAGACTTTTTAAATTTACTGATTCATAATATCCATCTGCTTCCAAAATTCTGTTAAAGGTGGCTGTATCTCTTCCATGCTTACCAATAACAAATCTTTTAAGATCCCTTATCATATAGGTATAAAGTATTTCCGAACCAGTAATAGAATTTATAAGTCTAATACTAGCCATAGAAATATCAGTCCACCCAAAGGGGTCGAGTAGAAAGAATGAGTGACCCTTACGAGCACTTACAGTAAAAACACACCAATTTACTAAATCCTCAAATTCGCCACACCTAAATTCGCATTTTTCGACTAATAAACTTTCAAATTCATCACACTTAAATTCATGTGATAAGGAATCTACTAAATTACCAAACCCCGCTTTTGGCATAGAATAATTTCTTAGGCAATCCAAGTGATCTTGTTTATTATCTATAAAAATAAAATTTACATTTAGTGGATACTGACGCCTTGACTTCTTATACCCTTCTCGAACAGCTTTAATAATTCTTAGGGGAGAACCTTGCCATTCGGTATTGTTATCTTTATCGTCATACATACCACCACCACAGAATCCGTCGATAAAAGTAAACGTTGTTTCGCCATACCTACCTTTTCCATAAAGCGTAATAATTAGATTTTCAATATACTCTTCAAGAATTTGATGCTTCGCTTTGGTATGAGTGTCTAGGGGATGTATATAGCTCCCATCAGCACTCCACTTTGCTTGCGAACCACTCATTTTAATTATCTCCACAAAAAATTGGTAATTTTACTATCTTGCCAGACTACTAGCTAAGGTGTTACAGATGCACCGTCTAACAAGGGAAATTTGCCGAATTTGAGAAAGCTGCCGCTTGTTCTATGTCAATGTTTACGTGCTAAACGTGATAGTGCCTCTCTTGTAGTATTCCCATCCGCTGTTGAGAAATTGCATCCAGGCACACCAAGATTACAGGCTAACTTTTATAGTAAAGCGATCGCATCCTTCCTCATCCACTACAACAACGCGATCGCATTTTCCCCACATCGCCAGGAAAGTGCGATCGCTGTTAGATGAAGACTAAGGTAAGATTATTAATAGATTGGCAATCTGTCGCTTTGAGGCTGGAGCTGCTTAGAATTTAAAAAGCAGCTTCAGCCTCTTGATTGGCACCTTGAAAGCTAATATCAGCAATAAAGTGAGCCAATCTTAAAAGTTGCAGAATAAACTATCGCTCAGATGTTGGTAGCGGCAAGGAACTCTCGCATATATTGAGTGACCAGTTGCGGTTTCTCTTGCTGTACCCAATGGCTAGAGTCGGGAATGTATTTAATCGTCAAGTCTTTGACATACGCTTCAGTTCCGTAAGTCAGTTCTTTACCAAGTGCAGTATCTTGCTCTCCCCAAATCATTAACGTAGGAACCTGGAGGATACTCCAATCTTGACTGAGCATTCTCTGCTGAAAAAGATTGCGATAATAGTTCAGGCTGGCGGTCAGGGCACCAGGTTTTGCAGCAGCTTGTTTATAGGCATCCAGATCGGCTTTTGTGAAGGCATTCTTATTAACAGCCATACCCGTGATAGCCGTTTCAATGGATTGGTAATCGAAGGATTGTAAAAGAAATTCTGGTAGCCAAGGTAGCTGAAAAAAGAAGATATAGGAACTGCGTAATAGTTGTTGAGGATTACGCATATTTTCGGCAAATTTGGCAGGGTGAGGCAGATTTAGCACAATCAACTTGTCCACCATCGTGGGGTATGCGTAGGCAAAATTCCAAGCGATCGCGCCCCCCCAGTCATGTCCTACCAGCACGCAGCTAGAATATCCCAGGCCCTGAATTACCCCTTCAACATCTTTAATAAACTCATCCATCACATAAGCCGATTGAGCTGCTGGCTTATCGCTGTCGTTATAACCGCGCAAGTCAAGGGCGACGACTTTATAATCTTTGGCAAATTCGGGGATTAGATGCCGCCAGGAGTACCAAAATTCCGGGAACCCATGCAGCATTAGCATCAAAGGGCCTTCTCCCTGGGTGACGTAGTGCAGCTTAATTCCATTGCTGGTGATATATTCGTGCTTCCAAGAACCCTCTAGCACAGACATAGATACCTCCTTTGCTGTTGTAGTCATGGCATCGGCAATTCATCGCCGATGCGGACACTATTCAGGTTAACGAATCAACAGCAGAAGACGGCAGCTTCGGAAGAGATAGTTCATTAGCATTCGGTTGATCTTGGTGACGCCGAGTGATTACCTGCCTTAGGACTTGCATTAAGATACTAGGCTGAAACAACGCGGTGGGCGGTTTCAGCAGGTGCAGCACTTCTATGAAAACTTTGAACGCTACGGGACTCTCAATCGTGATTAACCTCACACGATCCAGATACCGTTGCATAAATCGGGTCCTTAGATCGGGTTGACCGCCCTCGGTCGTAGGCCAGCGGAAATCCTCGCCGGTCGCCATCAGCCAAGGGATATGATTCACTTTAGCCAGTTGCTTTTGAAAACGCCGCGTTAAACCCGTTAAATCGTCTTGAGAGTGACGCTGAAATTGCTCTTTCAAGCACTCCTCCAGGGTTAATGCAGCCATCGCCGCCGCGGTCATACCTTGACCGTAGATAGGATTGAAGGAACAGACGGCATCACCTAAGACGACAAAGTTTTCTGGCAATCTAGATTGTTCGTAGTGGCGCAGGCGGTTTTCTGTGCCGCGATGACAGTAGATGGGTGAAATCGGTTGGGCTTGTTTGACCACTTCGTAGAGAATCGGCGATCGCAAGCTGCGGGCAAATTCCAAATAGCCAGCTTCGTCGCTGGGTGGATAGTCTCGACCCAAACCAGCCAGGGTGATCACAAAAGCGTCACCCTCACAGGGATAAAGCAGCCCACCGCGAGAGTTTTCCCCTGGTTTAGACCACACCACGATGGATTTCCAATCGCTTTGGAAATCCGCTGGACGTTGATACCAACGGCTGGCGTAGCCTAAAAAGGAGTTAATGACTGTCTCTTGAGGCGGTGTGTAACCTAATGCCTTTATCCACTCAGGGGTTTTGGAATTCCGTCCAGTTGCATCCACGACCAGATCGGCTGGTAGAGACGCGGAATTTTGCGTCTCTACATCTGCGGCGCTAGTGTTTTGCCCGTGGTTGTGAAATCGTACCTGCACGCCCGTCACCTTAGTTTTGCTGGTGTCGGACAACAACTCGGTTGCTTGGCATTCTTCCAGAAAGCGTACATTGCTGTAAGCAGCCAGTCGGCGGCGAATCATCCACTCCAGCAGGTTCCGGCTACAGGCACGAGTCACCAGACCGGAGGGAAAGCGGGGTGCCCAGCCGCCAAAATCTAGCATGGGACAGTCTAACGTCCAGTCCAAAGCAGTAGCGCCAGCAGCCGCTAATTCAGTACCTAACCCAGGAAACAGTTGCTCTAAAATCTGCTGCCCCCGCAACAGCAGAACGTGAGCTTGGTGGGCTTGGAGTACGCCTCGGCGCGTCTCCGGTTTGTCTGGGATGCGATCGCGTTCAATAATCGTCACTTGGTTAAAGCGTTCGGCAAGCACTCGCGCTGCCAGTAGCCCAGCCATACTGCCACCGATGACAATGGCTTGTCTATTGCTGCCAACCGCCAGTTGGTGAGGGACGGACATAGACGTTTGAGTTTTTTTGGGTGATTTAGATGTATGTCAGCTTAATTTTGCTTCTGATTCTATCAGCGTCTGCTTCTCTTCTTTTTCTTGTAGCAATAGTCCTCCGAGATGAATCACTGCCAGAATCAGTGCCCCAATTGAAAGAATGTAACTATGCAACGTGTACAAATGGGCAACTGTTACCGTATTGATGGCTCCACCCCCCGTGAGGATTTCTCGGAGTAGGGAACCAATTCCAGGGACGGCTTCTACTGTGCCTAATTCGATGGTGAAACGCCAGTACCCTAACTGTGTCCAATCGAGAAGCATGGCAGTCCAACCAAGCGCGATCGCTACCAAAGTTAATAAAATTCCGCTAATCCAAGCCGTCAGCCAGCTTCGGCGAAATTTTTCACCGAGAAACATCACAACAATCGCTATCAGAGAAGCCCCAATTAATCCATTTCCAGCAATCTCATGGAGACGCTGAATTAGCCAACCGTTGGGAATCTCTGATTTGATTTCCCTCAATGAATTATAGGCTCCACCTGCGGTCGGTTCGTAATAGAAAGATAGAAGAATTCCGGTGACGGCTGCTGTCAGGCTCAAAGACAAAATTGCTACAGCCAAAATAGTAGCCAGTCGTCGAAGTACAAAAGCGTACTGCACATTGTTCATGGCTAACTCCAACCTTTTGCGGTTGAATATGTATTTATACTTATTGTATTTATTTTTTCTAATTTGAACCCAAGAAATTATTAAATTTGTGAGGAAAACGAGCAGCAAAGAGAACGCATACGCCAAGACCCGGAACGCAATTCAGGGGATGCTCTCGTTACTGTCTCTATAGGGTGTTAGGAAAATCCACATTCTCAGAACAAAACAGCCGATTTTCCTCACCACTGGTGCTCTGCCGCCATGAATGTCTCGACAGATGCAACATCCAGAGGTCGGGAGAAAAAGTAACCTTGTCCATACTCGCATTGCAGGGTTCTCAGTTGGGCAAGTTGCTCTGCTGTTTCTACTCCTTCTGCCACCACATCCAAACCCAAGTTGTGAGCCAGTGTGATAATGGTACGGACAATCTCCCAATTCTCGCTATCACTGCTCATTCTACCGACGAAAGAGCGGTCAATTTTCAACGTATCAATCGGAAATCGGTGCAGATAACTTAAAGATGAATAACCCGTGCCGAAGTCATCAATATAGAGTTGGACGCCTAGTTTTTTCAATTGTAAGAGGGTCGCGATCGCAGATTCAGCATTTTCCATCACGGCGCTTTCGGTGATTTCCAACCGCAAACAGCCAGGATCTAAACCTGTTTCTTCTAAAATCTGATGGATTGCTTGAGCGAGATGAGGTTGCGTAAACTGTTTGCTCGATAGATTTACGCTAATAGTTAATGGTTGATGGTTGATGGTTAATGGTTTGTTGCCAGGAACACCGGATGATGAATCATTAACAAGTTGTTTTTGCCATACATACATCTGACGGCACGCTTCCTGTAATACCCACCAACCGATAGGAACGATTAGTCCAGTTTCTTCTGCTACTGGAATAAACTCAGCTGGAGAAATCAAACCGCGTTCTGGATGCTGCCAGCGCGCTAGAGCTTCAAATCCAGTAATTTGACCTGTGGAGAGCGAAACAATGGGCTGGTAGTGAAGTAGAAACTCTTGGCGATTAACAGCCTGCCTCAAGTCAGTTACTAACTGCAAAAGTTCCACAGCGCGAGTGTGCATCGTCATGTCGAAGACCTCATGACGCGCTCTACCCAATGCCTTAGCACGATACATGGCAATGTCGGCATCGCGTAGGAGGTCTTGCGGCTGGTGAGAATCTGTAGTGTTAAAGGCAATGCCAATACTGGCACTGGTAAAGACTTCCTGCCCGTTTAGGTTAAAAGGTAAAGCGAGTTCATTTTGAATTTGGTTCGCAACGCGGGTGGCGTCACTCACATCTTGAATATCTTCTAGAAGAATCGTGAACTCATCTCCCCCAAGACGGGCAACCATATCTCCAGGACGCAGACACCTCTGGAGCCTGTAAGCGATTTCGACAAGTAGTTGATCGCCGATTGTATGTCCAAGGCTGTCATTAATCACCTTAAAGCGATCGAGATCCAGAAACAGTACAGCAAACAAGTAATCTTGACGCCGTTTTGTCAGCTCAACCAAATGTCCGAGCCGCTCCATGAATAGAGCGCGGTTGGCTAAACCTGTCAGCTTATCGTGAAAGGCATCGTGGATTAATAGATCCTCTACCAGTTTGCGATCGCTAATATCTGTAGCAACACCCAGCACTTGTCGGGCTTTTCCATCTGGCGAGACTAGAGACTTCTTAGTGGTTTGAAACCAACGCACGTTGCCTGTAGAGTCGGTGAGGGTCTCCTCAGAAATGATTTTTTCCGTTTCTCCTATTATCACTTCTCTGTCATCAGAGAGAAACCGTTCTACTTCCTCAAAATTTGGATTGAAATCTGCATCGGTTTTGCCAAGCAAATTTTCAACGGTTGTTCCATAAATACTTGCTAATGCTTTGTTAACCAGAGTAAATTTTCCGTCCCAGTCTTTGACAAAAATTAAATTTGGGGTGGAGTCAATCACATTGCGAAGAAACTCTTGTTGTACTCTAAGTGCTTCTTCCGCTTGCTTGCGGCTGGTAATATCTCGGCTCACAGCGAGGAGACATTGCTGATTGTCAAAGTCAATAATCTCTGCTGATAGTAATGCCACACGCGCCTCACCTGATTTTGTAAGGAAGGTAAATTCTATGTTGCGAACAGACCCTTCCTCCAGCAATATCTGCTTCATGCGATCGCGCTGCTCCTGATTTGCCCAAATCTTCAGCTCAACTGTGGTGCGACCGATGATTTCTTCGCGGGTATAACCAGTAATGTTTAGCAAGCTATCGTTGACTTCAACAAGGCGTCCCTCTGCCACCGTACTGATAGTGATTGCGTCAGGAGTGGAACGGAAGGCTTTAAAGAATCTCTCTTCTGATGCCCGCCGCGCCGCTTCTGCTCGCTGGCGCTCTTCCATTTCGGCTTGTAATGTCTGATTCGCTTTTTCTAGCTCTTGGGTTCGTTCCCAAACCCGATTTTCTAGCTTTTCGTGCGCTTTCTGGAGTGCGGTTTCTGTCCGCTGGCGCTCAATGGCAATTCCTGCTAAGTTTGTCGCTATTTCAATCAGTTGTAAATCATAAGAATTAGGGGTGCAAGGCTGGGAGTCGTACATGGCAAAAGTACCCAACACCTTGCCATCCGAATTAAGAATTGGTGTAGACCAACAAGCTCGCAGTTCGTTGCTCAACGCTAACTCGCGGTAATCTTGCCACAACGGATCGATGGCAATATCTGAGACAATTACAGGCTCCTTCCAATAGGCAGCTGTCCCGCAAGAAACAACACGCGACCCAATGGCGATTCCGTCAAGGGCACGATTATAGCTTTCTGGAAGACTAGGTGCTGCGGCATGGCGGAGATTGCGCCCATTTTCATCCAGAAGTAGAACGGAACATCGCATTTTACTGGAATGTTTCTCAATATTGCGGCATAAGACGTTCAGGACGCTATTGAGAGAGTCTCCTCTAGCAATCATTTCCAGTACACGCTTCTGACTAGCTAAGAGACTTTCTGCTTGCAAGCGCTCAGCGATCGCTTGTCGCATATTTACTAAATTACGTCTTAGTTCTAGTTGCGCTACGACCTGACGACTCAGTGCTAAGAGGGCTTCTTGCTGCTCAGGCTTGAGTTGACGCGGCACAAAGTCGATCGCGCACAGCGTTCCCAGCGCATAACCGGCGGGTGTGATTAAAGGCGCACCTGCATAAAAGCGGATATTGGGGTCAGTCGTTACCAAAGGGTTCGTGGCAAACCGTTGGTCGGCTAATGCATCTGAGACGATAAACAAATCGGATTGCAGAATAGCATGGGAGCAAAAGGCGATATCTCGCGGTGTTTCTGATACTTCCACACCGACTTTTGACTTGAACCACTGCCGATTCGCATCGACGAGGCTGATCAGCGCAATCGGTGTTCCGCAAATATGTGCAGCCACCCGCGCTAGATCGTCGAAAGCCTGTTCGGGAGCCGTATCAAGAATCTCATACTGCTGGAGGGCTTTCAGCCTTCCTGCTTCATGGCTAGGCATAGGCGCTTTCACGCAGGATATTTCTCCAGATTCGATGCTTGCGACATTTTTGCTGGCACTAGCTTTGGTTATTTTTTGGGATATAGCTTCAAATATACCTATCCGGCTCAGATTTCCCATATTCTGTTTTTCCTCAGCTAGGTTAGTTATATTTATATTCGTAACTTTTACTTTTACCTTAATTTACATAGGTTCTTTAGGGATCTAAGTCACAAACAATTCGTTTGTCTGTCACAAATTACCTTAAGAACTTTTTAATCTTATTAATTTTTAGACGTAGAAAGTTAGTCTGTATATGAGATTACAGAGATTCTGGATGAAATTAATTTATTTACAATTTTATCGATATAAAAAATGCCCATCATTTAAGTTTTTTCATTACATCTGGAGCAATTACAAAATTTGGGAACCGGGAAAATACGGGTGTTCTCTTGTTTCCAGCAGAGAGTTTCCTATTTCTTCAGGATTTCTACGGATCTAAAAACAGGGCAGATGATTTCACTAAAGCAGGCTGCCGACTGGTCTGGTGAATGGGAATCTCGATCGCAAACTCTGCGCCAATTCCTGCTGCGGAAATGCATTTTAATTGACCACCGTGTTTTTCTACAATCTGATAACTAATGGATAACCCCAACCCCGTGCCTTTGCCGATGCTTTTTGTGGTAAAGAACGGATCGAACACTCGTTGCTGCACCTCTTGACTCATACCAGGGCCGTTATCAGCGATGTAGATTGCTACCTGATTGGTGTTTAGCATTTGAGTATGAATCCGAATCGTAGGTAATTGTTCATGGGTACTTTCTTCCCCATGATTCACAACCCATGACCCATTCCCGATTGCCTCTTCGAGGGCATCAATTGCATTGCTGAGAATATTCATAAACACTTGGTTGAGCTGACCTGGGTAGCACTCGACTAGCGGCAACTTGCCATACTCTTTGAACAGTTGAATGCCTAAAGTGCCTCCGACTTGTTTCAAGCGATGCTGCAAAATCAGCAAAGTGTTTTCAATTCCCTCATGAATATCAACGCTTTTCATTTCCGCTTCATCCAGTCGAGAGAAGTTTCGCAGCGACAAGACAATTTGACGGATGCGTTCTGCCCCCACCTTGATCGATGCCAGCAGCTTTGGGAGGTCGTTCTTCATAAATTGGAAATCGCTCATCTCTAGAAGGGCTTGAATTTCAGGAACCGGATGAGGATAGTGTTTCTCGTAGAGGGACAGCAGGTTGAGCAGTTCCTGAGTATAGTCGCTGATGTGGGTGATATTACCGTAGATGAAGTTGACTGGGTTATTAATTTC
This sequence comes from Coleofasciculus sp. FACHB-542, assembly GCF_014695825.1. Classification (NCBI taxonomy): domain Bacteria; kingdom Bacillati; phylum Cyanobacteriota; class Cyanophyceae; order Coleofasciculales; family Coleofasciculaceae; genus Coleofasciculus; species Coleofasciculus sp. FACHB-542. Next base: position 95,365 of record NZ_JACJPB010000023.1, on the reverse strand, counting down.
GTGAGCAACTCCGGCGACTAACTGCCCCAAACTGGACATTTTTTCGCTCTGAACGAGCTTCGCTTGGGTTTGTTGAAGTTCTCGAAAAGCTTGTTCTAGCTGGTTTGTTTGTTGTCTCAATTGCGCTTCCGATTGCCGTAAGGCTTCCTCGGCGGCTTTACGTTCGGTAATGTCGGTAATCATTCCTAAGACACCGATGTATTGTCCTGTTTGATCGAAGATGGGATTTGTAGCAACAATCGCCCACAAGTTACAGCCATCTTTACGGGTGAATTTAAAGTCATGTTGTTCTTTAATTCCTTGGCGGCGACGTTCCATCTGAGCGATCGCGATCGCCTGACCTTCTTCATCCATGAATGCAAATAAAGTCTGACCTAGCATCTCAGGGATGGTATAGCCTAGCATTTGGGCCATCTGATTGTTCGCAAAAGATGTATTGCCTGCGGTGTCGAGAACCCAGATTCCCTCAGTCGTGGTTTCGACAATGCGACGATATTGCGCTTCGCTTTCACGTAACGCCGCTTCTGTCTGCTGGCGTTCGACAATTTCCTGTTGTAACAAGATGTTGGCAGATTGTAGCGCCGCAGTCCTTTCTTCAACTCGTCTTTCTAACTCTAATGTGAGTTTTCGTAGTTCTTCTTCAGTGGCTTGGCGCTCGGCAATTTCCTTTTCTAGTGTGTTGTTGGCAGTTTCCAATAGCGCTGGACTAGGAAATGCAAGTGCTTGAGGAATTAAGGGCATTAGCATCAACGCCGTATACACAGAAACCCCAGCCGTAAAGGCTTTCAAGAATCCTGATAACCAATAATACGGATGCCACAGCGTCGCCACCTCTGCTAGATGCGTCGTACCGCACGCAACAATGAATGTTCCAAACAACAGGAATATCCCATAAAAGGGCATATCTCGCCTTTTGGAGACAAAATATACCAGCATGATTGGAATCGAATAATAAGCGACTGCGATCAAAATATCAGATGTAATGTGCAGCCACACTAATCCAGGCTTCCACAGGTAACAATGCCCGTGGGGAATAAAATCTTTTGACAAAAAATTTTGCACAAATTTTAGCATTAAGATTTATGGCTGTAATAGTTTTTACATTTAATATTCAATTTGTATCTTATCTTGGAATATTTCATATATTTATTGATTTTCATGAATAAGGTAACAATTTGCTTACAATTTGTGCAAACAATCGACTTTGACTATTTATGTGTTAATCGACAGATTTCAGAGAAATTACGGATAGCTAGCAGGTCATCTAGACAGCAACTATCAGTTTATTTTTAGGCAGAAGACTTTTGACTAGAAATCTTTGTCGCTAACCCCCTGACACAGCATTAGCTGGAGATACCGTCTACTGTAGAATTTCGGATCTTTTATTACTTTGTAAGCGATCGCATTCATAGACAAGAAGCAATCGATGAAAATCATTGTAAAATCGCAGATGGTATAGAATCCGGTTTTCTGCAAAAAAAGAAGTTAAAAAGCCGCTAAAATCATCACTGTGCCGCTGGTTGAGGAGAGAATGCGGGTGGAATATCAATTACAAGTAGAACAAGTGGTGGAAACGCTTAAAAATGATCTACCCATGCTTTTTGAAAGAGATATTTCCTACGACATTTATACACAGGATATCTATTTTGAAGATCCAGTGAATAAATTTAAATGGAAATTCAACTATCGGATTATCTTTTGGACGCTGCGATTTCACGCGCAGCTATTTTTTACAGAAATATTTTTCGATCTTCATGATGTAGCGCAGATAGACGAAGAGACGATTAGGGCGAATTGGACTGTACGCGGTGTTTTGCGCCTTCCGTGGAAACCTCGCCTATTTTTTAATGGCTACTCTACATATAAACTTAATAAAGATGGGTTAATTTACAATCACATCGATACATGGGATCGCAAACCCAGCGAGATTTTGAAGCAGTTTCTAAAAAAGGGAGGAAATATCTAAGCTCAAATTTAAATGAATGCCTTAATTTTATAAATTATTTTCATCAAAATAATTTATAGATTTTATGAAGCTTGAACGAGAGAATTAATTGCCTCTACTTTAGAGCCACAATTACTTGAATAAAGCGTAACAGCAAAGGTTGTTCCCACTCCAATTTCACTGTTTACTGAAATTTTTCCACCGTGTAAATCCACACAATTTTTAACGATAGAAAGTCCTAATCCAGTACCCGGAATCGTCCCCACATTATCAGCGCGATGAAAAGATTCAAATAACCGGGTTCTGGCTTCGGGAGGAATGCCGATTCCTCGGTCTCGGATATAGAAAACTGCTGTTCCTTGGTCGCAAACTAAGTCAAACTGAATATTGCCGCCTTTCGGGGAATACTTGATGGCATTTGAAAGCAAATTCGTAAAAATTTGCCGAAGCAACTTTTCATCCATACAAAAATGGGTACTTTGACCTTGACAAGCGAAAGCGATCGCGTGTTGCTTGCTAATTGTCACTTGGATATCTTCCACGAGGTCGTGACAGAACTTTTCTAAATCTAAAGGTGCTGGGTTAAAGGCGAGCTTCTTGGCTTCGGCTTTACCAATAAACAACACATCATCTAATAGATGGGTCATATTCTTGGCAGCTGCTTGAATGCGAGCAAAATACTCGCGTTTTTTTTCTTCACTTGCTTGATGTGAGAAACGTTCTAGTAATCTGGCAGATAGAATGATGATGCTCAACGGGGTGCGAAATTCGTGGGATACGGTGGTAACAAAGCGAGAACGCAGTTCGCAGAGTTCCCGTTCTTTTTCCATCGCATTCCGTATTTCAGCATCAGCTCGTTTCCGCTCGGTGATGTCTTCAACCATGCCTAATTCATAGAGGATTTCTCCAATTTCATTCCGGATTACCGTTACCGTTAACTTCACCCAGCAAATTTCTTGGTTTTTCTTGATATAACGTTTCTCAAGCTGATAGCTGTCTATGTCTCCCTGAATGATTTGCTTGAGATAAGGCGTTTCTATTTCCAAATCTTCAGGATGGTTAATATCAAAAAGGTCGAGGGTTGTCAGTTCTGACTCCGTGTAACCCAAAATTTCACAAAAGGCTCGATTTACCATGAAAAACCGATAGTCAGGTTTTCTGACTAAGGTGATACCGATAGGAGCATCATCAAAAACTCGGCGGAATCTTTCTTCGCTCTCGCGCCGTGCTGCTTCTGCACATTGGCGCAGCGCAGCGTGTCGCCGACTTTGGCTAATTTCGTCCCGGAGTTGCTCGTTGACCTGTTGTAATTCTGCTGTACGCTCTTCTACTCTCTTTTCTAGTTCTTCGTTGGCTTCTTTTAGGGCGGCGGCTGCCCACTTTTGACTGGTAATATCTCTGACAGTGCTGAGGATTGCATCCACACTGGCATCTGGATTATGGATGGGGGTGATATTGTACTCGTAGTGCCTGAAACCCTCGATGGCGGGAAGGTAAGCTTCGCCAGTCATCGGTTGCCCAGTAGAAAATACTGTCTGATGGTGCGCTTCAATTGACCCCATATTTTCCGGTTGCAAGCCGAGTTCTTGCCATGTCTTCCCCACTATGTCACTACGCTGGAACCCCAGTGCCTTGGCACCTGCAACGCTAGTATCGGCATATTTTCCCGCTCTATCGATCAGATAAATCCGATCTGGAGAAGCTGAGAGAATTTGGTCGAGGTTTGTGGATTGTTGCTTAACTTGGGCGGTGAGTTGTTGTAGTTCTAACTCAACGGCTTTATGCTCGGTGATATCTTTGGCAACTGCATAGAAGCATCCATTTTGATGCGGTAACGTTCTCCAAGACAGCCATCGATAGCTGCCATCCTGGCAGAGATAGCGATTTTCAAAATGAGCGATCGCATTGTCAGCAGATTGTCCGGATGCGGTTAGCGTTGCATTAACATCATCTGGATGGACAAATTCAATCCAAGGGCGCGACATCAATTCTTCCAGCGTCCAGCCCAAAACGCTCTCCCAGGCGGGGTTGAGTTTCTGGAAGTACCTATCTTGCCCGCAAATGCCTAAGAGATCGAGGGACAGGTTAAAAAATGCATTGAGTTCGGACTCTGCTTTCGCCAGTGGCTCAGTCGGTTCGCTTGGATGCTTGGGATTGTTCACAGTAGCCCTCTTGGATGTTTACTCCCCGTTATCTTTTATTAGTATTCCCATCGCTTCCGACAAATAATGCAGAGTATTCATCCCAATTCTTACAAAATTTTGCATTTTGTTTTTAGAATCCCAATTTATGTATTTACTCGGAAGCGATCGCAGATTTTCTGCCACTTCCTAAGTTTAAGAAGCTGGAGCATTGCGGTATACGCTGAGCAGGTAAGTGTAAATCTTCAAAAACCCGGATTTTGTAGGAACTGAAGTTATCTCCCTCCGGGATTTTACGTTTAGTTTTACGAGATGTTTCGCTGCTAGGTGGCTGCATCAAAAGAGCGCGATCGCGTCCACTCCTGATAATCTAATCAAGTTATTCTCTTTTGAGGTTCTGGCAACCGCAAAAATCTATGCATCAAGATAAACGTCAGGCTTACTGGCGAGCCAATACTGCTTTAATTCGGAATCTTTTGATCGTTTGGGCGCTAGTATCCCTCGTTTTTAGCATTCTGTTAGTTGAGCCATTGAATGCGGTGCGTTTTGGTAACGTTCCTCTCGGCTTTTGGATGGCACAGCAGGGTTCTATTTTTGTCTTTGTAGGGCTGATTTTCATCTACGCCGTGCAGATGGACAAGCTCGATCGCAAATACGATATCGATGAGTGAGGGAAAGAATGTCAGTTGAAATCTGGACTATTTTATTGGTTAGTCTTTCTTTCATTGGGTACCTCTACATCGGTTGGCAGTCACGCGTTAAAGAAAGTGCAGGCTTTTTCGTGGCGGGACGTGGAGTCCCACCCATCGCCAACGGTGCAGCAACAGCAGCAGATTGGATGTCGGCGGCGTCGTTTATCTCAATGGCAGGGTTGATTTCCTTCTTGGGTTACGACGGCTCGATCTATCTGATGGGTTGGACGGGTGGCTATGTTCTGCTGGCGTTGTTGCTGGCTCCCTATTTGCGGAAGTTCGGTAAATATACGGTGCCGGACTTTGTGGGCGATCGCTATTACTCCAATGTCGCCCGTTTAGTGGCAGTTGTGGCGGCAGTTTTTGTTTCCATGACCTACGTCGCTGGACAGATGCGGGGTGTGGGAATTGTGTTCAGCCGCTTCTTGCAAGTGGATGTAAGCACTGGCGTGATCATTGGGATGGTGATTGTCGGCTTTTTCTCCGTTTTAGGGGGAATGAAGGGGATTACCTGGACTCAGGTGGCACAGTACGGCGTGTTGATTATTGCCTACTTGATTCCCGCGATCGCGATCGCCATGCTGCTCACCGGCAACCCGATCCCCCAACTGGCGTTCCCTTTTAGCGATATTGTCCCGAAATTAAACCAAATCCAGGTTGACCTCGGTTTTCAGGAATACACCAAACCGTTTGTCAACAAATCGATGCTGGATGTTTTGTTTACCACCATTGCTTTGATGGTGGGAACGGCGGGACTCCCCCATGTCATCGTGCGCTTTTACACAGTTCCTGATGTTCGTGCGGCGCGTTACTCAGCGGGTTGGGCGCTGCTATTTATCGCCATACTCTACACCAGCGCCCCCGCGCTCGCAACGTTTGCCCGTTATAACCTGATCGACAGTTTGCACAACCAGACGATTCAGGAAATTCATCAACTCGACTGGGTGAACAAGTGGGAAAACACCAAGCTGCTTACTTTTGAAGATAAGAACGGGGATGGGCGGATTCAGCTGACGCCCGATAAAGCCACCAGCGAGATCGGCATCGATCCGGATATTATCGTTCTCTCAACACCAGAAGTGGCAAAACTCGCTCCGTGGGTGATTGGCTTGGTGGCGACGGGAGGGTTAGCGGCGGCGCTGTCTACCGCATCCGGTTTGCTTTTGGTAATCTCCAGTGCGGTTGCTCACGATATCTACTACCGCATCATTAATCCAGGTGCGTCAGAATCGCTGCGAGTGATGGTGGGTCGAATTATGGTCGGGTTTGCGATCGCAATTGCCGGATACTTCGGCATCAATCCTCCCGGTTTTGTGGCGCAGGTGGTGGCTTTTGCCTTTGGTTTAGCCGCAGCCAGCTTTTTCCCAGTCATCATTTTAGGTATCTTCGACAAGCGGACAAATCGGGAAGGCGCGATCGCCGGGATGTTAGTCGGTCTTATCTTTACCATCTCATACATTGCGGGTGTCAAATTTTATGGAATGTCACCCTGGTTTTTCGGCGTTTCTGCTGAGGGAATTGGCACCTTGGGCATGGCGATCAACTTTGTTGTCACCTGGGTTGTTTCGCGTCTAACTCCGCCACCGCCGCTGGAAATACAGGAAATGGTTGAAGAGTTACGCACTCCAGGTGGGGAACCAGTCGCTTCGTCAAGCCATTAATCCTCGTTTGGATTTTAGATTTGGGGGTTTGGACGACCAAACAAGCGCCGCAACATAACTTCAAAATTGGCACAAGCGGCAGATCTACAACAAAATGGTATAAATCAACACACAGGTAGGGGTGATTCATCAATCGCCCCTTTTTTGTAGGCTGGTGGAGTAATTTTTTGAGACTCGCTACATAGATGCGATCGCTTTACAGGTCTACTAACTCTAGCTCTAAAGGTTTACCAACTTATACCCATTCATTCTACTGGCGCTACACTTACGATTTTCTTTTTGCTCCCTTGTGAAGAGGGTTGGGATTTCTGATGGCTAGCATCACAAGGAAAAATTAGTATTGAAGTAAGTTTCACCATCCCGCTTTAAACAGGTAGCCCTCTAGAGCCACTACCAAGTTTCCGGTTACTTCCGATACTTCCGAGAGAAAACTCGATAGCCCTTCCCATCAATACTACCCGACGGAGAGAGACTATCTTCCTCCATATTGACTAAATCGAATTGAACATTTTCTGTATAAATTGTTAAAGTAATTCTGATTACTTCTAAAAAGTTAATCACCCAAGAACATTCTTCTTGCGAATATTCTTCATAGTATTGAATCAATTTAGCCAAACAAACTTCTAAATGAGTCCGAGTGGGAGGACAAATTAGAATAATTTTCAGCAGTAGGATTGCTAGAGTAACCGATTTTCCTTCAGAAGCTAATGAAACGAACAGAGAAGAAGGTTCTCCATTATTCTTGATCGTTAAACATTCAATTACCCGTTTACAGGTTTTAATCAGCAGAAGGCTATTGATCTCTTCTTCATCAGCCTCTTTATAGATAAATTCTAATATTTTCCACAAATTAGTTTTTAAAGTCTCTACCTGACCTTGACTTTCAGTCGAATAAAATAAATATTTTAGCAAGCCTTGTTTAAAATGCTTGTATTTCAATTCTTTGGTTTGTTTTAAAAAAATATTTGCAATGTTTTCATAGCTAAACATTCCGCGTCTGGCGATAACTTTTTTAACTAAACGGAGTGCTTGATCGCCCAAAGCCGTAGGATTTTGGTTTTTTTTATTGTTAAATCCCCTAGACTCAGAATGAGCTGTGTACATTGCCAGATCAAACTTAAACTGGTCTTTCAACTGCTTTGATAAGCCTTTAGCAGCTTGGCGTTGTTCTTCAGAATTTTTCTTATTAACATACTGAGGCGCTAACAAATAAGATGTATAACGGCTCTTCCAATGGTCTTGCTCTCGATTTTCATATCTAGAAACAAATAGCTTAAGTTCCTCATAATCTTGGCTATTAACGAAATCTGCAAGCCAAGCCTTTAGACATTTTACACTTGGAGATGAGATGCTATCACAGTTAGCAGAATTAGAAATTAATTGAATTAAATCTTTTAAGGCTTGGTAGTGGCGAGCCAATATCCAGTTATTGAGAAGAATATAACAAGAACGCTTTAATGTATTTTTAAATTCTTCTTCGTTTTTAGAATCAACAATTGTTTTAAGTGCTTGCAGATGTGCTGAACCAATCGCCTTGACTGGATTAATAAATAAAGTTTTAAACTCATACAGAACTAAATCTGGTGCCCATTGTTTAACAATGTCCAAAAAAAACTGACAAATTATTTCCTGAGGATCTGGAATCTTCGGCACCAGCTTGTTTGAATTAATGAGTGGTTCAGTCTGATGAGTATCTAATAAGACATCCTTAAGTGTGGATGTCTTAAGAACTCTTGAGTGCTTACTGGTTGCTTGAACTTGCATTGCGCTATCGAGAATTCTTTATTCTAAATGTAAACTTTTTCTTTAGAGGATTTGGTGATTGAAAACCTTGATAGCGTATGATAGTCGCCTCATGACTTAGTGAGGCTGGATACCGCATGAATGTGACGCCTGTCACGCAGACGTCACATTCATGCGGGTAGCAAGTTTGTACACAGCGCGCTTTTTAGCATGATTGCCGCCCGTACAGGACTTCTCAGCCTACATCAAGAAGCGGGTGAATGCTGAGTAGTATGCTCTTTCATCTGATTAAGGCGCGGGGTATCATCTATGTCAAAGTATGTCAAAGGCAATGACCATAGAACTACCAATCTCTTTACCCCTAGAAACCGTACTATCTTAATAGGGTGCCCGAAAAGTATGGCAGGTAGGCATTGCTCGCCTAATTTCATGCAACGTCAAAGCAAAAAAAATCCCGACTTCCTATAGCAGCCGGAGTTCTGAAAGGCTGGCATCTTCCAACTGAAATTAGGATTGCGATAAGAGAACGCTTGAAAAATCTATTGATACAGTTATTAGTTTTTATATTTTTAAATTGATTTTTCATCTTTAAAAAAAATTAATTTAAAGGATAAGTCACGTTTATAGCAACGATTAGAAAAAGTTAATGTAAAGACGGAATGTTGAAGAAGCATTTTCGGGACTCAAAGACAAAATTTAAGTGTTATTCAACTATAGTTTTCTCTTAAGAGAACTGTTAGAAGCTGTCGTATAGCAGTGTTGAGGTCTGAAATCGGCAGGCTGAGGAGTGAGGTCTGAGGTTTGAATGAAAACAGGAATGCTCTCCTACTCCCTCTCTATCTCTTGACCCTGACAGCGTTTGGGTTAACTGTGTTACCATCTGGAAAAATCTTCTCAATATCTCAATCACCCTATGGGCAAGGTTCTGGTGTTAAACGCCTCTTATGAACCGCTCAACATCACCAGCTGGCGGCGGGCTGCTGTCTTGTTGATCAAAGGGAAAGCAGAGCGGGTTGAACACAACGGCAAATACGTCTACTCAGAGTTTCCACTCCCGACGGTTATTCGGCTGCGCTACTATGTCCGGGTTCCTTATAAGGAAATTCCCCTGACTCGTCGAAATATCCTCCACCGCGATAGTCATTCTTGTCAATATTGCGGTTATACCGGGGACGATTTAACGCTCGATCATGTAATTCCCCGCTCTCGTGGCGGCGGCGATACCTGGGAAAACATTGTCACCGCTTGCGTGCGCTGCAATGTCAATAAAGGCAGCCGCACCCCCAAGGAAGCCAACATGATTTTGCGGCAGCCGCCTCGCAAGCCTTACAGTAGTCTGCACTTTGAAGTTGCGAAACACCTCAAAAGTGGTACGCATCAGGAGTGGAAAAAATATGTGATCGGCCTTTAGCCCCCTGCAATTAAATCAACTGCGGGGGGTTTTAAAATTTGGCTAGTCAAGAGACTGGCAAGTACGGGTGGTGCCCCTAGTACTGGGGGCGGAGGAACATTGCACTCTTCCTTAACCCCTCATTGCCAATCGGTAGCCATGAAAGAGCAAGAGCGCAACTGTAAAAGGTCAAGACCGGAAAACGCGACCGCAGGGGGAGTGTCGTTTGCCAGTTTTTTTGTCAAGATCTATGAATAGGTAGCTCTATATCAAGACAAGCGTAATCACGGCGTCTCTGGAAACCTGTTTTCGCAGTAAAGAGGCGAGCTTTCGCGGCATTTACAAGGGTTTCTGTACTGCGCTTTTTTTTGCCCTTTGGGCGATTGACTGAATCTGTCAAATACTTGGCAGGAAGCGTGAGGAGAGACTGTTGCAGCAACTGGAATACTAATTTTATAGCTTTGCACACCTGCATTATCCATAATATGCGATCTAATTTGCTCAAGCCTCTCAATGGTTCTCCAATCGCCGCCGAGTCAAAGCCTATAGACACCAAGCCAGATTCGGAATCTGTGGTTGAAATTCAACTAACAGAGGCGGCTCCCACACAGACAGTGAATGGATCTGGTAATTATTCAGCTAGAGGGTCGAGCGAACCCCCACTGGAAAGAATCGTGGAATCGCTACGACAGACTTTAGAGCGTCACCGGGGCGATCGCCATCTGGTAATTTTGCAAGATTTTCCCGACCCGGATGCCCTTTCGGGCGCTTGGGCGTATCAACTGATTGCCAAGCAGTACAACATCCAATGCGAAATTGTGTACGCTGGCACTCTCAGCCACCAAGAAAATATTGCTCTGGTTAAACTTACAGGCTTACCCGCAAAACGCTTGGGCGTCCAGTGCCTGAAGGAAAAAGAGAAGGACTTGTCGGTGTATCAGGGCTGTGTTCTGATTGATAACCAGGGCACGACCTGTCAATTGCTGCCTTGGGTACAAAAGGCAGGAATCCCGATTACGGTGGTGATTGACCATCACAGTATACAGACGGAACTTCATGCTGAATTTACGGATATTCGCCCTTCTACACGAGCCACGGCGACGATTTTAACCCAGTACCTCCAAGGAGGGCTACTCAAGCTGGATAGCGGTATTGGCGAACACGTAAAATGTGCGACAGCACTGATGCATGGTCTGAGGTCAGACACGAACCGGCTGATGCAAGCTCAGGAAGAGGATTTTCTAGCTGCCGGGTATCTCAGCCGTTTTTATGACGCCCAACTGCTGAATGCAGTCTTGCAGGCGTATCGCTCAAAACGGGTGATGGATGTAATCGAGCGATCGCTAACCAACCGCACTGTCCAAAATAACTTTTCTATCGCCGGTGTTGGTTATCTTCGCTATGAAGATCGGGATGCCATCCCCCAAGCGGCAGACTTTCTCGTGACAGAAGAAAACGTCCACACGGCTGTCGTCTACGGAATCGTCCACGACGAAGACGAAGAATTGGAAGTCGTAATTGGCTCCCTGAGAACCAGCAAGCTGACTCTCGACCCTGACGAGTTTATCAAAGAAGCCTTTGGGCAAGACAATCAAGGACGCTTTTTTGGCGGCGGACGACTTTCCGCGGGTGGCTTTGAAATTCCGATGGGGTTCTTGGGCGGCTTCAATGAAAATTCTGAGTACGCCAAGATGAAATGGGAAGTTTTTGACACCCAAATCAAGCAAAAGCTGCTTCGGTTGGTCAACCCAAAAGACCATCTGCTTCATGGGGAGTAAAAGCGAGTGGAAGAATGGAAATTGCGACTCTTCCATTCTTCCATCAGCAATTAACCTATGAAACTTTATTTGATCCGCCACGGAATCGCCGCCGAGCCATCTGAGGACGTCAAAGATGAAGCGCGATCGCTGACCCATGAGGGACGCAAGAAAACCGCTAAAGTAGCAAAACGACTGGATGAAATCGGTGTGCGCTTCGACCTGATCCTCACCAGTCCCTTAGTGAGGGCACGCCAAACCGCCAAAATTCTCGTCGCCGCCCGTTTGTGTCCCCATCTAGAAGAATCAATCGACCTAGCTCCTGGGGGTGGCATCCAAGCTTGGCTGAGATGGTTAGAGGAATGGCGGCGAGCGGGTGGATCTCAATTAGCCCTAGTAGGTCATCAACCTAACTTGGGAAATTGGGCAGAAATTTTGGTGTGGGGCGATACCCAAGAAGCGCTAATTTTGAAAAAAGCAGGCATGATTGGATTAAGCCTTCCAGAAACCCAGTCTCCCGTGGGTCATAGCCAGATGTTTTTGCTTTCCTCACCCAAGTGGCTGTTGTAATCCCCGTTTAGAAATTCTGGTAAAACTAGCGACTACAAAAACGGTTTCTGGTAAGGTAACTTGAGTATGTTCCCCTCACCCAATCCGTAGCAACATGACTGTCTGCGAGTATAAACCAGGTTTAGAAGGCATTCCCGCTGCCCAATCCAGTATCAGCTATGTCGATGGAAAACAGGGAATACTAGAATATCGCGGCATTCGCATCGAAGACCTCGCAGAAAAGAGTACCTTCCTAGAAACGTCGTATTTATTAATTTGGGGTACGCTCCCCACGAAGGAAGAACTTGAAGCCTTTGAAAGTGAAATTCGCTATCATCGGCGGATCAAATATCGCATCCGGGACATGATGAAGTGTTTTCCGGAAACCGGGCATCCAATGGATGCGCTGCAAGCTTCTGCCGCTGCTTTGGGTTTGTTTTACTCCCGTCGCGCTTTAGATAACCCTGCTTACATTCGGGAAGCGGTGGTGCGCCTCCTAGCAAAAATTCCCACAATGGTGGCAGCGTTCCAACTGATGCGGAAAGGCAACGACCCCGTGCGCCCTCGCGATGATTTGGACTATTCTGCCAACTTCTTGTATATGCTGAACGAGCGAGAACCCGACCCCCTTGCGGCGCGGATTTTCGATGTCTGCTTGACGCTTCATGCAGAACATACGATGAACGCTTCTACCTTCTCGGCACGGGTGACGGCTTCTACCCTGACCGACCCCTACGCAGTCGTTGCCTCAGCGGTGGGAACTTTAGCAGGGCCATTGCATGGAGGGGCGAATGAAGAAGTCATCACCATGTTAGAAGAAATTGGCTCAGTGGCAAATGTTACTGCGTGGCTAGAGGATGCCTTACAGCGCAAAGCGAAAATTATGGGCTTTGGTCATCGCGTTTACAAAGTGAAAGACCCGCGAGCGACAATTCTCCAAAACTTGGCAGAACAACTGTTTGAGAAATTTGGTCACGATAAGTATTACGACATTGCTGTGGAGTTGGAAAGGGTACTTGAGGAAAAATTAGGCGAAAAGGGAATTTATCCAAACGTGGATTTCTATTCGGGTCTGGTTTACCGAAAGATGGGCATTCCTACAGATTTGTTTACACCCGTGTTTGCGATCGCTCGTGTTGCTGGTTGGCTAGCTCACTGGAAGGAACAGTTAGGAGAAAACCGCATCTATCGTCCGACTCAAATTTATAAGGGTTCCCGCGAAGCTGGCTACATTTCTATAGAACAACGATAGTCATCTAGAACTCGAAAAAACGCGATCGCTTCCGACAAAAATTGTATAGAGAAGCGATCGCGCTTTTTTTGTGGCGGAGACGGGAGGAGCGATCGCTGGTTCCGAAAATCGGGGTAGATGGGGAAGCTTACTGTTAATTGGTTGACCTTCGTAGGGATTAGTTGCCTCAGTTGACCAACAGATGCAAGAGCCGGATTCAACAGATACCCATCGCTCAATTAGAGGAGTTGGGTGAGGCGCTGTTGGATTTTACGGCACCGACGGATTTAGCCGTCTGGTTCGAGCAGTATCAGTGATAATTACACAGGCGATCGCACTTTCACCCGCCACAACAAGCGATCGCGCCTCCCTTCTTCCTGACCACAGAAAACTTTAACTTAAGGATAAGTAGAATTTCTTATTTGCTGCGCTGGGCTGGATGCGCTCCAACGATATACTAGGCTGTGTAGCTGAAAAAAATCTTCACAAAAGAACAGATAGATTGATTCGATACATCTTGTCTCGAATTGTCCTAGTAATTACTTCGTTCGGGAAACATGAACCCAGGTATTGACCTACAAGGAACTTTTATCCAATCCCTCAGGGATCTGGGCATCCCAGCAGGTGCCGCCAAAGCCATTTGGATGCCGCTGCCGATGTTTCTGATGATTATTGGTGCTACCGTAGGGGTGCTAGTGGTCGTCTGGCTGGAGCGGAAGATCTCTGCTGCGGCTCAGCAGCGAATTGGGCCAGAATTCGCCGGACCACTAGGTGTTTTGCAGCCGGTCGCCGATGGTCTAAAGCTGGTTTTCAAAGAAGATATTGTCCCAGCCAAGACCGACCGCTTGCTATTCACGCTAGGCCCAATCATCGTCGTCATCCCAGTGTTTTTGTCCTTCCTGATTGTGCCGTTTGGGCAAAACCTGGTAATCTCTAACGTCGGAATGGGCGTCTTTTTGTGGATTGCCCTCTCCAGCATTCAGCCGATTGGCTTGCTGATGTCCGGCTATTCTTCAAACAACAAGTATTCCCTACTAGGGGGTTTAAGGGCGGCAGCGCAGTCGATTAGTTACGAAATTCCCCTAGCGCTTTCCGTACTTGCGATCGCGATGATGTCCAACAGTCTTAGCACCATCGACATCGTAGAACAGCAATCTGGCTACGGCGTCCTCAGCTGGAACGTCTGGCGGCAACCCGTGGGTTTCCTCATCTTTTGGATTGCCGCTTTGGCAGAGTGCGAAAGACTCCCCTTTGACTTGCCAGAAGCAGAAGAAGAACTGGTTGCCGGTTATCAGACCGAATACGCCGGGATGAAATTCGGTCTATTTTATATCGGCTCTTACGTCAACCTCGTCCTCTCTGCCCTGCTAGTTGCAATCTTGTATCTAGGCGGATGGGAATTTCCGATTCCCCTCTCAATGTTAGGCGGCTGGCTAGGAGTTAATGAAACCAGTCCCTGGTTGCAGGTGATTGATGCATCACTGGGGATCACCATGACCCTCCTAAAAGCCTACTTCCTCGTTTTCATAGCGATTCTGCTGCGCTGGACTGTACCACGGGTTCGCATCGACCAACTGCTCGATCTAGGGTGGAAGTTTCTGCTCCCAGTGTCTTTAGTCAACCTGCTACTGACCGCAGCCCTAAAATTAGCATTTCCCGTTGCTTTTGGCGGGTAATTGGTAATCGGTAATCGGTAATAAGTCGTGGGAAAAATTACCTTTTTCTACAATCACCAATAACCGATTCTCTAATCAGAGAGAGACACAGAACAATGCTTAAGTTCCTCAAACAAGTTGGCGATTACGCCAAAGAAACCGTCCAAGCGGCTCGATATATTGGTCAAGGGTTGTCTGTAACCTTCGACCATATGCGGCGGCGTCCGATTACCGTGCAGTACCCCTACGAAAAACTCATTCCTTCCGAGCGTTTCCGGGGTCGAATTCACTTTGAATTTGATAAGTGCATTTCCTGCGAAGTCTGCGTGCGGGTTTGTCCCATCAACCTGCCAGTAGTGGATTGGGAGTTTGACAAAGCCAGCAAAAAGAAACTCCTCAAGCACTACAGCATCGACTTCGGAGTTTGTATCTTTTGCGGCAACTGCGTGGAATACTGCCCGACCAATTGCCTGTCAATGACCGAAGAGTACGAGCTTAGCACCTACGACCGTCACGAATTGAATTTTGACAACGTGGCACTGGGTCGTTTACCGTACAAAGTCACGCAAGACCCAATGGTGACGCCGCTGCGCGAACTTGTCTACCTACCCAAGGGCGTCATGGACCCGCACGACCTGCCAGAAGGTTCCCGTCGCCCCGGTCAGCTTCCAGCGGAAATTCTGGAACAAAAAACGGAAAAATAAAAGTGATTTGTCATTCGTCATTAGTCACTTGTAAAAAACTAATGATGAATGACGAATGACAAATAAACGATTGACTACTGACAAAGGACAAAAATGAATCTAGCTGAAGGCGTTCAGATTGTTTCGTTTGGCCTGCTGTCGCTAATGATGATTGGCTCAGCTTTAGGAGTGGTGCTGTTTACTAATATTGTCTACTCAGCCTTCTTACTGGGTGGAGTTTTTGTCAGCATCGCTGGGCTGTATCTTCTTCTCAATGCAGACTTTGTAGCGGCGGCGCAGGTTCTCATTTATGTTGGAGCGATTAACGTCCTGATTTTGTTTGCCATCATGCTGGTAAACAAGCGGGAAGATTTTGCACCCATTCGCAATCGCTGGATTCGCCAAGCATCAACGGCTTTGGTCTGTATCGGCTTGTTTGGGCTTCTGGGTACGATGGTGATCAGAACTCCCTGGACTTTAGCGGTCTTGACCACTCCCATTGAAAGTAGCATTGTGCAGATTGGTCTGCATTTCTTCAGTGACTTTTTGCTACCTTTTGAGTTGGCATCTGTGTTGTTGTTGATGGCAATGGTGGGCGCAATTGTTCTGGCACGTCGTGAGTATATTCCAGAAGAAATTTCACCTCAGCTAACTCAACCAACCTCGTTAACGTTGCCGGAACGTCCTCGCGAACTTTTGACGGTCGGCTCCGAAAGCGGTAAACTCCCCGCAGATACCAACACATAGAAACAAAGAAAACTCATGCACCTAGAACTTCAGTATTTTCTACTGCTAGCCGCTGCCCTCTTCTGCATCGGTATCTATGGCTTGATTACCAGCCGTAATGCTGTTCGCGTGCTGATGTCGATTGAATTGCTGCTGAATTCTGTCAACCTGAATTTAATGGCCTTTTCTAATTTTCTCGATCCTCAAGAAATTAAAGGTCAGGTTTTTTCCGTCTTTGTGATTACTGTTGCAGCTGCTGAAGCCGCTGTGGGTTTGGCGATTGTGCTGTCAATCTATCGCAACCGCGAGACGGTGGACATGGAGCAGTTTAATCTGTTGAAGTGGTAATGGTTAATGGGTAATGGGTAATGAGTGTTTTGAGTTGAAGAAAGCTCTTGAATTCAAAATTTAGACGCGATAATGGCGTCTCTAAAACTGAAAAGTTTTTACCTATACCAATTACCCATTATTCCTTACTCGCAACGTCAGAAAAATCATTGATTAATATTTAGGTCTTTAAAGTAGATTGATGAATCTACGAGCATTTTTAATATTTATATTTATCTTCAAATTTATCTCCAGAACGTGTAACCCTTCTTCTTAATTTTGCCTGATAAGTTTGATTGGTTAAAATCGGGGAAATGTTGAGAGCTAAACATTTCACGTATCCAGCCCACATCTATCCTTAGTATTAGTTGTCTGAAATACATTGTTATAGAATGACAGAGGGCTGGAGAAAATAGGCATTATCAAATAAAAGCGATCGCGTCTTTGCAAGGAAAGAGGAAAATAGCTATGGGGATGACTCTCACCGAAAAAATCTTGGCTCGTGCCTCTGGTCGGGCTATTGTCGAACCGGCGGAGAATATTTGGGTTAACGTTGATTTGTTAATGACCCATGACGTTTGTGGTCCCGGTACAATCGGGGTGTTCAAGCGCGAATTTGGCGCTGATGCCAAAGTCTGGGACAAAGAAAAAATTGTTTTGATTCCAGACCATTACATTTTTACTGCCGACGAACGCGCTAACCGCAACGTTGATATTCTGCGCGACTTTGCCAAAGAGCAAGACATTAAATATTTCTACGACATCACCGACCGAGCCGACTTTAAAGCCAATCCCGATTACAAAGGTGTTTGCCACATTGCCCTAGCACAAGAAGGTCACACCCGTCCGGGAGAAGTGCTGTTTGGTACCGATTCCCACACCTGCAACGCGGGCGCTTTTGGTCAGTTCGCCACCGGCATTGGCAACACGGACGCTGGTTTCATTATGGGCACCGGCAAGCTGCTGATCAAAGTCCCGGCGACGATGCGCTTTGTCTTTGAGGGCGAGATGCCAAATTACCTGTTGGCGAAAGACCTGATCTTACAAATCATTGGAGATATTGGTGTTGCTGGAGCCACGTATCGAGCGCTGGAATTTGCCGGTACTACCATTAACGGTCTGTCGATGGAAGACCGGATGACGCTGTGTAATATGGCGATTGAGGCGGGTGGCAAAAATGGCACGGTCGCCCCGGATGAAACGACGTTTGAGTACGTCCGCGCCCGGACTGATAAGCCTTTTGAGCCAGTTTATACAGATGCTGATGCTCGTTTCTACTCGGATCGGCATTATGATGTCTCCAAGTTAGAGCCGGTCGTCGCTAAGCCCCATTCTCCAGATAATCGTGCTTTGGCGCGGGAATGCCGCGATGTCAAGATTGACCGAGTTTATATCGGTTCCTGCACTGGCGGCAAAACTTCAGATTTTATGTACGCTGCCCGTATTCTTAAGGGACAGCAGGTGAAAGTTCCTACTTATTTAGTACCGGCAACGCAGAAAGTCTACGAAGACTTATTCACCCAGAAGTACGAAGGGCAAACTCTGTCTGAGATTTTCTTGGCGGCTGGTTGCATTGAGCCTGCGGCACCTTCCTGCGCGGCTTGTTTGGGTGGTCCCAAGGATACTTTCGGTCGTGTGAATGAGCCGGAAATTTGCGTTTCTACGACTAACCGCAATTTCCCCGGTCGCATGGGCAATAAAGAGGCGGGGATTTATCTAGCTTCACCTTATACGGCTGCGGCTTCGGCGTTGACTGGATATGTAACCGACCCCCGCGATTTTATGTAGAGCAGTAGGAGAGGGGAATTCGGAACCTCACCCCCAACCCCTCTCCGTCCACGGAGAGGGGCAATATTGAATGACTCGACATTCATGGGGAGGGGCAGTATTGAATGGCTCGACCTTTGCGGGGAGGGGCAGAGGTGGGGTTATTTACGCTATCTAATAGAGAATTGCTAGAGTGCTAGAGCCTTCAACCCAGGCTGTTAATCAGGTCAATATAATTGATCCAACCTTGGAAGATGTCTTGAATAGTTGCGCTATTTTCCTCAACAAACAGGCTACCTTCTTCTGAAAAAGGCGATGTAGCGATCGCATTATCCAATTCGCCGAAAAGATCCGTCAGCGTAGTTCCCCCGACGCAGGTAGCGGCGGCTTCATCGGCAAGTTCTTCCCATAACGGGGACTCAGCAGAGATATTCGCTTGCTTGTTGATGGTGCTTTCTTTCATAAAAAACCTCTGGGCATCAAAATTATCTGATATCAACTCCATACTAATTGGTTGTCGCGATCGCGCTTTCGATTGTACACAGAAGGCGATCGCCCCAAAGCACTCGCTATACTCGTAGTCTACGGAATTCAGCAGATGCGAGTATTATGGTGGATTGGTTATTGGTCTGGGGAGTTTCTCAAGCTGTTGGGGGTCTGGTGTACCCCATTGTGCAAGATTTGGCAAAGGAGGGAGCAAAAGACTTTGCTAAAGATTTCTTCAAAGATTCGCTGAAACACGTTTTGCTACGGGAAAAAGACCCTCGTCAGGTTGCGGCTGGTAAGGCTATCAAAGAATTTCTGCAACTGGTACAGGATGAATTAAAAGATACAGGCGTTACTGATGAGCAATTGCAGCAATATACCAAACCGTTAAAGGAATTTATTAAAGACAAATCGGTTAAAGAGATTCTGGGAAGTGCTTTTAAAGATGACTGTCAGGCTTTAGATACAAAAACCTTAGCTCAAACTTGGAATCAGCTTAATTTATTACCTTTGCCACCTGAGGAATTTGATTGGGATTTGGTTGGCAAGCTGTACCGGAGAAAAGTTAACGTTATTATTCGAGAATTGCCTGAATTACGCGCTATCTTTGACTCAAAAAATATAGAAGCTATTCAGCAAAATACTAAAGAATTGGCTGGAATCTCTACTGAATTTGACTTAAAACGATATCAGGAAGGTCTGCAAGAGCGATACAGCAATCTTAATTTAGATAGTTATAGTTTAGATTCGAGCGTTTATGACTATCGAGAAAAACTCAAGATATGGGAAATTTTTATAGCACAAAATGTGCGCGAATGCCAGGAATATTTACCCCAAGTTTACGAGATTCCTAAAGAGCATCAAAAACGACTGAGGGAGAGTAACCAACTCGAAGCAGACGTTAACCCCCAGGAGTGGGAACGATATAAACAGGTTTATTATCAACAGCCAATTCGCTCAGTTTTAGATATTATTAATGACTCTCAAACTTATCCCTATTTTGTAATTTTGGGCGATCCGGGTTCGGGGAAGTCCACATTGTTGCAATACATTGCTTTGAATTGGGCAATAACGCCTCTCAATACTGTGATTGAACAGCCGATTCCGTTGCTGATTGAATTGCGGACTTATATTCGCAATCGCGACTCTGGAAAGTGCAATGATTTTCTCGAATTCCTCCACAAAGGCTGTGGAATTGTCTGTCGCCTCAATCAACATGAACTCCACGAACGGCTAAAAGCTGGCAAAGTTTTGGTGATGTTTGATGGGTTGGATGAGGTGTTCGATCCGGCGAAACGGGAGGAAGTGATTACTGATATTCATCGTTTCACGAATGATTATCGGAAGGCGCGGATAATTGTCACTTCTCGCACTATTGGCTATAAACCGCAACGGTTGCGAGATGCCCAGTTTCGTCACTTCATGCTGCAAGATTTAGAGTTAGAACAAATTGAGGATTTTCTCTATCGATGGCATGAATTAACGTTCACGGATGAGGCACTTAAAGTTAGCAAGCGGGAACGACTGCAAAGGGCAATTGAGACTTCTTCAGCGATTGGAGAACTGGCGGGAAATCCCCTGCTATTGACAATGATAGCAATACTCAACCGCAAGCAAGAATTGCCTAGAGATAGACCAAGACTTTACAAAAAAGCTTCAGAAGTACTGCTGCATCAATGGGATGTGGATCAGAAATTGCTAGAAAATCCGAGGATGGATTCGGTAACAATTGACTATAACGATAAGCAGGCAATACTGCGTCAGGTTGCCTACCACATGCAAGCCGCAGATAAGGGTTTGGCTGGCAATCTGATTCGGGGGGATGATTTAGAAAGGATTCTAACTAGCTTTTTTAAAAGTACAGAAGTCAATCAGCCGAGAACTGTTGCTAGATTGCTGATTGAACAACTGCGAAGTCGCAATTTTATTTTGTGTTACCTGGGTGCCGATTCCTATGCTTTTGTGCATCGGACATTTTTAGAATACTTCTGTGCTAGTGAGTTTGTCTGGCAATTTGAGAAGGAACGCAATCTTTCATTGGAGCAGTTGAAAACTGAGGTTTTTGGCAAGCATTGGCAGGATGAAATTTGGCATGAAGTTCTGCGGCTGATTGCGGGAATGATTGATACAAAATTTGCAGGCGAAATTTTAGATTATCTGATGGCGCAGAAGGGCGAGGATGAAAAGTTTATCAATCTATTTTTAGCAGCAGAGTGCCTTTTAGAAGTGAGGAATCATCGCTCGTTGATTACACCAACATCTGACCAACTCCTCAATCAGCTGAAGGGCTTAACGCAGTATGACCTACCTTACCGTTACGAATTCTATGAAGATGAGGCAGATTTGGTTAGTGAAATTCGCATTCAAGCCGTTTCATCGGTCGCCACAACTTGGAAAGATCACCCAGATACCTTAGCTTGGCTCAAACAACGGGCGCAAGCGGATGACGATCCAAATGTGCGATGTGCGGCGGTGGAAGAATTAGCCCGTGGTTGGAAAGATGACCCGGATACCTTAGCTTGGCTCAAACAACGGGTGCAAGCGGATGACGATTTTGTGCGACGTACGGCGGTGGAAGAATTAGCCCGTGGTTGGAAAGATGACCCGGATACCTTACCTATTCTCAAACAACGGGCGCAAGCGGATAGCAGTTTTTTTGTGCGACGTGCGGCGGTGCAAGAATTAGCCCGTGGTTGGAAAGACGACCCAGATACCTTACCTATTCTCAAACAAGGGGTGCAAGCGGATGGCAGTTTTTTTGTGCGACGTGCGGCGGTGCAAGAATTAGCCCGTGGTTGGAAAGACGACCCAGATACCTTACCTATCCTCAAACAACGAGCGCAAACGGATGACGATTTTGTTGTGCGACGTGCGGCGGTGCAAGAATTAGCCCGTGGTTGGAAAGATGACCCAGATACCTTACCTATCCTCAAACAACGAGCGCAAACGGATGACACTTGGAATGTGCGAGAAGCGGCGGTGGAAGAATTAGCCCGTGGTTGGAAAGATGACCCGGATACCTTACCTATCCTCAAACAACGGGCGCAAGCGGATGACAAGTTCTATGTACGACGTGCGGCGGTGCAAGAATTAGCCCGTGGTTGGAAAGATGAACCTGGGATGTTTGAATTTTTGTGCGATCGCGCCCTCAACGATCCCTTTGAGCGTGAGGACAGCTGGGAAGACAACCCTCGGCAATTAGCACTTGAGATAATCATCAAAAATTATTCCAACCATCCCCAGACTCTACCACTGTTGCGCGATCGCTCTCTCAATGACCCAGACCAGAAGGTGCGCGAGTTCGCAACAGAGAAACTAAAGAATTGGAGTAAAAGTTGCGAGTAAACCGATCGCGCTGAGGAGGCGATCGCTATCTGATTGAAAAATCTTTCCGTGTAGGTTGGGTTTCAAGAGTTTTGGAGAGTCTTGCAGGTTTTGCTTCTTGAATTTTGTCAGTCAACCAGCGGCTGACCAGAAAGCTTTAGCTTACTTTAGCTTTAAGCCGGAAGTAAATTTCCCGGCTTTTTACGTGCTGCGATCGCTTCACAGGCACTTCACAGAAGCTTTACGATCGAGCGAGAATAACCGATTTATTTAAAGGATTGATAAAGATAGCCCCGATTTTATAGCACTTCTCCCTGGAGACTCCTTAAAGTGAGGGGGGAGCCGATAGGTAGATTTACGGGGTTGTGAGAGATTTGTTCACCATGCGGGTACTCTACTCAATTTAGGAAGCACCCATGAATCCACGAACAAGATCAAAATCAGAAAAGTCATCGGCGGGGCAGAATTTAGTCAAAGGTTTTGTTGGCATCGCTGGATTTCTTGGAATCTGTTATTTGGTGAGTATTCCAGTCATGTCCCAACTCAATCAAAACTCTACTCTCAAGGAAACTGCTTCTGAGGAGACTGGCACGACTAGGCGTTCTTCACCCAAAAAGACCAAGGCAAAACAGTCTACAACGACCGCCGATCCGACAACCATGTTCGGAGTCTATACAACCCAGCCGGATGCTACAACCCAACCAAATCAGTCTCCCGCCCCCTTGGGTAATACAACCTTGCCAGATGGGACGATAACGGCTCCCGGCACCACCAGCTTGCCGAGTAGCTATCCCACCACTCCCAGTACAAGCAATTCTGGCGGGTTAATCACGACTCCCGGCACCACCAGCTTGCCGAGTAGCTATCCCATCACTCCCAGTACAAGCAATTCTGGCGGGTTAATCACGACTCCTGGCACCACCAGCTTGCCGAACACAGGATTTTCAACTACACCCAATCCAACGATCAACTATAGCGGGTTTTAAACGTTCAACTGGGTGTGTGTCGTCTGATATAGCAATCCTATTTGAGTTGCGTTTCGGCTCTTCAGATCCCCGACTTCTCTCTCGAAGTCGGGGATCTCGCCTTCACGAATCATTTACGACTGCGATACTTGAGGCAAAACTGAGACAAAACGCGATCGCGCTCTCAACCGAAAATACGATCGCCCTTAAACTTCCGGGCGAATTCTGCTACTGCCCAAACTGTTGTTTAGCTTGCTGATAAACTTCCACTGTTATTATTTTTTGCCCTGCTTCTTGTGCAAATTTTTCGATCTTTTTCCGAGCGGCGGGACGGACAAAAAAGGGAATTTCTTTCAACTTGGCTTCAGCTTCGGGTGTCCACTCTACGGCATTGGGTTGGTTCGCCACAGTTCTCTCCAAAAAATCCTTAAAACAGGAGTTTAACAGGGAAGCGATCGCGCTTTCCAGCGTCTCATCAAGAAGGCGATCGCATCCTGAGAGCGATCGCCCCCAACCCTACCAACGAGTTACCACTTTTTGTAGGAGAGGAACTTACCCGACATGACGATTTTTACGCGATCGCCTTTGGGATCTTCTTCTTTCTCTACATCCAACGTAAAGTCAATCGCGCTCATAATCCCGTCCCCAAACTTGTCGTGAATGACGCTTTTTAGCGGCATTCCATACACTTGCATGATTTCATAAAAGCGATAAATCAGAGGGTCAGTAGGAACAACTGGCCCCAATCCTTTTAGCGGACATTCTGTTAGTTCTTTAGCATAATTTGGGTCAAGCTCTAAGGCGAAGATTAGCTTACTTGCCTCTTCTTCAGAAGCACTTGCTTGACGATACATCACTGCCGCAATCCAGACTTCGTCGCGTCCAACAACCTTTTCTAAATCGGCAAAACTTAGCCCTTTTTCTTTTTTAGCAGCCAAAAGTATTTGAGTAATTTCAGGAATAGCCATTAACAAACCTCAATAAAAAAGTAGCAACGAAATGTAACGACTGTAATGAATATTTGCTCAGTTTGAGAAACAGTTAAACTATCTCCTTTAACCGACAATCGATTC
This sequence comes from Coleofasciculus sp. FACHB-542, assembly GCF_014695825.1. Taxonomy (NCBI): domain Bacteria; kingdom Bacillati; phylum Cyanobacteriota; class Cyanophyceae; order Coleofasciculales; family Coleofasciculaceae; genus Coleofasciculus; species Coleofasciculus sp. FACHB-542. Next base: position 71,250 of record NZ_JACJPB010000023.1, on the reverse strand, counting down.
AGTTACATTCGCTACCTATCCGCTGCTACTTTTAAAGCTTTAGGCTTTTTAGGTGGACATTTTCCGACCGATTTTTGCCTTTTGCCTTTTGCTTTTTTTAGCGGTCTACAGAACCCATGATGATATCGATGCTACCCAAAATCACCACAATATCAGCGAGTTTTACACCCTTGAGAAGACTAGGGAGGATTTGCAGGTTGTTGAAATCAGCTGCACGAATCTTCCAACGCCAAGGGAAGACATTATCATCGCCAATAATATAGATTCCTAGCTCACCTTTCCCACTCTCGACACGGACGTAATGTTCGCCCTTAGGAATCTTAAAAGTGGGAGCGATTTTCTTACCAATGTACTGGTAGTCAAAGCCATTCCATTCGGATTTTGGCCCTTCTGCCATACGCTTGGCTTCCAAGTTCTCGTAAGGACCACCGGGAAGTGCTTTGATAGCTTGGTAAATAATCTTGACAGATTCGCGCATCTCTCGAATCCGCACCAAGTAGCGGGCAAAACAATCACCGCCAGTTTCCGTATGCACTTGCCAGTCGAAGTCGTCGTAACATTCGTAGTGGTCAACTTTCCGCAAGTCCCACTTGACGCCAGAACCCCGCAACATGGGGCCAGAAAGTCCCCAGTTGATTGCTTCTTCGCGGCTGATGGTGCCCACGCCTTCCACGCGACGGCGGAAGATGGGGTTGTCAGTTATCAAGCGCTCGTATTCGTCAACTTTCGGCAGGAAGTAGTCGCAAAAGTCTAAGCACTTATCAACCCAGCCGTAGGGCAAATCAACAGCAACTCCCCCAATACGGAAGTAGTTGTTATTCACCATCCGATAACCAGTGGCGGCTTCCCACAGGTCATAAATCATCTCCCGTTCGCGGAAGATATAAAAGAAGGGAGTCTGAGCGCCCGTATCAGCCAAAAATGGTCCCAACCACAGCAGGTGATTGGCGATACGGTTCAATTCCAGCATGATGACGCGGATGTAGCTGGCGCGTTTGGGAACTGAGATACCGGCTAGTTTTTCCGGCGCATTAACAGTGACAGCCTCGTTAAACATTCCCGCTGCATAGTCCCACCGGCTGACGTAGGGGACGTACATGATGTTGGTGCGGTTTTCGGCAATTTTTTCCATACCGCGATGCAGGTAGCCGATAACCGGCTCGCAATCCACGACATCTTCCCCATCCAGGGTAACGATGAGTCGCAGCACTCCGTGCATGGAGGGATGGTGCGGACCCATGTTCAGCACCATCGGTTCTGTTCTAGTTTCTATCTTTGCCATAGTTCAGCCATCTCTCCTTGAAGCCGATTTGGGCAGCCGCACCTGAAATTTCGTAAACACGCCAAAATCACTCCGACTGGCACTGTCTGTTTACTACTGAGTGTTGATTTTTGTTTCGCTTCCTTAATTATATGGAGCTTTGTCCGCAGGATACGTCGGAAATCTAGCTGCATTTAACCAAGGAGAATTTTGGCACAACGTAGGGAATCCGGCGTTGCTGAAATCGTCATGATTTAGGCAACGCCGCCAAAGGTTATTGGTGAGCGTTCAGCGCCAAGTTGGATGGAGATGGCTTTGCACTCGGAAAATGGTGTTGTGTCGCAAAAAGCTGTGCAACCATTTCTGTACGAGACGAAACCTCAAGCTTACGGAACATTCGCTTCAAAGCCTGCTTGACAGAATTCTCGGTAATCCAAAGTTCAGTCCCGATTTCTGTGTTGGTTCGACCCAGCGCTACCAAGTTGGCAATTTGCAACTCACGAGACGTTAAGCGATGGGTCTTTAAGGGTTGGTGCTGAGGTTCCAAAACAGTGCTAGGTGCGAATCGCACGCTGGCGATCCAAACCGATAGGTGTAAACAAATGGCACTCAAATCAGCGATATCTTGGGCATCAAAGGCAGGCATTGATTTGTCACGGGTGCAACCCACTGAGCCGATTAATTGACCCCGATCGATAATTGGTCCTGCCATCACGTGCCAATGATCGGGACGAGGACAAATGATTGCCCAGGCTTTTGGGGATGTCACTAATCCTTCATGGACAGGCGTATGGCGCTCTGCTATGTAACGCGCCACAGGATTATGTTCAATAGATAAGACAACATTCAGCACTTTTTGAAACTTGCGGTCGCCTAAAAGCTGGTCGAAGAAAAAAATTCCCGAACGCTTGGCGGCAAAGTACTCACCAATTTTTGGCACGAGTTGCGATCGCAGGTCTTGTTCATCTTTTACCTGACTGATGGCTTCAAATAAAAGCTGTAAGGAAATCATCTTGGATTGGGTGTTGTGCCTTAAAGAGTACTCAATCGAGGACTAGGCGCGGTGGTTTGCCATTCCTAGTATAAGGATAGATTTCATTGCAAGCCCTATTAGTAGGATTGATGTATGACTGACTCACAAAAGCACATTATTGGTTTGGTTATCTATCCCGGCATGACCGCACTTGATATTGTGGGACCCCAGCAAGTTTTTAGTGCGCTTCCCAATGTCCAGATTCATCGAATCTGGAAAACGCTAGACCCGATCGAAACCGATGACGGCATGGTGATTTTGCCGGATACCACCTTTGACCATTGCCCGCCCCTGGATGTGCTCTGTGTCGGTGGCGGCTTAAAACAGATGGCAATCATAGACGATCCAGAGATCCTTGGATTTCTGCGTCGGCAAGGAAGCACTGCAAAGTTTATTACCTCTGTGTGTGGCGGCTCTATGTTTTTGGCGAAGGCAGGACTGCTGCAAGGCTATCGAGCTGCGACTCACTGGATGATGCGGGAACACCTAGCCGCGTTGGGGGTTGAAGTCGGAACAGAGCGAGTCGTGATTGACCGAAATCGCATGACAGGGGGAGGTGTGACAGCAGGCATTGATTTTGGTCTCGTGGTTGCTAAAGCGCTTTGTGGTGAGGAAGCCGCCAAGATAGCTCAACTCTTGATGGAGTACGATCCAGCCCCGCCCTTCGATGCCGGTTCACCCGAAAAAGCGGGGCCTGATTTAGTGAACAAGGCGACGTCATACGCGATGGGGACATTGGGTTTACAAGTAGAATAGGCAGCTTGACATGACTAGCCAATTCGGAAATTGACGGCGGTACAGCTTGGTTTTTCTGCGACTTCGATCGTCTTCAAAAAGAGCTTGATTACTCAGGTATTCAATTGAGAAGGCGATCGCTATCAATGCAGACCAGCTCCTTTCAGGGTGCGAGTTAATTGGCGCTTTTCTCAAACAAGGGCAAATCCAGGCGGCAAACGTTTACCAAAAGCGTGCCCAAAATCACTACCGGCTACTATTGAAAGCAAGGCAAGAGCGCTCGACAATTAGCAACGGCGATAAATTTTGACTCTGAATAAACTGGTTTCTGAAATCTAGCTTCCCGGTCAAAGTTATGCGCTGATCCTGAACGAGCGGAATGAGAAGCATGGGTACAACCAGAAAATCGGAAAAATTATAGGCAAAATAGAGGGTGCGCCTATTTATCGTCGCTAAGTTTTTTTGATGGATGAAATTGACAAGAGTTTGACGAATCAGACGGAAGCACCGGCATTTTTTCATCTGTCGGTACTGAGTCGGGAGTTAATTGCCGGGTTGGAAAGCCGTCCGGGGGGACACTACCTGGATGCGACGGTGGGGGGTGGCGGACACAGTCGGTTAATTCTGGAAGCGGCACCGGATGTTCGGGTGACGGCGATTGACCAGGATGAACAAGCGATCGCTGCGGCTAAAACCCAATTGCACAATTTTAGGGAACGCATCCAATTTTGGCATGGCAATTTCACCAAATATCAACCGAATGGTCTAATATTTGACGGAATTATTGCGGATTTAGGCGTGAGTTCTGCTCAGTTCGATGTTCCAGAGCGAGGCTTTAGTTTTCGCCACCAAGCTGACTTAGATATGCGAATGAATCAGCAGGAATCGCTGACTGCCGCAGAAGTCATTAATCACTGGAAAGAAGCGGAACTGGCGGATATTTTCTTTAAATACGGGGAAGAGCGGCTGTCGCGGCGAATTGCTAGAGCGATTGTGGAAAAGCGTCCGTTTCAGACAACAACCGAGTTAGCAGAGGCGATCGCCTATAGCGTTCCCCGTCAGTACCGCTACGGCAGAATTCACCCTGCCACACGGGTATTTCAAGCGCTACGAATTGTCGTCAACGATGAGTTAAAGTCTCTAGAAACCTTCCTGAATCAAGCCCCCACCTGGCTCAAACCAAGCGGTAGGATTGGCATCATCAGTTTTCACAGTTTAGAAGATCGCTTGGTAAAGCATGGTTTCAGAGAATCGCCGATATTGCAGGTGTTAACCAAAAAACCGATTACACCGCAAGACGATGAACTGGAAAATAATCCTCGCTCTCGCTCCGCTAAACTGCGAATCGCAGAACGAAAATGATAGCAAACGACTCGCCGCCTTAGCCGAAAGCTATAGCAGTGAGTCGTTCCTAAATAAATCATCGTAGATTGTTAAAGTTCAACAGATTAATTAACTTAAATTGACTGGTAACTGCTGTATCCTAATCAAGAATTTTGAGGCAAGTGCGATGTCTTGGTTGCGTCCTGATGGTCGGCAATTTTACCAACTGCGTCCGGTTCGGTTTGAACGAATGTTCACCCGATTTGCAGCGGGTTCGGTTTTAACGAGCTGCGGCGACACTCATGTTCTGTGTAGTGCGACGATTCAAAAAGGTGTCCCCAAGTTTTTAGAAGGCACCGGCAAAGGGTGGCTAACGGCTGAATATCGGATGCTACCGGGTGCGACACCCCAACGCCAAGCACGGGAATTTATGAAGCTGTCTGGACGCACTCAAGAGATTCAGCGATTGATTGGGCGCAGCTTGCGGGCGTCGCTAGATTTAGAGGTACTCGGAGAACGCACGATAACGATAGATGCCGATGTTTTACAAGCGGATGCGGGAACCCGCACAACCTCGATTTTCGGCGGGTTTGTGGCACTTGCAGACGCGATAGAAAAGCTGATACAGCAGGGAGAGTTAGAGCGATCGCCAATTCGCCATCAAATTGCCGCAGTTTCGGTAGGACTGTTGCAGGGAGAGCCAGTTTTAGATTTGAATTACGTTGAGGATGTCGCGGCTGAGGTGGATTTCAACGTAGTGATGGATGACCAATTGAACATCATTGAAGTTCAAGGAACGGCTGAGGAAGGCACCTTTAACCGGACTCAGCTCAATCAAATCTTAGATTTAGCCGAAAAAGGGATTCAAGAACTGCTAGATGCACAGCGCAAAGCATTGAGTTCCTCGACCCATTAAATAAAGGAATATCCCTAAAAATTAAGAATCGTTTCAGATCGACCAGAGTGCGATCGCTCTTATACCAGCCTGGATTATATAGATGAAGGGCATTCCAGGCACTTTTGCCAGTTCACCAGAACCCTAACTGCTCATGAGATCGGGGTTGGTGGATGTTTGAGACAATCTGAGACAATTAGCCTTTGAAATCAACTGTTTCAGCTCATTCCAGATAGATTGATAGTCATCAGCACGAAGGGAGAACTCTATGAAATTGGCTTACTGGATGTATGCAGGCCCCGCGCACATTGGTACTCTGCGGGTCTCCAGTTCCTTTAAGAACGTCCATGCGATCATGCACGCGCCAATTGGCGATGACTACTTCAACGTCATGCGCTCGATGCTAGAACGCGATCGCAACTTCACCCCAGTTACCATCAGTTCCGTTGACCGGAACGTTTTGGCGCGTGGTTCCCAAGAAAAGGTGGTGGACAATATCACCCGCAAAGACGTTGAGGAACATCCAGACCTAATTGTTTTAACTCCTACCTGTACCAGCAGCATTCTCCAAGAAGACCTGGAAAACTTTGTGGAACGAGCTTCCATAGAAACCAAGTCAGACGTAATGCTGGCGGACGTGAACCACTACCGCGTCAATGAACTGCAAGCAGCCGACATTACCCTGCGGCAAATTGTCCAGCTTTACATCGAGAAAGCCCGGAAAAAAGGCGATTTACCCGAAGGCAAAACTGAAAAGCCCTCGGTTAACATTCTCGGAATTTCCAGCCTCGGATTTCACAATCACCACGACTGCACCGAGTTGAAGCGGTTGATGGCTGACTTGGGGATTCAAGTCAATGAAGTAATTCCCGAAGGCGCATCAGTTCACAACCTCAAGAATTTGCCAAAGGCTTGGTTTAACCTGGTTCCTTACCGCGAAATCGGGCCAATGGCAGCTCAGTATCTGGAGAAAGAATTTGGGATGCCTTTTGTAGACATTACGCCGATGGGTGTGGTGGAAACTGCACGTTGCATCCGCAAAATTCAGGAAATCATTAATGCTCAAGGCGCAGATGTTAACTACGAAGACTACATCAACGAGCAAACCTTGCACGTTTCTCAAGCCGCTTGGTTCTCCCGTTCTATTGACTGCCAAAACTTGACAGGGAAGAAAGCTGTGGTGTTTGGCGACAGCACTCACGCCGCCGCCATCACAAAAATTCTGTCAAGAGAAATGGGGATTCACGTTGTTTGGGCGGGAACATACTGCAAGTACGACGCTGAGTGGTTCAAAGAGCAGGTAGGCGAATACTGCGATGAAGTGATCGTCACCGAAGACCACGGTCAAATTGGGGATGCGATCGCTCGTGTGGAACCTTCTGCCATTTTTGGCACCCAAATGGAACGTCACGTCGGTAAGCGTCTAAATATTCCCTGCGGCGTCATTGCAGCACCGATTCACGTTCAAAATTTCCCCATTGGTTACAAGCCGTTCTGCGGTTATGAAGGCACGAATCAAATTACAGATTTGATCTACAATTCCTTCACTTTGGGAATGGAAGATCACTTGTTAGAAATCTTTGGTGGTCACGATACTAAGGAAGTGATTACCAAGGGGATTTCTGCTGATTCTGACCTCGGTTGGAACAAGGAAGCGCAAGCAGAACTCAACAAAGTTCCCGGTTTTGTGCGCGGCAAAGTGAAGCGCAACACTGAGAAATTTGCACGCGATCGCGGTTTCAACGTCATCACTTTAGAAGTGATGTATGCAGCTAAAGAAGCAGTCGGCGCGTAATTCAGCAGTTAGCCATTAACATTTAGCCGTCAGCCCTAAAAGCTGGCTGCTAGTCTCAAAAATCGGGAGCGATCGCTCCCGATTTTAAATCAACAATAAACAGCTTATCTGCAACCGCTCTCGATGAATTGAGCGAGGCTTTATTAGACTTTTCGGATAAAACAGAGCTAGCGACTTGGCTAGCACAGCATCAAGCATAAACGTTTTGGAGTTTGAGAGCGATCGCGCTTCACTGGGATTAGTTTAGAAGTACTGTACACCGCTAAGGGAGTTGTCAGCGTGTAGATTAGCCCTTAACTGTCAGCGCCTAGTAAAAGAAGTGAGGAATGAAGGGAGGAGTATTCCTAATCTCATACTCCTCACTACTTTTTGTTGAAAAATGGCTGAAGTGCAATCGCAGTTCAGCCATTTTTCTCTAGGGTTCGCTTTGATGTTAGAAAGGAATATCAGGAAACTTGTAACCGTGACGAGCAATTTTCCGGACATCTGCCAGAGGTACAGGCAACCCGATAGTACAGTAGCCTTGATTTTGCACTGTTTTCTTTTCGAGTATCGCCAGATGTTCCAAAACTAACCACCTGAACTTTCCTGGTTCAACGACCAAAATCTCTTGTCTGGGAATTAAAAAAATCCAGAGGTCAGCTTGGGAAGTCAAACCCCAACCGATAATATTGCGATGCTCAACGGATACAATCTCGAAAAATAGGTTTCCAGTTTGCTTGGCTTTTAGATCAGTCTTGTATTCAGCCTTAGCAATAGAACTGTCCGGTCGAGTTAATAAACGGTCAATTCCAGCCTTCTGGTATTCTGGCACCTCTGAAACATCATTAATGCCATAACCAAGAAACTGTAGCCAATGATCTATAGCTAACTCTCCTGCCTTGCCCACTTTGTTTTGAGTGTTGAAGTCGTATCCTGTTGTTTGGGCGAATGGGCGTGAAGGCTGGATAAGTCCAGCCCCATTGTACTGAGTCTGATTCATAATGATTTGCCAACGATTTTACAAAATTGGCTTCCCTTGGTTCGTCAGAACTAGGGGATTTCTCTTAAGGCAAAGCACCCGGTCTGAAATTCCCGTTTGAGTTCTTGAACTATAGGAAAAACCTCGTAATTAAGGCTAAACAAAAATATACGCCAGCAATTAGGGCAGCAGAGAACGCTTATCTGTGTATGGATTGAAGTAAACTGCCGTAGTCTTCGCCCCAGAGAGCATTTCTAATTTTGTAGCAGTGTTTCTACAATTTTTATATGTTAGCCGTTTTGCAAAAGCGATTAACAAAAAAATGTTAGCCACTTCTACTTTGTTAGCCTTTTTGTCTCTGCTCTATTAACTGTTTACGTTTCTTTACAGATAAATTTGTCTTAGTATCATCAACATAACGATCGCCCTTCATAAGCCATGTGGCTACTTTCCGCCCTAGCTCAGTCAGTTTTACATATGTAGTGCGTTTGGGCGGAGGAGTCTCAATAGATGTCCGAGGTGTATTTTTGTGATTATTCCGGATAATTAAGCCGCGATTTTCTAACCTCTTGAGAGAGCGGGAAAAGTCAGCCCGGTCGGATGCTGTCCATTCTTTAGGCTTCTCGCCGCTTTTCTCATAAAACTTTGACGGACACCACCAGAGTCCCCATCTGTATATATCCGAATTATCGAAGTCGTCGTCTTCTAGCTCTTGTTCTAGTTGCATCCAAAACTCCCAAATCATTAAAATGCTTTTTTGTTGGGAACTGAGTTTTTGAGCAGCTTTTCTAAGTTCTGAAATTTCCAAATCTTTGTTTATTTCTTGGATACTCAGTGCAGATTCATCCCTCCTGTGAAAATGCCCTAGTGTGAATTCGGAGTATCGTTTATAAAGCAGTTTTGCTACCCCGCGGCCTAGGGCAGTGAACTTTACCGTTGTGGTACGTTTAGGCGCAGGTGTCTCAACAGACATCCGAGGTTCATGTTTATGGTTGTCCCGAATAATTAAGCCACGTTGTTCTAGCCTAGCGATTGACTTGGATAATGAAGCTCGCCTAGATGGTGTCCATTCTCCTCCAGGTGGCCAACAGAGTTTATTCTTACCTGGTGTCCAGGCAAATCCCCAAGGAAATTCAAGAATTCTTTGAGTAGATTCTTCCTGTGAATTCTCTGCTATCTGCATTAAATTTTCATAAGTCAGCAAAATAAAATTTTGCTGGGGACTAAGTTTTTGAGCAGCTATTTTTACTTCTGGACTTTCTGGATCAATCTTCCACTCATGTGTTTCCAAGGCAGATTTACCTCCATTTTGTCAGCGATGACAGAATTTATTTTCTCCAAGCTCGATATCATCATTGAAAACGTGAGCGCATTACATTGTCACTTTCACTAGCCGCACTCATAGGCTTTTGTATTCGTTTGGAATAAGCGTAGGAGAGGCGCAATCGATACTATGCTCTTAACTCACTAACCTCAAATTTAACATCATTATAAACATCTGATAATAGAATTTTAAATTGGAAAGAAGTTAAACATAGCATCATCTTTTTATTTTTATATTTAAAAAACTATCTTTTAGAAGCTTGGATAAATTTTCAAAATAGTTCCATATTAAAGAAAGAATCATAATTTTAAACATGAATATTTGAAACAAACATAATATCTAGATTTTTATTTTAAACTTCAGGATTTTTATAAATGATTAAATATTAATTAATTTAAAATTGGTAATTGTATTATTATAAGGTTATGAGCAAGCCCAAAATTAGAATTAAAATAGAGAATAAGGATTAAGGCGATTCCTGGGGATTAGTAAGCGCAAATTATTAATCAAAACTTCACGATTCTGTTTTTTGAAAGAAATGCTTAAGAATTCTCAAATTAAGTGCTAAGCAATTATGATTAGTAGAGAGACTTAGCAATGACAGGATATTACGATAGTAATATTCAATTTTATAGTTTGCCGCTTCCTGTAGTTACAAATATTATTCTGGTGGTAAGTAATAGCGCTGTTCCTAAGCTTGCATCTTTTGTGAGAGGATTTGCTTTTATACTAAATTCATAAATCTGTGAGTATGAAGGAAGCGATCGCTCGTGAATTTAGGAAAACTCCTGCAAGCGCATCAACCCTTAAGCTTAATTCTCACAGAACAAGTACGTGATGGAAGAGGAAATTTTTAACCAACAGATTGAGGCGGCACAACAGCGCCTGCACGAGCTGTGGCAGCGTACTAGGGAATCCTCATCCCTTCCGCATCCGCAGGAAACACTGACAATGGAGGCTTTGCAGGAACTCTCCACGGTTTTGGAAGAGTTGCAGGTGGCTACAGAGGAGTTACAGCAACGCAACGAACAACTTGCGATCGCCTGCGAGACTGTAAAAGCAGAACGCCAGCGCTACCAAGAGCTATTTGAGTTTGCCCCAGACGGGTACATCGTGACGAATACCTCTGGAATCGTTCAGGAGGCTAACCGCACGGCGGCGTCTTTGCTGAACCGATCCCAGAATTCTCTAATCGGCAAACCGATGGCGATTTTTGTGGCTAAGGAAGATCGCAAAACTTTTAGGGATATATTGACTGAATTGAATCACTTCCCGCAGTTGCACGACTGGGAAGTGCGCTTACAACCCTCAAAAGGTCAGCCGTTCCCAGCTGCACTGAACGTGGCTGCTATACGCGATCGCTGCGGCAATTTAATCGGTTTGCGCTGGCTAGTGCGTGACATCACCGAACGCCACAAACAGGCGGAACAAACCCGAAAAGCACTAGAACAAGAAAAAGAACTTAGCAATCTCAAATCTCGCTTCATCAGGGCTGCATCTCATGAATTCCGCACGCCGCTGACAATTATCTCTATGTCTGCTGAATTACTGGAACGCTACAAACACAAATTATCTGACGTACAAAAAGACTCGCATTTCCAGAAAATAAGAGCTGCTAGCAAACAAATGGCTCGGTTGTTAAACGACATCCTCCTTCTGGATAAAACAGAGGCTGGCAAGTTAGAGCTTAATCCCATACCAGTAGACTTAGTAGAGTTTAGCCGCGAGTTGGTGGAAGAATTGCAACTTAGCATAGGCTCCCAACACGCGATTACTTTTATTCATCAAGGGCAGTGTGCTAACGCCTACCTGGATAAAAAGCTGCTGCGACAAATTATTGACCATTTGCTTTCAAATGCAATTAAATATTCTCCTAGAGGTGGCAAAGTTCATTTTGAACTTATCTGTCAGGATCGTGAGGCAATCTTCCAAATTCAGGACGAGGGAATAGGAATCCCAAAAGAGGACCAACGACGCTTGTTTGAGCGATTCCATCGAGGAACGAATGTCGGCACAATCTCTGGTACAGGGCTGGGATTGACAATCGTTAAAGAGTGTGTTGATTTACACGATGGTGCGATCGCTGTCGAAAGTGAAGTTGGCAGCGGCACGACTTTTACTGTTAAGTTGCCGCTCAATCAACTGAATCAAAACCGATAAGTAAAGATTATTTGATGTGCTTCATCATCGATTTTTTATGCTATTAGCTTAATTAGTGTTTCCAGGTAGCTCTGGAGGCTCGTTTGGTAAAGACTGAGCCGTCGTATCAATTGTTTTTATCGTCTCATTTGGTTGAGAAGTGTCTTGTCGCTGCGTCGCCTCAGAAAACTTGTCTTTAGCAATCCCAGTCACCGTTTCAGTTGTGTCTTTGACTTGCTCAGCAATATTTTGAGCGCTGCGCTTTAGCGCTTCTAAATCATCCTGAGTTTTCTTATAGTCTTCTCTCAGTAACTCTGCGGCTTGACTCATTTTTTGATTAAGTCCCTGGGTGTACTGTTGCGGAGTTTGGACGATGGCATCCGCGACAAGCGCTCGTTTACTACCCGTGCTAGAAATAGCTTCTACCGGGAGCAAATAAACACCATTCAAAACACCACGCCAACCACTAGAAACAAATAAGTAATTAACAACAGCGCCGGTTTTAGGATTGAAGAGATAGTCTATAATTTTGCCAGCTTTGTTGCCAGCGTCAGTCCACACCTCATGTCCAATTAAAGAAATTTTCTGAATTGGCGTTTCGGGTTCAATAACTTCTGGAGTGTTGTTGACAATAATACTATCGGTGCCAATCGTAGTAATTTGCTCCCACCTAAACACCTGTTTCAGACTACCCAAAAATCCTGACTTGCAGCTAAACCCTACGACTTGGTGAGATTGAGAATTTAGCCACAATTGCTCTACCCGACCCACTTCTTCTGCTGTACTGCGATCGAGTACCAGCCGATTGAGTAAGTCACTTTGTCTAATTATCTGTGGTTGCGCGTTCATGACCAAAATCCTTAGAGATTCATTCAATTGGCAATATATGCTGCTTTAGATTAACAAGAGTCGGGAAGCGATCGCCTCAAACTTAGCTTTCTTGTAAACGTTTCCTAATCAAAGTGTGAGTTGAGGTTAAGCCAAGATAAACCAACTTAATAAAGCAAAAGTTGGGCGGAGCGTCAGCTCCACCCAACCTAAGATCATTCTTAACTAAGATCATTCTCAACTGAACGAGATTGTCACCAGAGCGATCGCTCTTTACGCTCTTCAGTGACCCAGCTAGTTTTCCCATGCCCCAACGGTCTCTACAGCCTTATCTCGCGGCAGCAGGCGGCAACGCTAAGCGTGGTGATGTTGGGGGATAAGTACGTGGCGTGTGACCGTTCTGGGAGGCTTTTGGGGGCGCATCCTGAAGTAAAACGTCCCGAATCAATCGCGCCGCCACTCGCTGCACCAAACCCCCGGCAATTTTTTGACCCATGCGCTGAGTTTCTGGCTTCATCAGCAATTGGGGAATCACGGGTAGCAGTTGCATCGCGTCAAATCCGCTCGTTTCCTGGAGAATATCCCAGATCCGTTTAATATGCTCCAGACTGGCGGGCGTTTCTGCCGACGGCGGTGCTTCATTCACTGTCATCCCCACCCGTTCGCGTAGCGAATACGTGACATTTTGGAAGGTGCGGCGTCCCAGCGAATCGATACCCTTCACAATTTCATCCGTTAGGTGTTCCCGGATAAATGCACCCCGCTCTGAGAACAGAAAATCTAGAGTCTGGTTCAGCACCTGAGTCAGGTCATAATCGTCACTGAAACGGGCATTTTTTAACAGATTTTCCAGACGATTCCAGCGGAAACTGCCGTCTTTGAACAGGAGGTCGCGCAGAGATGCCCGCAATTCCGGGGAAGGGTCTGTCAAGAGGCGCTTGGCAACGTAGGGATACGCTTTACTGAGAACTTTGAAATTGGGATCGACATTAATCGCAATCCCCTCTAACGTTACCAGAGACCGGATAATCAGCGCGTAGTAGGCTGGAACGCGGAAGGGATACTCATACATCAACGCCGACATATCATCGGTGATGCTCTTAAAGTTCATCTCCGCGACACTAGCTCCCAGCGCGTTGCTGAAGACCTTGGAAAGGGCTGGGATGATGGGAGCCAGGTCAGTGTCTGGGGTTAAAAACTCTAGATTCACGTAGTCGCGAGCTAAGCCCTCAAAGTCCCGGTTGACCATGTGAACCACGGCTTCAATTAAGCCATACCGCTGATAAGGTTTGACATCGCTCATCATGCCAAAATCCAGATAAGCAAGTTGACCGTCAGTCGTCGCTAACAAGTTACCTGGATGGGGGTCAGCGTGGAAAAAGCCATGTTCTAGCAATTGCCGCAACGAACACTGAACGCCAACCTCGATTAAATGAACGGCATCAATTCCCTGAGCGCGGAGTGCCTCTGGCTGGGTCAATTTGGTGCCGTTAATCCACTCCATTGTCAGGACGCGACGCTGGGTGTATTCCCAGTAAATCTTGGGAATGTAAATATCTTGTAAGTGACCGTATAGAGAGGCAAAGCGCTCGGCGTTGTGACCCTCTTGGGTATAGTCCATCTCTTCATAGATGCGGGTGCCAAATTCATCCATGATGGAGACGAGGTCGCTCCGCACCTGTTTGAGATTTCTCTGCGCCCACCCGGCAAGGGTACGCAGGATGTAAATATCTAGGGCAATGTTTTCTCTTAAGCCGGGACGCTGCACCTTCACAGCGACGGTTTCGCCAGTCTTGAGCTTGCCTTTGTAGACTTGTCCCAAGGAGGCAGCGGCTACCGGGGTGGGGGAGAGTTCGGCGTAAATTTGTTCGGGGCGATCGCCTAATTCTTCCTCAATAAACCGATAAGCTAATTCATTGGGAAAAGGTGGCAGTTGGTCTTGCAGGTGACTTAGTTCGTCTAAATAAGTCGTCGGAACTAAGTCTGGTCGGGTCGAGAGCGCTTGCCCCACCTTAATATAGGCGGGTCCCAGTCTCGTGATGATTGTCCGCAATCGAATTGCCCGTTTCCGCTCGTTCTTGGGAACGCTACCTGTTTGCTTGTCCCACCACAAACTCAGTCCAAAGCGGAGTATCGGCACCAGAATATTGAACAATCGCCCCCAAACTTGGAATGGACGCCTCCGGTAGTAATCGGTAATGGCGACGGGGTCGTAGCGCAGTTCTTCTGCTTGGATATAGGCGGTTTGGGCATCTACGGCTGCTGGATATTGCTCTGCTGTCGGCGTCAGCTCATACTCCACCACGACCGCCTCTCCTGGCGCGGCGGACGCTGTCTGGGCAGGTTTCATCACACCTGTTGTAGAAATGCGATCGCTTGCGTCTGTCCGATGTGACATAGGGGAGACTCTTTTAACATTCATAAGCTTGGGAACCGACTCAGAGCAACTCTGTTAAGTATTGTAACAATAAGTAGGGGAAGCGCCAGGACAAGGTATTCCGGCTCTAGCTGGGGACAATGCCAGTTCGGTCAATTTCCCGCTACCCTGAAAAAGTTTCGGGACTTAAAACTAAACACTAAACTAAGTTTGGTAGCCCAGTACCTTTTTTAAATAACTCGCACAGCATCAAATGCTTCGCACTTGCCATTGTTCATTGGGTTGCCACTGCCTGCCCTCTTCCCTCAAGGTGAATTTTGCTCCATGCTCCTGTCCCTACGGATTGAAAACTTTGCCTTGATTGACCATCTGGAGCTGGAATTTGGCTCTGGATTGAATGTTCTGACCGGCGAAACCGGCGCGGGAAAGTCGATTATCCTGGATGCGATTGACGCCGCCTTGGGCGGAAAAGTCAGCAAATGGTCGATTCGCACGGGTAGCGATCGCGCTTTGGTGGAAGCCACCTTCAAGGTTGACCGAGTTGTGACCGAGTGGCTCTCCGAACAAGAGATCGAGCTGCTGGATGATACAGCCGTGGTTTGTTGTCGGGAGATTGCCTGTCTGCAAGGAAGCCTCCGCAGCCGCTCTCGCGTCAATGGCGTTCTGGTCAATCGGCAATTAATGGATCGCCTGCGCGATCGCTTAGTAGAAATTACTGCCCAAGGTCAAACCGTGCAACTCGTGGCACCCGCGCTTCAGCGAGAGTTACTGGATGTTTATGGCGGCGAGGCGGTGCTACAGCAACGCTCAGTCGTTCAAGCTGCCTATCTCGACTGCCAACAAGCACGAGATCGCCTAGACAAACGCCGTCAGTCCGAGCAGCAACGCTTGCAACGGCTCGATTTGCTACAGTATCAAGCCCAAGAATTAACTGCCGCTAATTTAAGCGAACCGGATGAGCCAGAACAGCTCGAACAAGAACGCCAGCGCTTAAGTCATGTGGTGGAGTTACAACAGCTGAGTTATCAGGTTTATCAAGCTCTTTATCAAAATGATGCGGGGGAGTCAGCAGGTGCAGACTTATTGGGTCAGGCTGAAGCCACGCTGATTGATATGGTGACGTATGATGCCACGCTGCAACCCGTTCTGGATATGGTGAGTACGGCTCTGGCGCAAGTGGTGGAAGCCGGACAGCAAATTAATGCTTACGGTGCTTCTTTAGAAGCCGATCCTCAGCGACTGGCGGAAGTGGAAGAGCGCATCCGCACTCTGAAGCAGATTTGCCGCAAGTATGGCCCGACGTTAGGGGAAGCGATCGCTTACAGTCAGAGCATCCAAGCTGAACTCGCTCTCCTCACCGATAGCGGTCACTCCCTCGAAGAACTGGAAAAAATCTATTCTCGATGTCATGAAACTTTGACATCCACGGCTGACCAGTTGACAGCTTTGCGCGGCGTTGCTGCCAACGAACTAGAAAGCAGGCTCGTGGCAGAACTCAAGCCTTTAGCGATGGAAAAGGTGCAGTTTCAAGTCAAAATTACCCCTTGTCCCCCAACCGCAACAGGTGCCGACGCGATCGCCTTTTATTTTAGTCCCAACCCAGGCGAACCCCTGCAACCGCTGTCTGCCACTGCCTCTGGGGGGGAAATGAGCCGCTTCCTGCTGGCGCTGAAAGCTTGTTTCTCGCAACTGGAAGCCGCCGGAACCCTAATTTTTGACGAAATCGATGTCGGGGTGTCCGGACGGGTTGCCCAAGCGATCGCAGAGAAACTCCACCAACTTTCTCAGGGACACCAAGTTCTTTGCGTCACTCACCAACCCCTCGTCGCCGCAATGGCTGACCGCCATTTCCGCGTCGATAAACACGTCGTCGAAGGAAGCCAGAAGCCAGATCCCTCCAAGAAGGCTGGGAAAAAGAGCGAAGTCTCGACAACCAACGCCGAAGCAATTCATCCAACCCTCCCCTTAGAGAGAGCAATTCAAGGACTCCGGGAAGAAGACCCGACATCTTACATCCTTCAGGCTTCCGAACGCACGGTTGTCCGCGTCAGCGTGCTTGACAATCACCAGACTCGCCGCCAAGAATTAGCAACGCTAGCTGGGGGACATTCTGCCAAAGATGCGATCGCTTTTGCAGAGTCCTTGCTAGCTCAAGCCGCAGTCAAACATAATGGACGCAAGACCAATAACAACAAATAAATAACCTGCCCTCTATCCAACCCCAAAACAAAGAGTAAACTGTTGAGTAAGTAGTATGGCATTTGCTCACTAGGCACAAAAAGTTTGGCTGTTAAATTTGTAGGATAATTCCACCGCCTCGTACCTCGCTCAAATTCAGGCATCTGAAAAAATCTATGACACCTTCATCTACCAAAATGCATGGTTGGAACGATACAGACAGGGTGATTGATGTTGTTCCCCACGATGAAAATCAAACAGGAAATCAAATTCCCCAAACCCCTACAAATATTCCTACTGGTACGGGTGGTGCATTAGCCACAAAAGAAGGAAGTTTTACGGCACTTCTTGCCCCACTGAATAAGGAAACTTTCAAAGAAGTCGTCACAGGTGTCGAAGAAAAGCTTCAGGTAGTCAATCAAACCCTGTCAATGTTGACTGATAGTCAGGGTTTTGATGCCATTCTTCAAGAAATGTTGAATGCCATTACCTTAAAAACCGGAGAATTACTCGGCGCAGATCGCACAACCATCTATTTACTGGATGAAGAAAAGAACCAACTCTGGTCAATTCTTGCTGAAGGCGCAGAGGGGCGACCTTTAGAGTTGCGGATTCCTGCCGATAAAGGGATTGCCGGTGAGGTGGCAACCCATAAGAAAAGTATTAATATTCCCTTTGATTTTTACGAAGATCCGCGCTCTGCGTTCGCCAAAAAGAAAGACCAAGAAAATGGCTATCGTACCTATACGATGTTGACTTTACCTCTGGTAAACGAAGAGGGAAATTTAGTCGCTGTCGTTCAATTAATTAATAAATTAAATTTACCAAATCAGCCAGGAAAGCCGTTAGGGGAAAGAATCGATCTCAATGGTTTTACTTCAAAAGATGAAAGAATTTTTGCAGAATTTGCGCCTTCCATTCGCTTGATTCTAGAAAGTTCCCGCTCTTTTTACATGGCAACGCAGAGACAGCGGGCTTCCGATGCCTTGATGAAGGCGACTCGCTCCTTAAGCCAAAGCAATCTCGACTTAGAAGATACCCTGAAACGGGTGATGCATGAAGCCCAGGAGCTGATGAATGCAGATCGTAGCACCCTGTGGCTGTTAGATAGCGATCGCCATGACTTATGGACAAGAATCCCTCTTTCCGACGGTTCCATGCGAGAACTGCGAGTGCCAGTTGGAAAAGGTTATGTCGGGAAAGTTGCTGAATCCGGCAAACCGCTGAATATCTCCTTTGACCTCTATGCCGATCCAGATTCTGAAGTATCTAAACAAGTCGATCAGGCAAATGGCTATCGTACTTGTAGCTTATTATGCATGCCAATCTTTAACGCTGACAAAGCGTTGATCGGTGTCACCCAACTTGTAAATAAGAAAAAACAGGGAGAATTTCCCCCTTATAATCCGGAAACTTGGCCCGAACCCCCCGAATGCTGGAAGGCAAGCTTTAATCAAAGCGATGAAGCTTTCATGGAAGCATTTAATATTCAAGCCGGTGTAGCGCTGCAAAATGCCAAATTGTTTGCTACGGTCAAACAGCAAGAACAAATGCAGCGTGATATTCTCCGCAGCCTTTCTAATGGAGTTCTCTCTACTGATAAATCCGGTCAGATCATTGCAGCGAATGAAAGCGCCAAGCGACTCTTAGGATTTAAAAATGAAGACCATATAGAAGGTAGAAAAATTGCCGATCTGATCCGCATCAAAGAAGGTGACTTTTCTAAATGGTTTAAAGCTGCGATAGACGCCGCTGAAGAAAAAAGCCGCCAGCAATACTACCCCGATCAAACTCTGCTCTCTACAGAAGAAGAACAACATAGCGTTCACCTGTCAATTAACTCCATTGCAGATGCCAGCGACAATAACAACGTCTACGGTGCCTTGGTGGTGATGGATGACATCTCTCAGGAGAAACGGCTCAAGAGTACGATGTACCGCTACATGACTCAAGAATTAGCAGAACAGTTAATCAATAGCGGTGATGCCAAACTAGGGGGCGATAAAAAAGAAGTTTCCATCTTGTTCTCAGATATTCGCAGCTACACCACCTTAACCGAAAGTATGAATGCAGAAGACGTGGTGCAGATGCTCAATGAATATTTTGAGTCGATGGTAGACGCTGTTTTTACACACAAAGGCACCCTCGATAAATATATTGGCGATGCCATTATGGCAGTCTTTGGTTCTCCCTTACCCTTGCCGGATCATGCCTGGATGTCGGTACAAACAGCCGTCGAAATGCGTCATCGTTTGACAGAATTTAATGCCTGTCGCCAAGACATCGGATTCCCAACATTTAAGATTGGGATTGGGATTAATTCCGGTACGGTAATTAGCGGTAATATTGGCTCCAGTAAGCGCATGGAGTTCACCGCAATTGGTGACGAAGTGAATTTGGGATCTCGCTTAGAAGGTGCTAGCAAACAATATGGTTGCGATATTGTGATTAGCGAAAGCACTTATCAGCCTTGCAAGAATCTGATTTGGGCAAGAGAACTTGATTGTATTCGAGTCAAAGGTAAGACTACGCCAGTGAATATCTATGAACTGGTGGGACTGCGGGAAGAGAAAATCTCAGATCAAAAGCAAATGACGATCGAGCTTTACCATAAAGGACGCGAGTATTACCTAAATCGCAAGTTTACTCGCGCGATGGGTGAGTTTGGCACCATTCTGGAAGAAATTGACAAAAACGACAAAGCGGCTGCTTTGCACCTGAAACGCTGCCAGTTGTTTCTCCAAGAACCGCCTCCTGATAACTGGGATGGGGTTTTCACGCTGACGGAAAAGTAGGAATGGCTAACGGCTAATCTCAAACCTCTATTGTTGCGATGAGCTATCAGCAAAATCACCCTGGAATCGGATAAGTGTAACCGTCTTAAATGATTCCTGAAGGCGAGATCCCCGACTTCGAGAGAGAAGTTGGGGATGTGAACCAATGGCATCGTGTTGGTGACTAATTTTAACCAACAAGTATTCGCTACGCTAACACTTCTAGTTTGAGGGAGTGGAAATTAAATTTCAGTTGAACAATTTGAATTAATAAAACTGCCAACAATCTGGCGCAGTTGCTCAGCCTCAAAGGGTTTTGTCAAATATTCAGTTGCACCCGCCAGACGCCCCTGTACTTTATCAAAAACTCCGTCTCGGGCTGTCAGCATGATGATGGGTAGCTCGCTAAATTGCGGTAAACTCCGGACTGTGCGGCAGAGTTCTAAGCCGTCTACCCCTGGCATGGAAACATCCAGTAATAAAATTGAAATCTGCTGGTGGTAAATCACCGATAAGGCATCTACTGCATTATCTGCCACCAAAACTTTGTAGTCTCTTTCTAGGGCACGTTTGATCAGCGTCTGCATGACGCTACTATCATCCACTGCTAGGATAGTCGGTATATCACTCAAAGTTGAAGACATCTTCTTTACCCAGTTTTTAGTATACAAAAACCTACAATCATTGAATTCGGTTCAAAGGCGATTAAAAAGCCCAATCCAAATTATTCTAACGTCAGCCCCAGTAGGTAAGAGAGCATCGCTTTCCTTTGTCAGAATACATCTATCCTGTCCAGCTATTCTTAATTTAAGGCTTTTCTAGTTTCGTTGAGTTTTTTAGGACTCCTTATTAATAAATGTTTGTTCAATGTTTGTCTATCTCAAAATGCTTTACAAAAATTGAATTTTATTAAAATAAACATTCTACTATATGCACTATAGCTTGAGGATTATTGCTCAGTGAATAGAAGAATTACGGGAATATAGTTAAATAATTGTAACAAGAAAACAAACTGAAGCTGCATTTGTTTTGTAAAGATAAAAATACTAAAAGAGCGGATGGGGTGTTTGTTAATCAAAAAATATCAGTCTGTGATAGAAATATATCCTCGACGGGAATCCTAGATAGAGAAGGTTCTGCCAAGTTGCTCTAGAAAGGCTTCGTTAGCAGGCTGCAAGCAGAAGCGCGATCGCATTTCTGCTTGCAGCCAAAAACCTAGCTTTCCCTAAAGACGGATGGTGGCTTGGCAATTGCGGTGAAGAGGGTATTGCCTACCTAAACTTTACACTGTTGTTTCTTTTAGTCTGTGGCTAGCATCAACTAACCTAACTTGAGCGATGCAGTATCAAAGATTAAGTTCAGTAACTAAATAAGGGAACATCTACATCATATAACTTTCAATAAAGCTTCTCATAGAGGCAAAGGGAAAGTAAGTCTCAAAGAGTGCCTTCATCATCCGGTTTTAATAAAAGTAAACATTTATACAGCTAGCTCCTAAAAAGTGCAGCATTCGCAGAAAAGGGCGCTTAACATGAACGCAAGAATACCTGGAAACGGAGCAATCCCGCTCGATGCTCTGGGATGGTGTCCGCTACTCAACTCTATCCCCGATCGCATCAGCGTTACGGCTCCTCCGGAGCTAGCGTATCTTCAAATATCTGTAGCTGCTTTCGACGATCTGACCCGTTTAGCAGCCTATATTTGCCAGACAAAGATGGCTTTGCTCAGCTTTATGGATGGCAAACAACATTGGCTTCAGTCAAAATTGGGCATTTCTACCCCAGACACTGACGCCTATGTTGCTTTCTGCACTTATGCCATCCTGCAACCAGAAATCTGCGAATGCGAGTTGATGCTCGTTCGGGATACCCTGTCTGATAAACGGTTTGCTAGCCATGCCTTGGTGAAATTCGATCCAAAAATCCGATTTTATGCGGGTGTGCCCTTAGTCACGTCTGAGGGCGTGATGGTAGGGGTGCTATCTGCCCTCGATGATGTGCCGCGAGATTTAAGCAAGGAACAGCAGCAAGCACTGGGGACATTAGGAAGGCAAGCGATCGCTCACTTACAACTGGGAAAAAACTTAACAAACCTCGAACAAATTATCATCAATCAACAGCAAACTGAAGCAGCACTTCAGGAGAAAGAAACCCGATTTCAGTTGGGACGAGCAGCTTCTGGCACTAACATTGAGGATTTTAATCTTTTGACAGGTGAAGGAATCGCTCCAACAGGATCTGATAATTTAGAGGGGCTATTGGGTTTAGTTCCGGGCACTGACGCAACTCAGGAATGCTTCCTAAAATGGGTTCATCCTGAAGATCGGGAACTTGTCGCTGGGGCGATCGCTGACTCTATTCAGGGTAAAACAGACCACGAGATTGAATTCCGCATTGTCTGTCCTGATGGCAGTATCCGCTGGCTAGCGGGAAAAGGCAAAGTTCTTTACAGCGAAACGGCAACAACGGTTCGCACGATCGGCACAGTTATGGATATCACCAAACGTCAGCAAACTGAAGATGCCTTGCGTCGAGCCGCCGCAGAAAATCTGAAACTGGCACAAGCTGTAAAGTCAGTTTCAGATGGAGTTGTCATCGTCGATCCCCATCAACCAAATTGCCCGATTGTTTACGCGAACCCAGCTTTCACCCGAATTACTGGGTATCAGCCAGAGGAAGCGATTGGTCGTAACTGCCGGTTTTTGCAAGGTGCCGATACCGATCCAGAAGCGATCGCAAAAATTAGGAATGCGATCGCTCAAGCGAAAGAAGTTAAAGTTACGCTGCTAAACTATCGCAAAGATGGTCAACCTTTCTGGAACCAATTAAAAATTTCGCCCGTGTTCTCAGATAATGGCGATTTACTTTACTTGGTTGGCATTCAGACAGACATCACGCTCTCTAAGCGAGCCGAGACAGCGCTTCTGAAGAGCAAAACTCGTCTTCAGTTGCTTAACAGCATCTCGACTAAAACCCGATCTGGTTTGTCGATAGAGCAAATAATTGAGCGCACGCTCAAACAAATTAGCGAATATTTCCCTTATCTGCGAATAGCTTACTCAACGATTAATCACCAAGGTATCTTGACGGTAATTTCCGCCATCGAGCCGCCAGGAATGCCGAAACTCTTAGGAGCGGTGGTTGACCTCACTGCGGCTCCGGAGTATCTCAATGCCTTGCAGATGGGCGAATCATTCATCTGTAACGATGTTACCCAAGACTTCCGGCTAGCGCCTCTGGCTGATGTCCTGCTGGCAGTCCAAACTCAGTCTATGCTTGACGTACCGTTTCCGTATTCCGACCAGTTAGTAGGCTTGCTTTGCTTTGACTCGCCGCAACCATACAAATGGAGCGAACATGAGCTAGCCACCTTAACTGATATTGCCGGATACTTGATGATTACCATCAAAGACGCTCATGCACAACAAGAGCGTCAGCGAGCTGAATTTGCACTGTCTGAATCCCTCAAAGAAGTGGCAGACATCAAGTTTGCACTCGCTCAATCTTCAATCGTGGCAGTCACTGACTCCACCGGAAAGATTAACTATGTAAACGATAAATTCTGCGAAATTTCTCAATACTCCAAAGAGGAACTGCTCGGACAAAATCACCGCATCGTCAATTCTGACTATCACCCCAAGGAATTTTTTCAGCAGATGTGGGCAACCATCAGTAGTGGCAGCGTCTGGCATGGCGAAATCAGAAATCGAGCCAAAGACAAAACTTGTTACTGGGTAGATACCACCATTGTGCCCGTCTTAAATTCCGATGGAAAACCCGTTGAATATGTAGCAATCCGTCAAGACATCACTGAGCGCAAAAGGGCAGAAGAATTACGACGGCAGAGCGAACAGCGCTTTCGCGCTTTAGCTGAAGTGATTCCGCAACAGGTATGGACGGCACAGCCAGATGGCGCACTCGATTATGTGAACCAGCGCGTTCTAGAATATTTCGGACGCACCTTCGAGGAAATGGTGGGCTGGGGATGGCAAGATGTGCTGCATCCGGAGGATGTGCCGGGGTGTATTGCCCGCTGGAGTCATTCTCTCTCTACGGGAGAGCCTTACGAAGTTGAATTTCGCCTGCTGAATGCGGCTGAGGGAAACTATCGCTGGCACTTGGGACGAGCAGTACCCGTGCATGATAACGAAGGCAGGATCGTTAGTTGGTTTGGGACGAACACGGATATCGACGAGCGCAAGCGGCAAGAGGAGGAGCGCATCCAGCTTTTGGCGAGAGAACAGGCGGCACGCGAGGCGGCTGTCAACAGCGAGAACCGCACTCGGAGCATTTTGGAAAGTATTACCGATGCTTTCTTTACTTTAGATACCGAGTGGCGATTCACCTATTTGAACTCGCGGGCAGAGCAGCTTTTGTTTAGAAGCAAAGATGAGTTGATTAATCAGTGTATTTGGGATGAGTTTCCAGAAGCAGTCACTTCTAATTTTTATCAGGAGTACCAGCGGGCAGTTGCCAATCAAGTAACGGTTCACTTTGAGGTGTTCTACGAGCCGCTGGAGTCGTGGTTTGAAGTGCGGGGCTATCCCTATCAAGATGGTCTATCGGTTTATTTCCGGGATGTTACAGGTCGCAAACAGTCAGAAGCAGCACTGATGGAGCGATCGCGCCTCTCGACCCTAGAAGCAGAAATCGGTACTGCTTTGGGTGCGGCTGGGTCTTTATCGGAAAGTCTCAATCACTGTACGGAAGCAATGGTGCAGCATCTCGATGCAACTTTTGCTTGTATCTGGACATTTAACCAAAAACTCAATCGCTTGGAATTGCAAGCAACGACAAGGGTTGATCGAGACAGCGAATTGTATTGGCAAGATTTGTTGGCTCAGCGTCACCAGGTTCTAGACGGTACCCTCGTCGGCTTCGTCGCTCAAACTCGTCAACCCTACCTGACTCAGGATAGTAATTATCGGTCTGGGGGCGGGTTGGAAGCCCGCTTGTACGATGATTTTGTCGCTGAAAGCTGTTTGCGAATTCCCGAAAGCTATTTAGCAATCTATCCCCTGATTGTCGAAGAGCGACTGGTGGGCGTCATGGCTGTATGCAGCAGCCAACGCTTTACCGAAGCCGTTCATCAAGTCTTAGGGTGGGTCGTCAACGCGATCGCGATCGCCATCGATCGGTCTTGGGCGAAAGAAGCCCTCTCAGCACGTCGGGAAGCCTTGCTGTTTCGCTTAGCAAGCCAGATTCGAGATTCCCTCGACCTAGATACCATCCTGGGAACCGCCGTGAATGAGATTCGCGGTTTGTTGCAAGTTGACCAATGTCAATATTTGTGGTGCTGGGCGCAGTCCAATCAGGCGAGTCTGACCGTAACTCACGAAGCGACAACAGACGGGAGTAGACCGAGTTTGCTCTCCGAGTGTCCCCCAGAAAAACTCGATCCCCTAAGCGACAAAATCCGCAAACTTCAGACGTTGCGGGTTGACGATCTGACAAGCGATCGCAGCCTAAATGCCGAGGATGGAGAAATGCAAATCGCACCTCTACTGAGCAATTTGGGCGTTCGTTCGGTGCTGCTGCTACCTTTGAAAACCCACGCCGGTCATTTAGGCGCGATTGTCTGTAGTCATAGCAGTGGATCTCGTCCCTGGCTTGACAGCGAAATTGAGCTACTGCAAGGCGTCGTGGATCAGCTAGCGATCGCCATTGACCAAGCAGAACTCTACGCCCAAAGTCGTGCCGCCGCCCGTGCCGCGCAAACCCAGACGCAACAACTAGAGCAAGCATTGCACAATCTCAAACAAGCCCAATCTCAGCTGATTCAGACCGAAAAAATGTCCAGCTTGGGTCAAATGGTCGCTGGAATTGCTCACGAAATCAACAACCCAGTCAATTTCATCACCGGCAACCTCAGCCACACCAGCGACTACATTCAAGACCTACTCGATCTCGTACACCTCTATCAACAGCACTACACCAATCCCGTTCCCGCAATTCAAGCGCAGGAGGAAGAGATTGATTTAGAGTTCATCATTGATGACTTGCCCAAAATGCTATCTTCCATGCAAATGGGCGCTGACCGCATCCGTCAGATTGTCTTGTCATTGCGGAACTTCTCTCGTCTGGATGAAGCTGAAATGAAGCCGGTCGATATCCACGAGGGAATCGACAATAGTTTGCTAATTCTCCATAGCCGTCTGAAACCCAATGGCGCTTACGGCGGGATTCAAGTCTTGAAGGAGTACGGCAATCTTCCCTTAGTCGATTGCTACGCCGGTCAGCTCAATCAAGTGTTCATGAACATTCTCAGCAATGCGATTGATGCCCTCGACAGCCAACCCGAACCAAGGAAAATTACTATCGCCACCGAAATCCGTAATCGTCTAACGGGTAATGAGGAAGAGACTGGAAACCCTAACACGTCGCTGACGCCAATCACCGAAGATCCATTACCAATGACCAAGAACCAAGTCGTTGTGATTCGGATTCGAGACAATGGCCCAGGAATGCCAGAGAACGTTATCAAGCGTCTGTTTGACCCCTTCTTTACCACCAAGCCAGTCGGCAAGGGAACTGGTTTGGGGCTATCCATTAGCTACCAAATTGTGGTGGAGAAACATGGCGGAATGCTCAAGTGCGTGTCAGAACCAGGACAGGGAGCAGAGTTTTGGATTGAAATTCCTATGATTCCTTGCCTGTAACCACTCAACATGACTAAGCGTTGCCCTTGCTGAGGAATGCATCTGCCGCTAAAGCGATCGCCCTCTTGTATTTAGTAAGCTATTTACTCGTCCTACCAGGGAAGTTTAATGAGAAGGAGATTCCGTGTCATTTCAAAGACAATTTAATGAAGCTCTCATACAGCGTTTTATACAACTCATCGGGACTCATACAGGCTTACAGATTCGTCCGCAAGAGCGAGAAGCTTTATGTGAAAAAATTTGCTTCCGGATGAACGTCATTTCTATCTATCTTCCTGAGGCTTATTACCAATTATTAGAAACCGAGACTTATCAAAGTCAGGGCGAATGGCAAGAACTAGCGAATTTGTTAACAATTGGCGAAAGTTACTTCTTTCGAGATAAAGGTCAGTTTTCTCTATTAAGATATCAAATTTTACCGCGATTGATAGCCGCTAAAAAGCAAACGAAAACCCTGCGAATTTGGAGCGCGGGATGCTCAACTGGCGAAGAACCTTATTCTCTAGCGATTCTCCTCACCGAACTCATTCCAGATTGGGAAAGCTGGAATCTCTATATTTTAGGAACAGATATCAATCAAGAGTCTATCAATAAAGCAAAACAAGGAGTTTATAGTTCTTGGTCATTTCGATTGTTAGACCAGAAACTACAAAACTGCTACTTTGAGCCACATGGGACGGAATGGAAAATTAACAACAACATTCAAGACATAGTTGATTTCAAAACTGTCAATTTAATTAAAACGCCCTTTCCTAATTTATTGTTAGATGTTCAAAATATTGATTTAATTCTTTGTCGAAATGTCTTTGTTTATTTTGATAAACCTGCTATTTCACTTGTTGCCAATAAATTTTACAATACTTTACAACCAGGAGGATATCTTTTGACGGCTCATGCTGAACTTCAGGGGATAGATATCAGCTTATTTCACACGGAGTCGTTTCCCGAATCAACGATCTATCAACGCCCTAAAGAGACGGTTGGAGGGAAGCTTTCAAGGAAGAAAGCAAAAGTTTATTCTGACACTGAAGAACCAATACTTTGCCCATCTTACCCAGCGGCAAATAAGGTAAAAATAGAACTTGCACAATTAGTTCCTAAAAGTTATTTTCCGGTACCAGTAAGAGAAAAAAATAGTAACGAAGTCAATGAATGCGGACGCCTATCTAATCTTGAAGTCAGCGAAAAACCGGCGACTACTTCAAGCTTTCAGACACTTATCTGTGAAGCTAAAACCCTTTTCAAACAGAAGTATTATCCCTCAGCAATTCAAAAAACAGAGCAAGCGATCGCTTTGTCACCCAAAAACTTTGACTCTTACTATCTCATGGCTCAAATATATGCCAACTTAGGTGAATATGACAAAGCAGTTCACTACTGCCAACTAGCACTTAAAATCGATTCTCTTTCCGAAAAACCTTTATACCTACTCGCCCATATTGCGGAAGAACGGGGGGATGTTGAAGAAGCTAAAAGTTTATTAAAAAAAATCATTTACTTAGTGCCTTCCTCTATCTTGGCATATCTGGAAATTAGCGGCATTTACGAACTAGAAGGAAATCTTTCTAGAGCTTTAAAAATGCGAACAGTTGCTTTAGAAATTTTAAAAAAGTTACCCCAGGAATCGATAGTTGAATCTCCAGAAAAAATGACCGTTGGAGAATTGAGCGTACACATCCAAAAAATGTTACAACCACAGTTATAATCTCTATGGAATATAAACAATATATTATTTTCAGCTTGAATGCTTCCCTTTATGGAGTAGAAGCATTTTCAGTACAAGAGATTTTCTTTCTCCCAGAGTTAACGCCAATCGTAGAAGCACCGCCTGAAATGGTAGGAGTGCTTAATCTCCGAGGTGAAATCTTACCAGTTATGGATCTTCATTATCGCCTGGGGTACGGATTCCCAGAATATCGCCTTACGGATAGTGTAATTGTTCTGGTATGTCAGGGATTTAGATTTGGCATTATTGTCAATGAAGTTCATGACGTGCAGAAGATTTACACTAATGCGATCGCGGCAGATTTTTCCTATAAACGAAAAATCGCGAATCAACCCCATTTTGTTACGGGGATTGCCAATCTAGAGGCGGATATCGTGATGTTACTAAACCCGGAAAGGCTCCTCCAATCTACAGAACAAATTGAAACATTAATTACAGGAAAAACATCGCTAAATCCAGAAACAAAAGCTGATATTGCCTTTGGTTCTCCCAAAGAGAGACGCCTATTTTTCTCCAATAAAACCTCAGAAGAAATAGCGATTTTCCAGGAACGGGCAGAAAATTTAAGGCGACAAGCGGAGAACCAAGATTTTACGGGAAGCCGCCCGATGGCAGTGATTAATTTAAATGGTGAATATTTTGGGGTAGATTTGGGGAACGTGCGCGAATTTACTGATATTCGCAAAGTTACTCCGATTCCTTGTTGCCCAGCTTATATTGTCGGCAATATGAATTTGCGGGGTGAGATTTTGACATTAATCGATATTCGTGGGGTATTAAATTTACCATTGGGTAATTTAGAGAATACCGCGAAGGCGATGGTTGCTTGCATTGACGATCTGGTGGCTGGTTTGATAGTTGATGAGGTATTGGATGTGATGTATTTGCACCTAACGGAGATGATGCCAGTACCTGCCGCAGCCCGTTCTGTTAATGAAGAATACCTCCGAGGAACGGTTGCTTACGGCGAAAAGATGATAGCTATTTTAGATTTACCCAAAATCCTGATGCAAGCAGGGTTGATGGTTGATGAAGAAGTGTGATTAGTTGTTAAATTCCATTGCCCAGAAAGCTTTAATGCTGGCTGAGAAAGCAACCCAGGCGGCATCGCTAACATTAGAAGGGGCAGCGATGCTGAGAAGAGAAGAGCGAAAGCCGCTATCTAACAGGTTGTTGGAGCGCTGAAGGCTCCCAATCAGCAAGCCAAAGACACCGCTTGCGGCATTACTCAACTGATTGGCACTTAAAACCTCAACAAAGCTGCGTTGAGATTCAAGGCAGTCATTTGGTTAATCTGTACGCGGCTGGTTGGCAACGTGAATAAATATCATTTCTATATTTTAAGTTTTTTAAACTCTTAACACTCCTAGAGCGGAAGAGGGATTAATAATAAGAGCCGTTCTAAGACAGAACTAAGTATGTATAGATTTTTAAAAAAATTCCAAAGAGTATTTTCTTGGTGGATTATAGAGATGTTAGGGGCAAGTTTGACTAAGAAATTTTACATTTCCTAAACAATCCTCTCTTTGGCAATTCAATTTTTTAGGAGAACCTACCCTAAGAAGAATTTATCACCAGTATTTATACTAATCCTCTAGGTGTATTAAATTTAAAAACGAAAAGTCATAAAACGGGTAAATTAGCTACAGTATTTTGAGTTACTGGCTTTCTCTCACTCCTTGTATCGCCCTAAGCGATCGCTATCCAGCGAGTCATGGTGGCTTGACTGAGGAAACAAAAAAATACTAGTACGAGCAAAATCAAACTTAGCGCCAAAATCTGAACAAAGCTGCCTTCAATCTTTACCCAATCGTCGAATTTAATAATGCAGGATAAGTCTGATGTTTAAAAATTTATCTTTACAATCTCGATTAATCGGCTCATTTTTACTAATGGGTCTAATTGTATTAGTGGTTGCTCTCGTAGGTTGGAGCGGAGCTACTCGGCTGGGCGACCATATTAATACACTGGGGAATAATACTTTGCCTAGCGTAACTGGATTGTGGAAAATCAATGAAGGACAAACCCAAATCCAGTCATCGGAACGAGCGCTACTCAATACATTTTTGAAAACCGAAAATCGCCAGTTTGAATTGAATAGAATTAAAAATGCTAAAGCGCAGATTGATGAAGGGTTTAAACAATATGAGTCAATTTCACAGACTGCCGACGAAAAAAAGCTCTATCAAAAATTTCTTGGGGACTGGAAAAGGTGGCAGCAAGACCATGAAAGATTCCTGGACATTTATCAACAATTTGCCAAACTGGGCGTCTTAGATCCTGCGAATCGGCTGGCTGAGCTTGTAAGTCAGGAGAGGCAGACCTCACCAGAATTTGCACGGGCAAAAGCGGCGGATGCCCTGCTGGACGAACTTAGCGAACTGGCAGCAAATGAAGAACTAAACTCATTTAACACAGCCACAGAATCGGTGCTAGCAGTTGTGGAATACAACCAGAACTTTGGGGAAGCAGCCCAGAAGGCAGCAGAAACAGATGTGGCTCAAACCTCTTTTTGGGTGTTTGTTGGGATGATTCTTGGCCCCCTGACTGCGATTATTTTTGGTGTTTTCTTCAGCATCACGATTGCTAAGCCGCTGGGTGCCAAAATATCTGGCATTGTCAACACGATTGTCACTTCTTCATCAGAAATTGCTGCCACAGTAGAGCAACAAGAACGCACGGCAGCTCAACAAGCGGCGTCTGTAAATCAAACCACGATCACGATGGATGAGTTGGGTGCTTCATCTCAGCAATCAGCAGAGCAAGCCGAGGCAGCAGCAACTGGATCGCGGCAGGTGCTTTCGCTGACGGAGGGTGGAAGCCAAGCCGTCGGGCGAACTTTGGAGGAAATGGCGCTGCTCAAGGATAGAGTGGGAGCGATCGCTTCTCAAATTCTCCGTCTATCCGAGCAAACGAATCAAATCGGTAATATCTCTGGCTTGGTGAGTGACTTAGCCAACCAAACGAATATGCTGGCACTGAATGCAGCCGTTGAAGCTGTTCGAGCTGGCGAACACGGCAAAGGCTTTGCGGTGGTGGCGGCAGAAATTCGCAAACTGGCAGAACAAAGTAAGAAATCTGCCGGAAAGATTAACGTCCTGGTTAGTGATATTCAAAACGCGATCAATGTCACGGTGATGGTGACGGATGAAGGGACGAAAACGGTGGAAGCTGGGGTGAAAACCGCTCAGGGCACAGCACAAGCATTCACCGGCGTGGCTGATGCCATCGAAAATATCGCCATAAACAGTCAACAAATTTCGCTTTCTGCCAAACAACAAGCGATCGCGATTCAACAAGTCGTTGATGCAATGAGCAACCTTAATGTCGCAGCTAAAGAAAATGCCAGTGGCATTACTCAAACTAAAATCGGCATCCAAAGACTGAATGAAGCGGCTCTGAGCCTCAAGTCAGTGGTGTAGCGAATCCTATAGCAATCCGTGCAAGAGTCGTAAAATTATCTGCTCCTTTTTCTCTCTTACTTGGCGTCCTGATCTTCCCCCTGCTTTGCTAGAGCGTCTAAGCGCTAAGGCACAGGCTCCGCCAACGCGGTTCGTTAACAAAAGAAAATTTCACTATTCAATCAGGATTGCTATATTCGCTTAAAAATATCCCAAAAAATTACGGCTAATTATCTCTAAAACTAAGAATCGAAAGCTAAAAGCTTCTCAGTTAACCATGATGATAGAAGACGACGAACTCCGAGATTTATTCAAAATTGCCAGCGAAGAACATTTGCAGAAACTTGATGATGGGTTGCTGCATTTAGAAAAGTACCCCAACGACGAAGCTCGACTAGAAGAATTATTGCGGGAAGCCCACAGTCTCAAAGGTGATGCTCGAATGCTGGGCGTGCGCGATGTGGAAACTCTCACCCATCAGCTGGAACATATTTTGGGAGGTGTCAAACGTGGCGAGACACAACTGGTATCTGCAATATGCGATCGCCTCTATCAAGGCTTAGATGCCATTCGCAAACTGGTCTGCGAAGCCGTCACCGGGGAACCCACAGGTATCAACACCTTTCTCGTCCTCGCCCACATGATGGGAGCTGAATTTACAACTCCAGCGAATCAAAATAATCAGAATTATTTAGACCAAGAAGGCGTTCAGCCAGAACATGAGGAAGCAGTTCAGCCAGAACATGAGGAAGCAATTGAGCAAGAAACCCTTTCTCCGGATATAACTTCCGAACTGCCCGAAACATCCGCCAACATAGAAGTATTACAGACAACATTTCTCCAAACACCCGCATCCCTCACACCAGTGGAGGTGGGTGTCAAACCTGCCCCTGATGCTCCCAACAGTAAGGACAGTCCACCCAACTTTTCGCACAACGGCTCTCAACACCCAAACTCCCCCCCCGTTGCCCTCGGCGAACCCTACCGCATCGAAACGATTCGCGTCGAAACCCGCAATCTTGATGCATTGCTGACCCAAGCAGGCGAACTCACCGTTACCAAAATCCGCATTGCCCATCGACTCGCTGAAATTGAGGAAATCGTGACGCTATGGGAGGAGTCGAGCCGTCTAAGGGTGCAGAAAACTTCAGCCCTGACCCTACACAAAGAAAAGATAACAGGTGACAGGCAAGCGGTAAGTTTCACTGCTTCCCCTCAGAACGGGCGGAGAGACCCCATCTCTACAGCGCCGTTGGGGGGACACTCCTACAGTATGAACGGGGGAAGCCAGCCTCTACAGGACTTCGATGAGCGCCTGGGAGTTCTGATCAACCAGTTAAGAGATGCCATCTATGAAGATACTGCCAGACTGGACACCATTGCCGGTGACTTGGAAGAAGGCATTCGCACTCTCCGCCTGTTGCCCCTATCCACCATTTTTCAGTTATTTCCCCGGATGGTACGGGATTTAGCCAGACAGCAAAATAAAGAAGTCAATCTGGTCATTGAAGGCGGCGAAACCAAAGCGGACAAGCGCATCTTGGAAGAAATGAAAGACCCCTTGATGCATATTCTTCGCAACTGCGTCGATCATGGTATTGAGACACCAGCAGAGCGGGAAGCGCAGGGAAAGCCCCGTACCGCTACTATTCAGATCAAAAGCTACCAAACTGCCACAAATATTGCGATCGCCATTAAGGATGATGGGCGAGGATTAGACATCGAAAAGATTAAGCAGACAGCTCTCAAGCGCGGACTCTGCCGGGAAGAAGAACTCGCCGCCATGACACCGGCTCAAATTCACTCGTTGATTTTTGCCCCTGGTTTCTCAACGCGGATTTTTGTGACCGAAGTTTCAGGCAGAGGCGTAGGGTTAGACGTGGTTCGCACCAATGTAGAACGTCTCAAAGGCAGCATTGAGGTTGAATCAACACCTGGAAAAGGCTGCACGCTTCGGCTCTGTTTAGGCACGACCCTGGCAACCGCGCCGGTACTGATTGTGGAAGTGAACGGAAAAGCTTACGCCCTTCCAGTGGAGTTTGTGCAAACAATGCGGTTGATTTCCCAGAATCAAATTTTTACGATTGAAGGCAGAGAAACCATTGTTGTGAATGGACACCCGGTTTCCGTCGCGCGACTGGCAGATTTGCTGGAATTGCCAGTCGCCAGTAGCAACGGACAACGAACGACTTCTACCGATTTAGAACAACTGCCCTGCATTATTTTGAAAGTGGGAGATGATCAACTGGGACTATTCGTTGATGGCTGGGTAGATCAACAGGATGTGGTACTCAAATCTCAAAGTAAATTGCTCAAACGAGTTCGCAATGTGATTGGCGCAACTATCCTCGGTACTGGGGAAGTTTGTATGATTTTAAATCCTTCAGATTTAATTAAATCTGTGCGAAAACGAAACCCGCTTGTGAAATCATTTGCACCCATTACAGAAGAAGCCAGAAAACCCGTAATCTTGTTAACAGAAGATTCCATTGCCATTCGCACTCAAGAAAAACGCATTCTGGAGGGTGCCGGTTATGAAGTGGTAACAGCAGTGGACGGATTGGACGGTTTCAACAAACTTAAAACTCGTTCTTTTGATGCGGTGGTTTCCGACGTGCAAATGCCGAATTTGGACGGTCTGGGTTTTGCTGCGAAGATTCGCCAGAATAAGGAATATAATGAAATTCCAATCATTCTGGTGACATCTCTGGCTTCAGATGAAGATAAACGCAGAGGTGCAGAAGCTGGTGCGAATGCTTACATTACCAAAGGCACTTTTAACCAAGAAATATTATTAGAAACCTTAAGAAGACTTGTGTAGTTAATCGCTAATCGCTAATGGCTTTTGAATAATTAGCAATTAGCAATGAACAAAATGCCAATTCGAGTTTTATTAGTAGACGATTCTGCGATTGCAATGGCAGTGCTGAAACGGATTCTGTCATCCTCACCAGAAATTGAAGTAGTGGGAATGGCTCAAACGGGTCGGGAAGCATTGGCATTGATTCCTTCTTGCTCGCCACAGGTGATTTGCACAGACCTACATATGCCACAGATGGACGGTCTGGAATTTATCTCTGAGGTTATGGCAACTTATCCTCGTCCGATTTTGGTGATTAGCACTTCGGTACAGGAAGAGGATAGGCAAAATGTTTTCCGGCTTTTAGAGGCGGGGGCAGTGGATATTTTTCCCAAGCCTCGTGGTGGTGCGGGATCGGATTATGAGTTAGTAAAACAGGAGTTAATCGGCAAGATTAAAATCCTGTCTGGCGTGAGTGTCTTTACCCAGTATCGGAAGAAGCCAGTTTTGGATTTTAAATTTTCGACGATAAATTCCCCATCTAAAATCCCCCATCAAAAATCCAAAATCGTGGTGATTGGCGCGTCTACTGGAGGGCCGCAAGCTTTATACAACATTCTTATCCATCTGCCAGCGAATTTCCCCCTCCCAGTGATTTGTATTCAACACATCAGTGAGGGGTTTTTGCAAGGAATGGTGGATTGGTTAGGGTTGGAATGTCGTTTGCCGGTCAAAATTGCCCGTGCTGGGGAAATACCAAAAGCGAGAACGATTTATTTTCCACCGGAACGGCTGCATTTAGAATTGGATACTCAAGGCAGATTTTGTCATTCTGCCGCCCTGCCAGTGGGGGGACATCGCCCCTCTGTCACAGTCACTTTTAAGTCAGTGGCGAGTTTCTACGGTCAAGGAACGGTGGGGATATTGTTGACTGGGATGGGTAGAGACGGTGCGGAAGGCATGGAAACGATCGCTCGTGCCGGTGGCGTTACCATTGCCCAAGATGAGAAAAGCTGCGTGGTTTTTGGAATGCCAAAAGAAGCGATCGCTCTCGGTGCAGCGCAGTATGTTTTGCCTGTCACTGAAATCGCGCCCATGTTACTCGCCAGAATTATGGGTAGCGATTAATGATTTAATCGCTAATTAGAAATGGGACAAAAGTTTTAAGTGATGAGTTTTGAATTAAAAAACTCTCTGATAACTCAAAACTCACCACTCACTTTACAAACGGGGTTAGGTCGTAATCGCCGTTTTCAAACTCCGGCAAAACTCAGCGATCGCATCGAGTCCCTGTTCGGGTGTTCCTTCTGCCAAACGTTTCACCAAGGCACTCCCGACAATTGCAGCATCTGCCCCCCAGTCTTTCACCTGACGGGCGTGTTCTGGCTCGGAGATGCCAAACCCAATGCCGATGGGCTTATCCGTAACGCTTCGGATCTGCTTGAGGATATCTTGCACCCGCGAGTCCAGTCCAGAGCGCATTCCCGTTACGCCAGTGACACTTACCAAGTAAATGAATCCCTGAGACTGACGCGCGATCGCTTCTATTCGCTCTGGGGAACTGGTAGGCGCTACCAATAAAACTACATCAATTCCCATACTGGCAGCAGTTTGCAGCAGATTGGAAGACTCCTCCAAGGGCAAATCTGGCACGACCAATCCCCGCACCCCAGCATTCGCAATCTGCTTGAAGAACGGTTCAATGCCTCGGTTTAGAATCGGGTTGTAGTAGGTAAATAGGACGATAGGCGATCGCACCTCTTTGCTAACCCCGGATACCATCTCTATTACCTGTTCCAAGCGGGTTCCCCGTTGCAAGGCGCGAGTCGCGGCAGCTTGAATCGTGGGTCCATCTGCCAACGGATCTGAATAGGGAACGCCCAGTTCAATCATGTCAGCACCGGCGGCATCAAGAACTTTTAACGCCTTAGCCGTGGTCTCCAGATCCGGATCTCCCGCTGTGATAAAGGGAATTAAGGCACATTCAGAGCGACGCGCGAGAGACTCAAAGCACTCGGAAATTGAAGTCATTTGTCAAAAATCAGTGGTCAGTGGTCAGTGGCACTTCGGGCGTTAGCAATTCACGGATCAGCAGTCAGGGGCAAACAAGAAACTACAGGCTCTTATACGGGCACAGCATTACCGTGCCCCTACACACCTGACCGCTAACGGCTATCAGCTATTTTTTTAATTTGTTTTCCCGTTCGATTTCAGCTTGCAGCTGAGCCAGTTCTTCTGGCGTCAATTCTTCCAGTCGCTTTTGTAAAACGGCTTCTTCATAGTCTTTGAGCTGCTGGTTATAGGTCATCCGTTTCGTTCCGACTCGGAACAGGTAGGTCAGCAGCCAGCCAACCAACCCGCCCACTAGGAAAACTTGACTCCAAATCCCCGCTTCCAGGCTATCTAGCCCAGCCACCAGCAACAGCAAATACACAATTCCACCGGCGGCAAAGACGCCGATGCCAATTCCAATGATGTCAATTCGTCGCATTTAGCGCTTACCCAACGACAAACCTTAGCTCTGAACTTGCCGCCGCTTGGGTCGAAAATTCAAAAATGGGCTGAGGAGCAACAAACCTGGGAAGAAAAAGAAAACCAGGAAATACATGAAACTCCGTTCAAAGGAGCTAGCAACATACCAACGCTGTTGCAGGTAGGCATACAGGGCGAAGGGAATCACTACCAGGTAGGCTCCACTCAAAACTAGATACAATATCGCAACCATCATAATTTTTTCTGGCGGTAGAAGAACGAGCGCGAGTACCGGCGTCCCGGCGCGGACATCAACACAAAAAGTCTCCCAACAGAGAACTATCCGTTTAGACACCCGACGAACTGTCCATATTTTACCGTTTGCTGGAATCAGCCGCTTAATTAGTGAGACTACTAAAGGAATAGTTGCATAAAGTCCCCATTTAATGGTGCAATAGACAATGAAGTTAGTTTTGTAGAAGATACGTAACGACACTTCTCCCCATCGGGGGGGCATGGCGGAATGGCAGACGCTACGGACTTAGAAAACTGAGCCTTGATGGAGAAATCTGTCAAGTGACGGCTCTCAAATTCAGGGAAACCTAAATCTGGCAACAGACATGGCAATCCTGAGCCAAGCCAAAGCCAGTGCTTGAAGATTGAGGACTGAGGACTGAGTGAATTTAAAACTCAAAACTCAAAAACCAAACTTCAAAACTCTTTGGAAGGTGCAGAGACTCGACGGGAGCTACCCTAACGTCAAGCCGAGGGTAAAGGGAGAGTCCAATTCTCAAAGTCGTAAAAGACAGTAGCGAAAGCTGCGAGAGAATGAAAATCCGTTGACCGTAAAAGGTCGTGAGGGTTCAAGTCCCTCTGCCCCCATTCCAATTCAAGCCAAAATCAATGCTATCTCCAGATCGGCAATCCGTTGCTGTCTGAGAGATAGCATTGTGGTGAGATAGGCATTTTACTGGTATTTTCGCTTATTGCTAGCTCAATACCGTTTATAGCGTTTCTTAAGTTGAGTGGAAGATATCGCGGCTCTACGTTTTAACCGCGCCCATTAAGTAGGGGCTTTTTAATTGCCATGCCCCTACGGATATATTCCACACAACCCTTGAATTGCGATGGTAAAGACCCAGGACAAAATCTTGGCAACCCTAGGGTAATTTTTTAGATTTACCAAGATTTTCCAAAGCAGCAACCAGCTTCACGTTTGGTTGATTCTTTTCATCTGGTTCAAGCGAACGGGCATCTATGAAAGTCTCTCTATCTCTGGATTTCTCTTCAGACTTTCGAGTGACCGATTGCTTACCTGTAACCGTATTTAGCCTTGCCTTAGTTTCTGCCGAGCCAATCCGAATTTGAATTTGGGGGCCGGAGCTGGCGAGGCGAATAATCATCCCATCGACCACCGGCACTTGGTCGATGCGTTTTCCATCGAGATAGGTGCCGTTGGCACCTAAACTAACAACTTCCCAATCGGAACCACTACGCCGAATCTCGACGTGGTGTCGAGAAACAACCGCACTGTAAAGAATGACATCATTCTCGGTTGACCGTCCAATCCGAATTACTACTGATTCGGGTTCAAAAGTCCAATTCTGAACTGGTATAGATTGGATAGGATGCAGCAGGGTCAGGGTAATCACCGATGTTACATATTCTAAAGATTTCCGTCTCTAGGCTTGGGACTCGTAACACTGTCAACTGACGTGACTTCCTCCATTCAATGAATTGAAATGAATCCCCCAATGACTGGAGTCAGACCGCGAATGGGTAGAACGTGGGCAGATGGAATTGTAAACCCTTTTGACCTCGTTCCACCTGGGTTTCGCGTTTTTAGTTCCAAGGCACCCACGGGTGTTACCAATGGCATCGTATCATGAGGGGGTCAAGTCGGTGTATCCCCCGAATTGATTCGCCGGGATTCCCAATTTCTCCCATCACAGGTTTATATAACTGTGGAATTTACATAAACCTGAGTCCGATGCCGAATTGTTTCCCTCAAGCCTATCACTTAAAAAAACAGTCTGCAATTGCCATGACCCCTCACCCCAAGAGGCGATGCAGCAGGCTTTTCAGGCTTTGCGATCGCATCGAACAGCCTCTGGGATTAAGAGAGTTGGAACAAGAAGGTCATCTTGTCGCCTTTGCCTAGGCCAATGCGATCGCCGGTTCTTAAACGGTGCCGATTGCCGCTAGGCAGGGGGTTATGGTTAATGTAGGTGCCATTCGCACTCCCAACGTCTTCTATGTAGAAGGCGTCTCCCTCCACGCGGATATCCGCATGAATCCGAGAAACAATCTCGGAATTGGGGAATCCTGAAACATCAATATCAGGTGGAATCTGGTCGTTTGGCTTGCCGATGTGAATCACCGACAGTTGTGCTGGCAATTCAATCATCGTATCCGTTTGGACGTGCAGCAAACGGGCATTCTGCTGCTGTAGCTGCGTTTTTGAGCTACCAGAAGTTGCTGCGGACGCGGGTGGAGTGCTGCTAGAAGCCGCCGGGGGGGTAACGCTTGCTTGCTCCTGTGCGGGTGGCTGACTGACCACTGTAGCTGGAACGGGTGCCACCGGAGCGGGTACATCCGGGCTAGAGCTGGGCATTGATGATTGAGGGCTAGCCACTAAAGGATCGGGTGCCACCAGCGGATCGGGTGCCATTAAGTCCGGTACGCCGGGGAACGGGTCTAGTCCTGTCGATGCCCCTACCTCACCTGGACTGCTCGGTCGCAGGTTAGAACCACACTGACCGCAGAAGGTAGCGTCGGTTTGGACGGGTGCGCCACAGTTGGGACAAGCGGTGGTGGCGGGTAAGGGGGTGTAGCAAGCCTCACACTGGGCTGCTCCATCAGGATTTTGGTGATTGCAATTCGGGCAGACAATCATAAAACCTCCTTGCAGGCTGTATCCCTCCTAGAGATGGGAGTGGAAGGTGGAAATTCAAATATAGTCTGAATGGCGAGGCGTCTTAACTTTTTAGTTTAAGACCGGCTAGTTCAAGACCGGCTTAATTCAAGACCGGCAGCCTCATCAAAAAGCCACCAAAGTTCGCCTTGGGGCTGGATTAACCGACTGGGATAGGTTTGGTCGTCAGCGGTAGGAGCAAAAACCTGAGCGAGAGCAGGTCGTTTACTCGCACCGGCAACCACAAATATGACACACCGAGCATGGTTAATTAGGGGTGCCGTGAAGGTGATCCGGGGTTGCCCATCTTTGTTGCCGACGGTAATCAGGCGATCGCGTACATTCAATGCTTCTGTGTGGGGAAACAGAGAAGCTGTGTGTCCGTCGTCTCCTATCCCTAACAAAATGAGATCGAACGCTGGAAATTCACCGGGTTGAACTTGAAAAAACTCCCTGATGTGTTGTTCGTGCTTATCCGCTGCAACAGATGGATCGGCTTCATCGGTTGGCATGGGGTGGATGTTGGCGGCTGGGATATTTACTTTATCCAGCCATGCACTCCGCGCCATCCCTTGGTTACTATCGGGATGGTCTGGCGGCACGTAGCGTTCGTCGCCCCAAAATATGTGAATTTTATCCCAAGGCAAATTTTGGGTCGCGATCGCTTCATACAGCGGCTTGGGGGTGCTACCACCGGACAAGGCGATAGTACAGAGCGATCGCTGTTCGATTGTGGCGTGAATTTGCTCAACGCACACTTGGAGCGATCGCTCAATCAGCGCCGTTTTATCTGGTAAGACTTCAACGATTTTGTTCATCTATGGGGATGAATTGATGATTTCCAGCTCTACCATACCGAAAATCTTACAGTTTCTTCTTCTTAGTACCCATTAATATATGTGTCTGGAACAATTTATTCGCTGTTCTCAAAGAGGAAGCGTTAAGTTGGACTAGCCGTAGCACCCGGAAATCCTTATCGTGGTTGATTAATATAGATTACTTTTAGCGCTGGGGGAATCCTTCAAGATGGGACGAATTTTTATTTCAGCCGGTCATGGTGCTGGAGAGCCAGGAGGGCAAGCAGGTGGCACCACAGAGGCTCAAGAGATGATTCTGCTGCGCGACCAGATTGTACCCGAACTGCGATCGCGGGGTTTTGAAGTTCTTTCTGTCCCAGATGACCAGACTTCAACGCAGTCGATTTCCTGGATCAACGCCCGCTCTCGGAGCGGCGACGTGGCGCTAGAAATCCATGCCGATGCCTATTCTAACCCAGCGACTCGTGGCGCTACGGTCTTCTACATTTCCAGCAACGAGGAACGCAAGCAGAATGCCGAACTGCTACTTTTGGCGCTTTTGCGCCGCGTTCCCCAGCTGCCCAGCCGGGGAGTCAAGCCAGACACCGCCACCGGCGTCGGACGTTTGAGCTTCTGCCGTGACACTTTTATTCCCTCCCTGCTGATGGAAGTTGGCTATCTCACCAATCCGGATGACCGATTCTTAATTCAGAATCGCCGCCGCGACATCGCGCTAGGAATTGCAGACGGCTTGGCATCTTGGAGCCGAGGCGGTACTCCCACCCCCGATCCTGGCACTTCCCCCACCTATCCTTCCATCAATATCAACATTAATAACCAGGTCTATGGGGAGAAGGGCGTTCTCATCAATAGCAACGCCTACATCCCTATTGACCTAGTGGACAGGCTCGCAATTGACTTGACAAATAACACCTCAGTCCGCCGCGTGTCCTACCGAGGTGTCGTCTATGTCAAAGCCATTGAACTTCGGCCTTTTAATATCTCGGTTGGTTGGGATAGCGCCACCCGCACCCTGTCTTTGCGCTCCATTTTACCCATCTGTCCCGGTCAACTAGATCGGATTATGGGATATGGAAATACCTCTGAGGTACAGATGATTATGTTCCTCAAAGCCAATAACGAGAACGCCCTCGCCCAGTTTCCCGACTTACCCAAACTTTACCGGGAAGAAGCCACAATTGAGGGCGTCAACTATGACATTGCTTTCTGTCAAATGTGTGTAGAAACCGGCTTTTTGCGCTTTGGGGGTGACATTAAGCCCAGCCAAAATAATTTTGCCGCTTTGGGATCGATCGGCGGAGCTTCTGAGAGCGCGACCTTCCCCAGCGCCAGAATAGGCGTCCGCGCCCATATCCAACACTTGAAAGCTTACGCGAGTTTGGAGCCTTTGGTGCAGGAACTGGTCGATCCGCGCTTTCGCTTTGTGACGCGGGGCGTCGCGCCGCTGATTTCTCAGTTGAGCGGACGGTGGGCAGCAGATCCGCAGTACGGGACTAAGATTGAGGCAACTCTCAGAAGGCTGTATGAGTCAGCGGGATTCTTGTAAGGACTGAGTAAGGGAGAGGGCTGAGGACTAAGGACTGAAGTATGAAGAGGGGAGAGGGCTGAGGACTGAGAGGAGAGGACTGAGGGCTGAGGAGGGGAGAGGCTCCAGTTCACAAAAAACCCCTAGATAGGGGCGTGAATGAGGAGCTGAGGGCTGAGGTATTAACAAGGGACAGGTATTAACAAGGTATAAGGGAGAGACAACAGAACTCCAGATTCAACACTTTAGCCTTGGGCGCAATAAGTTAACTTCAACTCTCTTACTGTTTCATATCTCGCGTGCTTCTACTCGCCCTCAAACCTCTCCCCCTTCTCAGTCCTCACCCTTAGCCCTCAGCCCTCAGCCCTCAGCCCTCTCCCTCTCTTCTGATTAGGCGGTTTTGAAAAAGCGGATAATTTCGCGGACGTGGTCGAGAAATTGCCCATCTGCGCTGAGTTGAGCGATCGCATTTTTCGCTTCTCTGGATAAGCGCTCGTGATCGGCTTGGTTTGTGGCTCGCAGTTCTTCAATTGTGGCATTCACGCGGGCTAATTCTTTGCGAGTTTCATCGCCCGCTCGCTGTTGAGTGGCGACAAAAGAATATGGATCTTCAGGATTCATTTGCGCTTCTAATTGCCTGACGGCATACTCTAAATTATCAAAGCGGTTGCGGAGTTCCCAAATATCTTGGCGGGGATACTGAAATTCTTGGCGAATCATCGACAACCGGGCGGCTAAATATTCGTAGGTTCGCACGGCGGGACGCAAAGCCGTTAATAGTAAAGCGGCACCGGAACTGACGTATCCAACGGCACTGATGCCGGTTACAGCTAGCGTATAAAGACCAGCAGCAGAGAGAAAATGGAGCGCGATCGCTACCCAAAATGACCGATTTGCGATCGCTTTGGCATACTTAACTTGCTTCTCATCAATCGCAATTCCCTTTTCGGTTGACAGTGCTGCTTCTGCGATGACTTCTTTCGCGTCAAAGTGGATATTCCACGGAACCGTCACAATCACCAATAGCCACCAAAAACTCGCCGCACCAATTACCCAATCGATAAAGTTACCTGCTGGTACATTTAACCCTTGCACTACACCAAAAGCGACCAGCATCAAAACGACCAGTCCCACACTGAAACCAATAAAGTTGAAATACATCTATGCCATGTCTGCCTGAAGGAATTGCCTCAATCGTGGCTGGGGATAACGGTGACGATAGATTGGGTTGTGATAGTTTGGCAACTTTCACATGAGTTGGATTGTTAAGCCGCGAAGGCGCAAAGGACGCGAAGGAAAGAAAGAAAAGGATGGGGCAGGATGGACAGAAATTGATTAAATATTAATGGCTCAAATTTTATTTATTGAATCAACCAAGTGCGCCAAGTCGGTTCAGTATTTGTATTAGTAGATTGAGGGATTGCCAGACGCCATGTTTTACCTTCGATTTGGCGTTGCAAGTAGATATCAAAGTGGTTTTGTTGTTGAGTTACCTGATGGTTAGGACGTTGCAGGGTAAAGTTGTAGGTGCCTTGGATGTGGTAGGCAGGTAACTTTTGAATCAACAAAGGTTCCTCGTGAGTCACTCGTATTTGAGCGATTTCAAAGCTAGAGGGTTGCTGGAATAACTGCTGACTCAGCTGCTTTTGGGTTTGGCTAACTTGAAGCGCGATCGCTTTCTGTACCAGTTGACCACCTGGTGCGGGTACACCAATGCCGCAAGCTGTCAGCAGTCCCAGCAAAATTACTGTCAAAATAATTCGCAGCATGGCGTTTAACTTCTCCTCTATTTCCTACGTATCACAACCAGAACGATAGGATAGGCTGTGTGCGTTCTTCGAGTTCTAAATCCATCATGTCAAAAAAAGCCCTAGGGTTAGATGACCAGCTTTACGATTACCTACTTTCTTCATCCTTGCGAGAACCAGAGATTCTTCGCCGTCTGCGGGAAGAAACGGCAAATCATCCCTACGCCAGGATGCAGATTTCCCCAGAACAAGGGCAATTTATGGCGCTGTTGGTTCAGCTAATGGGGGCAAAGAAAACGCTGGAAGTGGGTGTATTTACTGGCTACAGTTCTTTGTGCGTAGCTTTGGCACTTCCCCCAGACGGCAAGATTATTGCTTGCGATGTCAGTGAAGATTTTACCTCGGTAGCGCGGCGCTATTGGCAGGAAGCTGGGGTGGCGGACAAGATCGATCTGCGAATCGCACCGGCGCTGGAAACGCTGGATCGGCTATTGGCACAGGGGGAGGCACAAACGTTTGATTTTGCGTTCATCGATGCTGATAAGAGTAATTATGACGGGTATTATGAGCGATCGCTCCAGCTGGTGCGTCCCGGTGGTTTAATTGCCATCGATAATGTCTTGTGGAGTGGACGAGTTGCCGATCCTCAAGATCGGGATAACAGTACCCAGAATATCCGAG
The DNA here is from genome assembly GCF_014695825.1 of Coleofasciculus sp. FACHB-542. Classification (NCBI taxonomy): domain Bacteria; kingdom Bacillati; phylum Cyanobacteriota; class Cyanophyceae; order Coleofasciculales; family Coleofasciculaceae; genus Coleofasciculus; species Coleofasciculus sp. FACHB-542. The sequence continues at coordinate 26,884 of NZ_JACJPB010000023.1, read as the reverse complement.
CTTTGAACGAAAAATTGCACCGCGACGAACGAGTTTCTATCAGTCTCGTCCCCATAGCAGATGGATTGACCTTAGCGGTTAAGCGATAAGGAAATCGAAGATACTTCGCAAAAAGAACGCTTATGACAGATGAGAAACTGACTCCCCAAAATGAGCAAGCTAATCTAGATAACTCTACTCTGAAACCGGAAGAGGACGATAAACCTAAGCTGCTAGTCGAAGGTCAAAACGAAAATATCACCACTCCTCCTCCCGATATTGCAGAAGAACACGCCGCTGTTGCTCGTGCGACTCTAGATTTGACGATGGGAATTGAAGACGATTCATAACCGCCAGAAATAAATTCAGTTGGAGTGAGAGGGAGCGATCTCTTCCACCAAAAACCCCCAGCATTAGCTAGGGGTTGTGCAATACGTTGAGAATATTTTCCTGGTGTGTTACTCTTTTTGTTTCGCTTTAAAAGCGCTTCCCCAGAAAATCTAGCTGGAAGATAAAAGTCCCCGGATTCCAATGTTTTGCTTTTCTTTAAAACATTGACTTATTGTTTCCGTAGTACCTTTTTTCAACCCATTCCAGCATATCAACTTCACAACCAAAAGTTGCAGAGCTGCCGCTAAAAGGATCGTAAACTTCCCACCAGATATTTCCAAAGCGGTCGGACTTCTTCCAAACTTTTATCTCTGGCTCTTGAGTCAAGAATGTAACTAAACGCTGCCAAACACTATTCAGAATAGAAAATACTTTAGTCTCCTGAACAGGCTTCTGCTCCTTTTGGGCGTAAATAGTTTCTAACCTTTTTTTTTCAAAACAATTCTCAGAAGTTTCCATAATAATTTTCTCCCGCTTCAAGATAGAATGAATTTCAGATTGTGCTGCAAAAAAGTAGGATAGACAAACTTATTTGCTTGCAGCAGTTATCAATATTGATTCCGCCGCAACTGATGAAGGTTAATTACAGAGTAAAGTTGAAGATTAGAAGTTTACTTCCTCCAGTAGAATCACCTGAATGGGTGATGTGGAACTAGAGAGGAGCTTGTAAAATCTCGACTAATTCAACCAAGAAATCTAGATTGCACAACCTAAATTCGCTGACAAATTCAATGTAACTTTTGGTTATTTGATAGACAAAGCAATATTTGTATAGGTAGTATGAATAAAATTCATATATAGAAGAAGACATGATTTGACTGCGTTTGCGACAATGCATACACCGCTTGCATAACCGCCATGAATGAAATCAATAAAAGCCGGATGAAGCTTTCCCAGATTCGTGCTTTAGTCGCAGTGGCAGACTACGGCAACTTCAGCGAAGCCGCCTTGCAGTTGGAGGTATCGCAGTCAGCAATCAGTCATGCGATCGCAAGTTTTGAAGCAGAATTGGGAGTAGTCTTGCTGGCTCGCGGACGTTATGGAGCGCGTCTTACCCCAGTCGGAGAGCGGGTTACGGCTCATGCTCGTAAATTGCTACAGCTTTTGGAAGCAATGGAGAAGGAAGCCAATTTAGAAAAAGGCTTACAGGGTGGAAACGTGCGAGTTGCCTGTTTTCGGAGTGTGGCGACTCATATACTCCCGACAGCGATCGCTCGATTTCGCGCTTGCTTCCCGAATATCACTGTAAGCATCGTTGATGGTGATGATTACTCGCGTGTAGGAGATGCATTACGAGCCGGTTATGCCGATATTGGGTTTATCTACTTACCCGCTGGTAATGAATTTGAAACTTGGGAAATTTTGCGGGATGATTACGTTCTCCTACTCCCGCCTACAACTAATTTAAGTAGTGCCAAAGTCACTTGGAAGCAGTTAGCCACTTATCCTTTGATTATTAGTTCCGGCATTCCCTGCAATGAGTGGATTCGCAAATACTTGGTAATCGCAGAATACGCGCTCAACATTGCTTATGAAATCAAAGAAGATTCAACTATCGTCAGCATGGTGGAACAGGGTTTAGGGGCAGCAATTCTCCCTCGTCTGGCTGCCGAACCTGTTCCCACTGGGGTGCGCGTGTGCAGCTTGCCAGCACCTCTAGAGCGAGTAATTGGGGTAGCGCTTCTCGCAAATGCCCTTCATACTCCAGCCGTCTATGCATTTCTAGATGCTATCCGGAATACAGGACGCTTTGCGGCTAAAGCAGCGGTTTAATTAAAGTTCAGGAGAGAGCGCGATCGCAAATCAGAAGGGCGCTCTTTTTGGTTGGAGATACGGTAATCACTGCATTCTCAGTCCCCTTACTGCCAAAAAATTTGGTCAAGATGAAAGTAGACTTACATTAAGGATGAACGCTATGTTTCCGTTTTGGGGTAGTACCTGTTGGGGATCTCAACCAGTTTCCGGTAGAGATTATCAGGAACGCAGACTTCGGTTCCTGAAATGGATGCGAAACGATCTAGAGGCGAGATTGGCAGGACTTAACGCTGCGATCGAAACCATTGAACGCCAGATGGATCGGGAAAATACAACTATTTAGTCTATCTACTGGCGATCGCAAGTTATTGCGGCTTGTGACAAAGTGATAGAACTGGGTTAAAAAGTCCTCTCTTGAGAGCGTCTACTTCTGAAGTAGGCGCTATGTTTTTAGGGGTTAAGCATAGCCTCAAACTTTATTAATCGAGCAATCTCCCTTTCTAAAACTACTGGTGTAATAGTGCGATCGCTATTTTCTGTTCAGGGCACTTCCCTACCAAATCCCTACCGAAGGCTAAACAGCACCGCTACTCCACCCAAGGCAACTAAAACACCTAAGATAGCTCGAAAACTGACAACATCGCCCATCCAAATCGCTAGGGGTAAGACAAACAACGGGCTAGTAGAACTTAGCGTTTGGGCAATTCCTGCGGGGGCGAATTTCAGAGAAATTTGTTGCAGCCAGATGCCGAGATAGGTGCTGAAAAAAGCGGTTATGGCAATGACTCCCACAATGCGCCAAGACTGCAACGGTTTAAGCCAGTCATTGGCTTGACGCCGCCCCAGCAACTTCCACAGCAGTAGCACCAGTACCCCTGCCCCCAAGCGCACCAAGGTACTCCACAAGGGGCTGATACTCGATTGGATGAGGGCTGTCCGCGAGAGGACGGCACCTGTTGCCTGTGCTACTGCTGCCAGTAAACCCCAACTAATTCCCCGCATCGTCAGATGCTTGCTTTCAGCGGTGGAATTAGGCACCCGTTCCGTCACCACCCAGACGACGCCCAGAATGGTTAATAAAATTCCGCACCAAGCAGCAGCCGTCAGTTGTTCTTGTAAAAAGACTAGCGCTAACACGGCTGTTAAGGGGGGTGCTAGGGTTTCTAATATCAAGGTACGCCTTGCACCCAGGCAGTTGATGGCTGCAAAATAAGCCGTATCTCCCAATCCAATGCCAAGGACGCCACTTAGTAGCAATAGTGTCAGTGCAGTCGGGTTGATTTCAGGTAGCAGCTGTCCTTGCAAAAGTAGGGTGAGGACAAGGAACGCGATCGCAATTATCCCTTTAAACAAATTCAGTTCTAGGGGTGGGATTTGCCGTCCCAAGCGGCTGTAAACCAGCGAAGCGATCGCCCATAAAAAGGCGGCACTGAGTGCCGCCAGTTCTCCTTTAAAATTTGTAATCCAATTAAAAAAATTTGTTAAAAAAATCATTCCTGTTTTTTGAATCGGTCATTCTGATGTAAATTTTACCGAAGGGCATACTCCTCAGTTTAGGCTGCACACTTCTTTTGGCGGATATTTCTCGCTTATCAAACATTGTATAAATTTACTTAAGCCGGATGCCAAAGATGTTAGCAATGTAACCATACTATTCTTTAACAATTGGTAGGATTCAGTAAGAAAGAAAATTTTGAGGAGACTGCGATGAACTATACCTTTGAAATTTTAGGGGTATCTCCCATTCTTTATTTCTTTAACCATCAACAGGAAATTATTCAAACATATCCACACAGAGCCGAATACTTAGGAAGTCCTAAATGTACCCTGGATGCTTTTCTGGAATCCGTCGAAGCGGTTCCACCCAAGCGAGGCTGGAATTTAGAAGAGATTCTGCATACAATAGTAGACTTTTGGCTGAACAATTCTGACAATATCCAATATTGGAACAAGCGTCTTAAGGATGCTGGCAAAGAGAATTTGTTAGTCGCAAGAGTTGCCGATCTAAAGGCATTAAAAGCGGAGTTTGACTCCTTATTGGGTCAAAATCTTTAATTGATTCAGCATCATCGCACCTAGACGTAGGCGCGAGTCAGGATTATTCGCGCTAACTGCTTGCGGCAGCGCCAATAAAGGTCGCATCATTGAGGCATTAAGGGGAAACAGCGAAGAAAGCCTAGACGTTACGCGATCGCACTCTAACATGAGACACGATTGGGCAGCCGCAAAAATGCTCCCCCTCTACTATTTCTGCCTCTACTATTTCTGAAAAAATACAAGTGTACTAAACTAGGTTTTACCTAACTGAATACAAGACCTGCGAGCCGAAGTTTGGGCACAGCCGTCACAAATAGTTTTGAAACAAGAGCTTTGCAACTCGCCTGCATGAAGCTTGCACCACCTTATCAACATCAAAACTACTTTTGTGGTATCAGTGCCATGATTTGCTCCACGAACAGTTGATGATCGACAACTGGTTTAGAAATGTATTCATCGGCACCACTTTGCTGGAGGAAATTTTCGCGATCGCCTTCCATCGCATTAGCTGTCACCAGAATAATCGGTAGAGCGGCAGTTTGCGGGTCAGCTTTTAATAGTTGGGTAATTTTTTTGCCATCAACCGATTTACCCTGGTAAAAACTGTTTGTTAAGGAAACATCCATCAAAATAATGTCAACCTCCCTAGCTTGGGCAATTTGGATTACTTCTTCTACATTTTCAGTATGTTTCACTCGCAAACCGGCTCGCTTTGTCAGGATTTTAGAAAAAACCCGAACATTAATCGGATCGTCTTCTACAATCAAAACGGTTTTCATCGAATTTTTCCCTTCAACAGCGTTTTTTTCTAGGGTCGTAGTCATTGTTTTTTGTTTCAATACGATTATGGAAATTTCTTTGTCACCTTAAAATTTATCGCTTAATTTGCCATCAATCGCAAGATGCAAATTTTTTATTGCTGTTAATAAATAGGAAATAAAACTTATGATAAAAAAACTGAACCGACCTTCGACCGGACGGTTTGTCCCTACAGGATTACACGCAAAGATGCAACCATCATATTTTGAATACGCCATTAAATATGCCATGAGCGCGATCGCCGGACGTGCCTTACCCAACGTCCGCAACCGTTTAAATCCCAGCTTGTAAGATTAATGCCACGCCCCTCATGTCACTTTGCCAGAGTTGTCGGGGGATGCGAGTCACGCGAAGTAAAGAAACCACCCACCAGGATTCCTTAAATAATACAAATGTACTAAACTGGTGGCAACAGAAGAGGGCAAAGGCTGAAAGGTAAAAAGCCACCAGAGTGCCTTCACACTCCAAATGGAAGACATTGAATTTTACAACTCAGGGCGGTCAATGCCCGCCCTACCCCTGGAACATAAAAGTATTATTGTGGCAACAATGCCTTAATTTGATCCACAAACAGTTGATGATCGACAACTGGTTTAGAAATATAGGCATCGGCACCACTCTGTTTGAGGAAATTTTCGCGATCGCCCTCCATCGCATGAGCCGTAACCAGGATAATAGGCAAACTAGCAGTTTGCGGGTCAGCCTTCAACATCTGCGTGATTTTTATGCCATCAACCGACTTACCCTGGTAAACACTATGGGCCAGGGAAACATCCATCAAAATAATGTCAGCCTCACCGGATTGGGCAATTTGCATCACCTCTTCCACGTTTTCGGTATGCTTAACTGCCAAACCGCCCCGCTTGCTCAGAATCTTAGAAAAAACCCGAGCATTAATCGGATCGTCTTCTACAATCAAAACGGTTTTCATCGAGTTTTTCCTTTCAATGGCGCTCTTTGGAAGAGTCGTGGTCATAGCTGCGGTTCCATACTACTGTGAAAGGTTCTTTGTCACGTTGCCATTTGTGACGCGATCGGTCATCAACCTCAAGATGCAAAAAAATTTTACGTTTTCAGGAACTAGGGAATAAAACTCATGGCGAAACAACTGAACCTTTTGGCAACCGGACAGATCATCCCCACGCCTTTACACGCGGAGATGCAACGGTCTTACCTTGAATATGCCATGAGTGTGATCGTCGGGCGTGCATTACCCGATGTCCGCGACGGTTTAAAGCCGGTGCATCGGCGGATTTTGTATGCCATGCACGAACTCGGACTGACGCCAGACCGCCCCTACCGCAAGTGTGCGAGGGTGGTTGGGGATGTTTTGGGCAAATATCACCCACATGGCGACCAGGCGGTTTATGACGCCTTAGTGCGTCTGGTGCAAGAATTTTCCAGCCGCTATCCCCTCCTCGGCGGTCATGGTAACTTTGGCTCGGTGGATAATGACCCACCTGCGGCGATGCGTTACACGGAAACGCGACTGGCTGCAATTAGTCATGAAGCGCTTCTGAGTGAAATTGGCGAAGCCACAGTTGACTTCATCGGCAACTTTGACAATTCCCAACAAGAACCAACCGTACTGCCAGCTCAGCTGCCGGTGTTATTACTCAACGGGTGCGCCGGAATTGCCGTCGGCATGGCAACGAATGTGCCGCCGCACAACTTGGGTGAGGTCGTGGATGGTTTAATTGCCCTAATCGATCAACCCGATCTCCCAGACGGGAAGCTATGGAAGCTAGTTCCGGGGCCAGATTTCCCGACGGGGGGCGAAATTGTCGGGACAGAGGGAATTCGGGAAGCTTACAGCACGGGTCGCGGTAGTATCACCGTGCGGGGAGTCGCCCAGATTGAGGAAATTGCGGCAACTCGGGGACGGCACAAGCGGACGGCAATTGTGGTGACGGAATTGCCTTTTCAGGTGAATAAGGCGGGTTGGATTGAGAAGGTAGCGGAACTGGTCAATCAGGGTCGAATCGAAGGCATTGCGGATCTGCGGGATGAAAGCGATCGCGAAGGAATGCGCGTGGTGGTGGAATTGAAACGCGATACCAATCCTCACCATGTCCTCGATCAACTCTATAGACAAACAGCGCTGTGTACCAATTTTGGCGCGATCCTGTTGGCATTGGTAGATGGGCAGCCGCGTCAGCTCACGTTGCGCCAGCTGTTAGAGGAATTTCTCAAGTTCCGAGAACAGACGCTGACTCGGCAGTATACCTACGAATTGGGTGAGGCAGAAAGACGCCTTCACGTTGTCGAAGGGTTGCTGGCGTCTTTAACCGAGTTGGATGCGGTGATTGAAATTCTCCGGAATGCTGCCGATGGCAGCACCGCCAAGTTAAGGCTACAAGAACGGTTGAATATCAGTGAGGTTCAGGCGGATGCTATTTTGTCAATGCCCTTGCGACGCCTCACTGGCTTGGAACGGCAAAACTTACAAGGTGAGTTTAACGAGTTGTCAGAGAGAATTCATCTGTTGCAACTGTTGCTAAGCGATCGCCGCGAACTCCTGAAAGCCTTGAAAAAAGATTTGCGATCGCTCAAACGCAAATTCACCGATCCGCGCCGTAGCAAGATCCTCACGGAAGCGAAAGAATTAAAGACTCAGCCAACAGAGAAAAAACCCGACTCAAAAGACAAAAGTCACAAGTCAGAAGCCAAATCTACTCAAGCCGCACTCCTAACTCCTGAACACCTGGAAGAAGAGGCAGTTCTGGAGTTTACCCAACGCGGATATGTCCGGCGCATCCCTAAGAATGGCAATAAATCCGCATCTGGGAAAGGCGATAGCAGCAGTCGTCCAGATGATTTTGTCGTCAAAACTCAGGTGACTAGCACCCAAGCCGAGTTAGTCGTACTCAGCAGCGGCGGCAAAGCTTACCCCATCAAGGTGGGTGAGATTCCGCCAACCGGGAAGCAATCGCGGGGAACGCCGCTAATCGGCTTGCTGTCCAACTCAGCTCAAACTGCGGCAGAAACGATTGTCTCCAACTTTTTTCTGCCTGAAAATCCGCAAAGTGCCGACCTAATTTTGCTTAGCGAACAGGGGAGAATCAAGCGCCTGCCCCTGGTAGAACTGGCTAACCTTACCAGTCGCGGCATCACGCTCATGAAACTGAAAGAAGACGATCGGTTAAAGTACGTCAATCTGGCTAAAACCGGCGAACAGCTCGTTTTGGCCACTGGGGGCGGACGTTTGCTGCGGCTTCAAGTCAACGACGATCATCTACCCTTGATGGGACGCACGACGATGGGGGTGCAGGCAATGCGGCTGCGGCGTTCCGAGCAACTGGTAGGAGCCTTAACGCTGGGGGATGATGAGAATATTTTAATCGTTTCCCAGTTGGGGTATGCCAAACGCCTGCCGATGAGTACAATCCGACTGGCAAATCTTGGCGACCTTGGCACTCAGGCACTGCATTTTACCAGCAAAACAGATGCTTTGGCAGCGATGGTCGCGGCTCCAGCAAAGTCTCAGATCGTCCTTCTGACAAGCGCCCAGCGAGTCGTGCGAATGCCAGTAAATTCAGTGCAGTTGCGAGGGAAAGATGGAACAGGCGATCGCATCCTCGAATTAAACCCGGACGAAAAAATTATTACTGTCGTCCTTTGTTCGTAGTTCGGCGTTCGGGATTTATTGGGAAGTGTGATGAATCCCGAACTCGGAGTAATTAATTCTTTTCCGCCACAAGATTCCCTACTGCTTTGGTTCTCCGATTTTCCTAAGAGTTCTGTGCTGCGAGTAAGTGATTGAAAATAGATTCAGTAGTGGGTATTAATAGCCGTGGCACAAGTTGTTATAGAAAACGTTTACAAAAGCTTTTCCGGTCGTCAAGGGGAAGTCGTCGCAGCGATCGCGCCTGAACCTCTGCTGACGCCAGTCGATGAGGGTTCGCTGGTTGTAGATGACAAACCTTCGTCTCCGTCTGGAGCAACAAATGTCTTGCGACGGATTAACCTGACGGTGCAAGATGGCGAGTTTATGGTGTTGGTAGGCCCTTCAGGCTGTGGCAAAAGTACCCTGTTGCGGCTGATTGCGGGACTGGAAGAATTAACGGGGGGCAATATCCGGGTGGGGGACACTCTCGTGAACGATTTGCCGCCAAAGGAACGAGACATCGCAATGGTGTTTCAAAACTATGCCCTCTATCCCCACATGACGGTGTATGACAACATTGCCTTTGGACTGCGGCGCACGGGGCACAAAGGCGCGGGGAAGCAGGAAAATGGGGGCGCAGAGGAGGGGAATGCTTCACTCAGTCCACAGTCCTCTTTGCCCATCTGGGCGGAAAATCTGTTGGTGGAAATGACGCGATCGCTTCCCAAGCATCTTCGCTACATACCCGAACGCGAGAAAGCGATTAACGAGCAGGTGCGGACAGTGGCTCAATTGTTGCAAATTGAGCCGCTCCTAAACAGGTTGCCAAAACAACTATCAGGAGGGCAAAAGCAGCGAGTCGCATTGGGACGAGCGATCGCGCGCAATCCTCAAGTATTTTTGATGGATGAACCACTTTCAAACTTAGATGCCAAACTTCGGGCAGAAACTCGCGCCCAAATTGTTAAGTTGCAGCGACAGCTTGGCACAACAACCATTTACGTTACTCACGACCAAACAGAAGCGATGACGATGGGCGATCGCATCGCGGTGATGAATCACGGAAAAATCCAGCAAATCGCTGCACCGTTGGAACTTTACAACCAGCCAGCCAACCGCTTCGTGGCAGAATTCATTGGTTCGCCGCCGATGAACTTTTTGCCGGTGCAAGTGAAAGCACCTCTCCTCATTACCCATTCTCAATTTCGGCTCACTCTCCCCGATGTTTGGGCGTCAGCACTGCAAAAATACGACGGGCAATCCCTCACTTTAGGCATCCGTCCCGAACACTTGATCGTTGGCGTTCCCGCCCCCAAAAATCTCCAAGTGCGAGTAGATTTGGTGGAAGCACTAGGCAACGAAACTTATTTATCTGCCACTCTCCTAGAGTCAGCGATCGCATATCCCTTACAGGTACGCATTCCACCAGACAAAGCGGTGCGAATTGGCGATCGCTTGTGGTTATCGCTGATGCCAGAGAAAATTCATTTCTTCGATCCACAGACTGGCATCGCAATTCCCTCGCGTTAGTTGGATTTTTGCGATTTAGCAAGACTTTTTTCGGCAATAAGCTGTTGGGTACTATTCGCTCATCTACCACTTACCAAAAGAGCATCTTCCCCCGCTATAGGCATAAACTCAGAAAATAATTTTTACCCCTAACAACCGAACTCATTCAATCCAAAATCCAAAATTCACATAACCCCATGACAACTCTCAACGCCCGCAATTTATCTCTAGATGATGTTCATCGTCTTTTAAACTTTCAGGAGCAGTACAATGGTTCTTTCACACCGTTGTTATCTTTAGAACCTCTAACAGAATTTGAACAGCAAGAACTATTACAAATTTGGGATGACTTTCGCCACTATTTAACAGCAGGAAAAGTGCTGGAAGGACAGGTAAAGCTTCTTACCGTTGCTCCGTTACTGCGATTAGCTGGCTTTTACCGCTACCCTATCCACATTAGCTTGGAAGAGGGTATCGCAGATATCAATATCACAGATGAAGACACCATCATTACAGGACGGTTGGATATTTTAGCCGTCAAGAAAACTCACCAGACAACAGCTAACGTATCTTTTTGGGTTTTGGTCATTGAAGCTAAAAACAGTCAGGTTGAAGCTTTCACGGGTCTTCCTCAACTCCTTACCTATGCCCATAAAAGTTTAGAACATCAAACATCCGTTTGGGGACTAACGACAAACGGGCTGCGATATCAATTAGTGTATATTCAGCAGGGAAATCCCCCGACTTATCTGCTAATGCCAGAGTTGAACTTGATTGATTCTGAGCGTTTAACCCAATTACTACAAGTTCTCAAAGCTATCTGTAAAGTCATAGGCTAGTCAGTAGTTATCTGAGCTATGGCAGCACGCTCGCGTATTCTTTCAATTAACTTTAGAAAGCGGCTTCCATCTTTACACTGGCTGTTTTTGTAAACTTCCTATCACTTCTAATAGTTCGCTAGGTTTGTCAATCAAAAAATCTGGGTGATGTTTGGCTAAAACTTCTTTTGAATTAAAACCCCAACTAACTGAAATTACTTTTATCCGGCTTTTTCTTGCCGCTTCGATATCTCTTGTTTCATCTCCAACATAAACCATCTCATTAATTTGCATATCTTGTTTTTTAGAAAAACTATTAATTACTTTGTGTTTTCCAAAAATCGTTGGGGCTGAATAAATAAAATCAAATAAGTCTATAAAATCATTCTGCTTCAAAAAAATCGAAACATTTTCCTTGGAATTAGATGTTATAATCCCTAATCGGTACCCCAAATTTTTCAACTCTGTAAAAGTTTCTTTAATACCTGGAAAAGGTTTTAAATCTTGAACCTGATTATGTAATCTTGTTCTAACTTTCCTAAGTAGAAAGGGTAACTTAAAGATAGAAACCCCGGAAAATTTAATAATTTGGCTAGAACTTAAATTTTTAATCTTTTCGATATCTTCTAGACTGACTGGCTGATGCCCGAATTCTACGGCTAAACGATTAGTAATATTCACGACGGCATCAAGGCTATCAGCAATTGTGCCATCGAAATCAAAAATTATGACTTTTACGGTCATTGTTTTGGGTGTATCTCAACTTGGGCTGAATTTTGTCTTGTGTAGTGCCTAGTTGCTGGCGCTATGTCATACGTCGAGTGGTGCTTTTGCTTCCAAATTTGCCCTAGCATTGCGCCGCAACATCTCCGGTTTTATCCGCCGCAGCGCTGAGGCGGGAAACCGACGATCCCACTCTTCATCGGAAATTTCCGCTAATTCGCTTAGAAGGGGAGCTACATTGCCAGAATACGGCTGAAAATCGGCAACATCCGTAGGCTGAGCAAAACGCTGATTCCAAGGGCAAACATCTTGGCAGATATCGCAACCAGCAACCCAGCCTTGCAGAGGAGATGCGATCGCTGCCACTCCGTCCTGCTTCGCTAACGGTTTCGCTTCGCTTAGCGCGTCTGGTAACTTTTCAGCCCGATTCTCAATTGTGTGGTAAGCGATGCACCGATTAGCGTCTATGACAAAGGGCTGGGTAATTGCACCCGTGGGACAAGCATCGATACAACGAGTGCAAGTGCCACAGTGTTCAGTATGGGGCAAGTCAGGCGTTAAGTCGAGGTTGGTCAATACTTCCCCTAAAAATACCCAAGAACCATACTCGCGCGTAATGACATTTCCATTCTTGGCAATCCAACCAATTCCAGCTTGCTGTGCCCAAACTTTATCTTGCACGGGGCCAGTATCAGCATAGTAACGCGCAGAGATGCCTTCTCCCTGCTCTTGCAGCCAAGTGGTGAGTGCTTTCAGCTTTTTATGCAGGATCTTGTGATAATCCCTTCCCCAGCCATAGCGGGAGATTTTGGCGTATTCCTTACCTTCGGGACGCTGGTGAGGCGTGTAATAGTTGAGGGCCACACAAATCAGCGATCGTACTTCTGGCATGACTAGATGGATATCTTGCCGCTTAGGATTCGCCATCCATTCCATGTCCGCCTGATAGCCTTGTGCCAGCCATGCCTGCAACCGCTGTACTTCCATCTCTGAGCTATCTACAGCCGCGATTCCTGCCTTGTGGAATCCCAACTCCAAGGCTTTTTGCTTCACTTCGCGACTACTGATGGGTACTTTCACAAGGTTTGATGGCGATCGCATCTGACTCGAATCATTATAGTTTCTCGGATTTCGGTTTTGCATCTATGTCGCTGCGCTTGCAAGCGCAGCGACATAGATGCAAAACCAGGAAAGTTCTGAACAATCCCTCCATAAGCGCAGGTGTGAACCTGGTGTTTTGTTTAATACTGATCGGTGTGGTTTGTAGGAAATGCCATGACACCAGCTGACGATCTACTTTTAACTTCCGAATCTGAATCCACTACCGAGCTGACAATTGCAGGAATAACAGAGCCTGTCGTGCTGCGCTATTTTGAAACGATGAATGCAGGCGACTTTGAGGCAACTGCTGCTTTGTTTGCAGAGGATGGGGAAATGAATCCCCCATTTGAGTCGCCGATTGTGGGACATGATGCGATCGCATCTTACCTGCAAGCAGAAGCCAAGGGCATGACTCTCTCCCCCCGTGAAGGAATTTCCGAAACCCTAGAAGACGGCAACACGCAGATTCAGGTTAGCGGTAAGGTACAAACTCCCGTTTTTGGCGTCAATGTCTCCTGGATATTTATCCTCAATCCACACCGTCAAATTATTTTTACCCGGATCAAACTATTAGCATCTCCCCAAGAGTTACTGAACTTACGCCGTTGATTACGCGCTTCGATAAGGATTTTTACCTCGATCCCAGGCTAAGCCTGGGATCGAGTCATTTTATAAGTCAACTCTTCTTTGTGAAACTTATAAATTTCCTGTAAAACGATCGCTATTCGCTTTACTTTTTTTAACAAAAAGAGGCGATGCCACTCCATTGACCCGGCTCGCCTAGATCGATGTGCTGGTTCCTATTAAAAAACCTCAGGCTATCCAGCTCATGAGGTCAGAAAATACCCGGTTAAAAGCTCTCTTTGGTTCCTAATTATGTCTATTTTTTGGGCACCCTGATGGCATAAAAAACCATCAATCCCACGATGCTATGCTTTTGTCGCTTCTGGCAAACTCGCTTCTAACTTCAAACAGTTACGACCGTTTACTTGTAAGCGATACTCTACTCGATCCATTAACCTATTCATAATCAGCCACCCATAGCCGCTTTCCTGTTTATCATTCGGGGTAGGCGGGAGATAAGTTGATAAGTCAAATCCCTGACCGTGATCCCAAATTTCGAGAGCAATATCCCGATTTTTCAGCTCTAGGCGAATTAGCACGGGCAAATTTGGTTGCTCCTTATGAGCATGACGCACCACATTCGAGTATGCTTCCACCAAAGCCAATCGCAAGCGATTCGATTGACGAGGCCAATCCACCGAGTCGGTCAGTTCGACTTCCAAACATCCCAGTAGCCAGCTTTCAACAATTGTTAAAAACTTCAAATCACTTGGTATGTGCAGCTCCGTTTTCATGTACTTAAAGAACCTCCAGAGAGAGTATAGTTTGGTCGTCTTCCTGAACGTTATTGGTGTGTTCTCGAATCCGCGCGAGTAAGTTATTCAAATCGAAAGGTACTGGCTCAAGGCATACAAGTTTCCAAAGCCCATCTTGTGTCAGCATACTACTCGTACCTTCAAAGCTGCCAGTGTTAACTTCTGCCGTCGGCGCGATCTCCGAAGCAGTATGTCGAAGGCTACTTTCTTGGGTGACAGTCGCCTCGGTAATCCCGTCACTCGTCAGTAGCAGAATTTCACCTGAATTTAAGGTCAGTTGCCCCTGCTTAGCTTTCCAGATGGGTAAAATTCCCAAAGGGATGCCGCGAGTCTTGAGAAAATTTGGTTCCAGCGCCGAGTCTGAAGTAGGTGCCGCTCTTTGTTGCACGACTTCCCGATTAGACCAGACTAAGGGATAGATGTGACCGGCGTTGGCATATACCAGCTCTTGAGTGGCTGGGGTATAACGAGCCAGCACCATCGTGATAAAGCAGTTGGTGCTGACGAGATCGTTGGACATAATGCTGTTAAGATTCCGCATGACGACATCTGGCTCCGGAGAAATTTCCTGAGCGAGTTCCCGGCGCAGAATAGAAATTGCGCTTGCCATAAATAGAGCCGCTGGGACGCCTTTCCCAGAGACATCTCCCACTGCTAGCCAAACATCGCCTTGGGGATGGACGTACACTTCAAAAAAATCACCCCCCACTTCTCTAGCGGCGACGCAGCAGGCTTGCACCTGCATCCCTTCTACTTCAGGCCAACTTTGGCGGAGGAGGTTATTTTGAATTTGACGAGCAACTTCTAGTTCGGCACGCATTTGCTGAGCTTGCTGCTGCGTGCGCTGGTAGAGTTTCGCCTGAGAAAGCGCCAAAGCGGCTTGTTCGGCGACGCCTTCTATCAGCTGAACTTCGTCGGGTGCCCAGAGGCGATCGCTATTTTCTTGATAGAGGCAGAGAACCGCTAACACCTGCTGCTGGAAGATCAGCGGCACTCCTAACTGAGTGGAACGCCTTCCCTCTTGTTCGCCTTGGGCAAGTTGGATCTTACGACTTTCCAGGGCTGCTTGGAGTAAGGAGTCTGAGTCGTGTTCCGGTACTGGGGGTTCTGTATCCTCGCTCGGCTCATTTGGAGTTGGATAGAAAAAAATTTCGCTGGTCAAGCGATCGCTCTCTACGGGTCGCAGAACGCAATAACTCGCTTCAAAAGCTTGCCCAATGGTATTGGCAACGGTTTGCAGCATACTCTGGTAATCTAGCGACTCCCGAATTGCCGTTGTCACCGCATTCAAGAGTTCTTCTCGGCGCAAGGCGCGGCGCAGTTCGTTCGTCCTTTGCTTCAGCACGCGGTAAGTTTCCGCGGCTTGTTGAACCACTGCTTTTAAGTTCTCCGGGTTCCAGGGTTTGGTGATGTACTTGAACACCTGACCGGAGTTAATCGCATCGACTAAATCTTCGACATCCGTGTAGCCGGTTAGGAGAATCCGGATGGTGTCGGGAAAGCGCTCAACTGTTTTACTTAAAAATTCGGTTCCATTCATTTGGGGCATGCGCTGGTCAGAAATAATCACCGCCATTTCCCCTTCCGTGTCCAAAACTTGAATGGCGCTGAAGGCACTGTCGGCTTTGAAGACGCGAAAATCTCGCCGAAATGTCCGATAAAGTAAATCTAGGTTGTCATGCTCATCATCAACCACCATCAGTTTGAGTTTGCTCCCTTCTGCCTGACTCATCGGCACACTCCGCTTCCCGCTTAATTAGATCATCGACAGCTTGAGGGGATTTTCACTCCTCATCCCTTGCCTGCATATCGCATTCCCGGAGCAAAATCCGGTTCTCGCTTTTATTTCTCGTGATGCTGCTGATTGATGATTCGATAGAATAACAGCTTTGAGGGCATTCTGAGACGCCCATTGACTAAGGTTTGTTACTCGACCAACTGACTACGGGTTAAATACCGCTGCCAGGATATAGAGGCGAGCATAGCTGCCAGGTTGTGGCAGCTACAGAGGGTTCACCGATGTCAAGCCAAGCAGAAGTCAACTCATACCGAGCGCCCGATCCTCCACAAGCAAAGGTATTTATCCGACTAAGCCAGAGCGTAGAGCACGCACCGCCGCTTGGGTGCGGTCATCGGCACACAGCTTGTTCAAAATATTCCGGACGTGGGTTTTGACCGTTCCGACAGTGATGTAGAGCTTTTCCGCGATCGCGGCATTGCTGCACCCTTCAACAATCAGCTGCAAAACTTCTAATTCCCGTTCCGTTAGCGGATAAGCTTCAATTAGCTGGCTGTATTCCGGTTCGGTGGCATTGATAATCACCGTTTTGGATATGGCTGCTTGATCCAATCCTGTCTGACTAGATCGAGTTTGCTGTAAGACAATCCGGGCGATCGCTGGGTCGATCCAGCCGTTGCCTTCGTGCGTCACTTGCAGCGCTTCGAGCAACTTATCAAAACTAATGTTTTTCATGCAGTAGGAATCTGCACCTGCTGCAAATGCCGCCAATACCGCTTCTTCGTCATCTTGTAAAGTCAACACCAGTATCTTGGTATGACCCCCATCCTCCGAAGCCGCCTGCCATTCCCTAAACGTCCTCGTCAATTCAATTCCGTCCATATCGGGCAGGCCAATATCGACAATCGCCACATCTGGCTTGGTCGTTTCCAGTAATTTCAGACCTTCAGTGGCATTGGCGGCTTCACCTACAAATTCAATTTCCCCGCGCTGTTGCAGCGCTGTCCGGATGCCGACCCTAGTCAGGTCGTGGTCTTCAATTAAAGCGACGCGAATTTGACTCATCTTCTCTTCCACACTTTGCAATTCTATGGACTTTCTAAAAATAAAGATTTCCTAAAGAGTTTGCAGTCGTCAATCTACTGCCATTCTTTGCGTGTTCTAGTATTAGTAATTTATACCCTCCTCATCTGTTTGAGGTGATATTTTTACTGGCGGGGACATGGCAAACCTAACCATAAACCAAAGCTTGAGCGCGGCAGTTTTTTAAAGGGGACAGTTTGGCAATTGGTCAATTTTAGTACGAGTGTACGATCGATAACTGCAACAAACCACTAACCATCTGGATTTTACCTTTCTGCTGGAGCGCACAAGGCGGTTTCTCTGGTTGAGTCAGGTGGCTGAACTGGGAAAATGCCTTGCTCAACATCACCAGACGTGGCAGACATCAGAATCTCAGATTTTTACTTGCCAATGGCAGCACGAGCAGCCCAGAGTTCAACTACCGCTGGTATGAGTATACCGGGTTGGCAGCATGAGAATCATCCGGGCTGGAGAATTCTTTAAAGGAATCTCTTTGCCAAACCATCTAGAGCCGAAGCAGCGAGCATAGATAGCTCGTTCAGTTACACCCCGATCCCAGGACTGTACCTGTTACAGAACCGGATTGTGTCGGCTTTGGACTTGGCAAGTTGGGCGATCGCTTTCTCCATCAGTAGCCACTCACTCGTTATCAGCCACCATCTACACTTTCACTGGGACAGCACCCAAGTTCGTTAAGCTAAAAGCTTAAGCTAAAAGTCAAAGCTTGCAATGGCTCCTTCTGGAACTCAATACCTACACCTTCTTTGGTCCGATCTTCCCGTGCGTCGGCGAGGTGCCCTGATCATCGCCATCCCGATCATGTGTCTTTTAACGTCGGTGGTGGTATTTGCTGGGCTGCAACGCAGTACTGCAACGGCGCAAAATTATGTTGACAAAACGCAGAAGGTGCTATTACAAGCCAATCGCTTGCTCACAGCGATAGTGGATGCCGAAACAGGGGTTCGGGGTTATGCCTTAACTTATCGCCCGGAATATCTAGAACCTTATAACGCAGCGATCGCAAGCATTCCTCAATTCCTCAAAGAACTGGATAATTCCGTCAAAGATAAGCCGCAACAGATGCAACGAGTCCAGCAGCTTCAAACGCTGGTACGGCAAAAAGTCAGCATAATGAACCAGAATGTGGCTCGGATAAAAGTCGTCAAGCAGGGAAATGCTGGCAGTTTCCGATTGGAGCCTCAAGCCAAAACCACGATGGATGCCATTCGTCGGCAAATTGCCCTGTTCTCCGCCGAGGAAGCTCGTTTGCTTGACCAGCGCAGCCGAGACTTAAAGCATCAGCAGCGAATTACCATTGGCGTACTCAGCGCCACAGCAACACTCGGTCTTCTGGGATCGTTAGCAGCGGTGTATCTGTTCGATCAGCTCGACCGGGAACTGGCAGGACAACAAACGGGTTTGCGCGAAAGTAACATTCGCATCCGCGCCATTTTAGACAATGTGGTAGATGGGATTATCACTATCAACGATCAAGGTCATATTGAGTCTTTTAATCAAGCTGCTACCTTGATGTTTGGGTACGAACCCGCCGAAGCGATTGGCAAAAACCTGAAACTCTTGGTGGCGCAGCCCTTCAGCGGTGATAGCATCCAGGCGCTCAACCACTTTGTGGGCAACAACCCAGTCAAAATGCGGCAACTGCAAGAAACGGTAGGACGCCGCAAGAATGGCACCACGTTTCCAATGGAGTTAGCGTTTAGCGAGATACATTCTTACAATCAGCGCTTGCTGATTGGGATTATGCGGGACATTACGGATCGCCAGCAAGCTGAGGAAATGCTGCGAAAACAAGCGACATTGCTGGATCTGGCAAATGACGCGATTTTAGTGCGCGATCGCGACGATCGGATTACTTATTGGAATCTGGGGGCAGAACGGCTGTACGGTTGGACAAAGAAAGAAGCCCTCGGTCAATACGCCCACGAACTCTTGAGAACCGAATTTCCCCCCAATATCGAAGAAATCGACGAAATGTTTCTTCACGACGGTTACTGGAAAGGCGAACTGCTCGACACCAAGCGCGATGGTACGCAGATTCGGGTTTC
This sequence comes from Coleofasciculus sp. FACHB-542, assembly GCF_014695825.1. Lineage (NCBI taxonomy): Bacteria > Bacillati > Cyanobacteriota > Cyanophyceae > Coleofasciculales > Coleofasciculaceae > Coleofasciculus > Coleofasciculus sp. FACHB-542. The sequence continues at coordinate 7,880 of NZ_JACJPB010000023.1, read as the reverse complement.
TAGCCGATGGACATTGCAGACAGACGATGAGGGCGAACCCTTAGCGACCCTGGAAATCAACAGCGACATCACCGAACGCAAACAAGCAGAAGAAGATTTGCGATCGCGTGCAGGGGAATTAGCCCGCCTAAGCGCCATCCTTGCCCAAACCAATATTGCTCTAGAGAAACGCAACCAAGAACTCGATCAGTTTGCCTATATTGTCTCCCACGACCTCAAAGCACCGCTGAGAGCGATCGCTAATCTCTCCACTTGGATTGAAGAAGACATCTCCGACCACCTGACTGAAGAAACTAGGCACAATTTAGACTTAATGCGATCGCGCGTCCATCGTATGGAAGCGCTGATCAATGGCGTCCTTCAATATTCCCGCGTTGGGCGCATAAAGGCGTCTGTGGAATGGGTGGATGTGGAAAAACTTCTCGCAGAGGTCATTGACACCCTCGCACCGCCACCGGCTTTTACCATCGCCGTAAACCCTGGAATGCCTACCCTACGCACCGAACGCTTGCCCCTACAACAGGTGTTTGCCAATCTGATTAGCAACGCGATTAAACACAACTCCCAAGCAGAGGGACAAGTGACAATATCGGTTCAAGACCAAAGCAACTTTTATGAGTTTGCCGTGGCAGATAACGGGCCAGGAATTGCCCCCGAATATCACGAGAAGGTTTTTGCCATCTTTGAGACTTTACAAGCTCGCGATATCGTCGAAAACACGGGCATCGGTCTAACCCTGGTCAAAAAAATCGTTGAAACCCAAGGAGGAACCATCTGGGTAGAATCTCAAGCAGGCAAAGGAGCAACCTTTCGCTTTACCTGGTCGAAATCGGTTCTGAGTACCTAAACTCATCTCAGGCACCCGTCTTAAGCTGGCGGTTGAAAGCGCGTCTAAACATCCCAGAGGCGTTCAATCTTCTCCCCTCTCCGTGAAGGTCGAGGGGCTGGGGGTGAGGTTCCTTCTTGCACTCAAGAGAGAACTGCGATAAACAAAACCATCCTTGCTTAGGCGTACAAAAGTACCAATTCAAAAACTTTTGGTCTGCATCTAATGCGAGTTTTAAATCTTCGATTGGTACTAAAACTTACTTTTTTACTTTCGTTAAAACTTAAACTTTTTTTTAAATTCAAGCCTTTAGTAAGGATTCCTTAATCTAGATTCGATAGAGTAACGGTGCAAATTGTAGATGCCGAATCTCTATAATCGTCCCTATGGCTGATGCTACGTCAGGGTTGATTCTACTAAAAAGCAACTACAAAAACTCTAGCGCGAATTAACAAGCCAGGGCGAGGCTAACGCCTCGCTCCGAAGACACGCGATCGCAGCTCCAACTCAATTGCGCGGACTTTCTGGAGCGAGTTCTATAATACTGGATGCAATCCGACTGAACACAGCGGAAAACCCTAGGCAATCGATCACCTTCCTAGTGGTTGATGCCTGAGAAAGTGGTTTTATGGCAATTTGTGTTTAGAAGGATGAAACTTTTGCCAGGGGTAGGCTTCCAGGTAATGCGTTACGGTATCGCTCTATTAGCGGTGACACTAGCACTGCTAATTAAACTGATTCTAAACATTCTAACTGGTGGAAAAGAAACTCCTTTTCTAATACTTTTTGCTGCCATATTGGTGGGCATCTGGTACGGTGGCACGAAACTCGGTCTGTGGAGCGCTGTTTTAGCGGCTTTCGCCAATGTAAAAAAGTACCCAGAGGCGGGAAGCCCAAGCGAAAATTCCGTTTTGGAAACGAGGCTGAGTAGTGCTGTTAGCAATTATCCTCAGATGTCTCTAAAAACGCCAGACCGAAGCCGCGATCGCTCCTGGGAGGAAATGCTCAGCGATCGCGGCTTCTTACAGCCAACTCCAACGGCATCGGGAGATGAACTGCAAAAACTCAACTTCCATCTAGAAAACTCACCCTTAGCACTCATTGAGTGGGACAGCAACTTTCGAGTGGCGAGGTGGTCGCGGGAAGCTGAAGCGCTCTTCGGATGGCGAAGCGCCGAAGTAACGGGTAAACATCCTCAGGAATGGCAATTTATCTACGCCGAAGATGTAGCAGCAGTCAATGATGAGATCGGACGGTTGCTCAAAGGCAGCGAAGGGCGCAGCGTGTCCCAAAACCGTAACTATACAAAAGATGGCTCGATTGTCTACTGCGAGTGGTACAACTCTGCTTTGCTAGATGAATCGGGTCGCTTGATGTCAGTGTTATCTTTGGTTCTGGATGTTACCAGTCGGCAGCAAACGCAAGCAGCGCTACATACGAGCGAGGAGCGACTGCGATTGTCCCTGGAGGCAGGACGGATGGGGATCTGGGACTGGAATATCCTTACTGGCGAGCTGACGTGGTCAGAGACTCTAGAACGCATGCACGGTTTACTTCCCGGAACTTTTGCCGGTACGTTTGCTGCCTTCCTAGAAGTAGTGCATCCAGAGGATTGGGATTCCTTGAAAAAGGCGATCGCTCAGTCAGTCGAGCAGAAGACTGATTTTGAGCTTGAATTTCGCATCGTTTGGCCTGACAGTAGCATCCACTGGATCTCTGGAAAAGGTCAGGTTTTGTGCGACGAAACCGGCAAGGCAGTACGCACGATTGGGGTGGGTACGGACATCAGCGAAAGCCATCGGCACGCTACGCTACGCCAGCGAATTAACGAACAACAGCACTTTTTGGGTGAAGCGACGACCCTCCTGACTAGCTCCCTTGACTATCAAACTACCTTAGAAACCCTGGCTCATCTAGCAGTTCCCCAGCTAGCTGACTGGTGTTCTATCGATATGCTCGACGAAAATCAAACAATTCGCCGACTGGCGGTTGTCCATCAAGACCCATCGAAGGTCGATTGGGCTTACCAATTGCAGGAGCGCTACCCGCCCGATCCCGATGAAGCTTATGGTCTCCCCAACGTTTTACGCACGGGTCAGGCGGAGTTATACGCGGAGGTTCCCGACTCCCTCCTGGTAGAGGCGGCTCGCGATCCCGAACACCTAGAAATCTTGAGACAGATAGGCTTTACATCGGCAATGGTGGTGCCCCTGGTAGCTCGCGGACGCACCTTGGGGGCAATTACCTTTACCTCAGCCGAGTCGGGTCGTCGCTACGGTCAAGCTGACCTGACCTTTGCCTGCGAACTTGCCCGTCGCGCCGCTTTAGCTGTTGACAACGCGGGTCTGTTTAAAACGCTGCAACAAGAACTCGCAGAGCGTCAGCGAACGGAGGCGGCATTGCGGGAGAGCGAAGAACGCTTCCGCACGATGGCAGATAGTGCCCCCGTCTTGTTATGGGTGGCAGATCGGGATGGGCGGTGTCATTTCTTCAATCAGCGTTGGCTGAGCTTCCGAGGGCGAACCTTGGAGGAAGAACTCGACAAAGGTTGGGCAGAAGGCGTGCATCCAGAGGATTTGCCGCGCTGTTTGGATACTTATCGGGCGGCTTCTCATGTCCAAAAAAATTTCCAAATGGAGTACCGTCTATTGCGGGCAGATGGGCAGTATCGCTGGGTTTTAGATACCGGAACGCCACGATTTTTGGCGGATGGAAGTTTTGCGGGTTATATTGGCTCGTGTATTGACATTACTGAGCGAAAATTTGCCGAAGAAGCTTTGCGCGATCGCGCGGCGGAATTAGCCCGTCTGAGTAACATCCTCACCAAAACTAACGCCGCTTTAGAAAAACGCAACGCCGAACTCGACCACTTCGCTTATATTGTTTCCCACGATCTCAAGGCACCTCTAAGAGCGATCGCTAACCTCTCCACTTGGATTGAAGAAGACCTACTCGACTTTCTAAATCCGGAAACCCAGCAGAATATGAATTTACTGCGGGGGCGCGTTCATCGGATGGAAGCTCTAATCAACGGTCTTTTGCAGTATTCTCGTGTGGGGCGGGTTAAGACCTTTGTGGATCTTGTGGACGTTGACACCTTACTGGCAGAAGTTATCAACACGCTTGCACCTCCACCCACGTTCGCTATCACCATCCAGCCCGGAATGCCTACCTTCCACACCGAGCGTTTGCCCTTAGAACAAGTGTTTGCAAATCTGCTCAGCAATTGCTTCAAACACCACCCTCGGTTGGATGGAAGCGCGACCATATCAGTACAAGATAAAGAGACATTCTATGAATTTGCCGTGGCAGATGATGGGTGTGGGATCGCTCCGGAATATCATGAAAAAATTTTTGTCATGTTTCAAACTCTAGAGGCACGAGATAAGGTAGAAAACACCGGCGTGGGACTCGCCATCGTTAAGAAAATCATCGAAAACAAAGGAGGAACCATTCGCCTGGAATCTCAAGTCAATCAAGGGTCAACTTTCTACTTTACCTGGCCCAAACAACCCAGTAGTAACAATTCGCTTTTTGTCTAGATATGGATATTACTAATAAAAAATGAATAAAAAAATAATAATCAATAGTTTTTTAAATCATGGTAGATAAGATGACAAACCTTTTGCTAGTTGATGACGACGAAGTTGATGTAATGACCGTAAAACGGGCATTCAAAAAAAATAATATTCAAAATCCCTTCTATGTCGCCAATAACGGGCTAGAAGCACTGGCTATGTTGCGGGGGACTGACGATTCAACAAAGGTTCCGCGAGAGCGGCGGCTGGTCTTACTCGACTTGAATATGCCCAAAATGGGTGGAATTGAATTTTTGCGTGAATTGCGGGCAGACCCAGAACTCAAAGCAATTCCAGTGATTGTACTAACGACTTCCAATGAAGATAAAGACAAGGTGGAAGCCTACAATCTCAATGTAGCGGGTTATATTGTCAAACCCGTAACATTTGCTAAATTCGTGGAGGTAGTGGCAACGCTCAATCAATATTGGATGCTTAGTGAAATGCCCTAATTTTGGAGAATGGGTAATGGATTGTAAGAGTGATGAGTGATGAGTGATGAATTACAAGAAAATTCTTTAATTCAAAACTTAAAATTTAAAACTCAAAGCTTTTTACGAATTCCGTCCTTGAATGGTTATGGAAGAAAAGTTAAAAATCCTGGTAGTCGATGATGATGAAGTAGACCGGATGGCGGTTCGCCGGTCGCTCAAAACGGCTGGCGTGCAAATGGAATTAGTAGAAACCAGCGACTGCCAAGGAGCGATCGCTACTTTACACAGCGACCATTTTGACTGTGTCTTCCTCGACTATCGCTTGCCTGACGGGGATGGACTCACCCTCGTTCAAAATATCCGCTCGTCTGGTTTTAAAATCCCCTTGGTCGTCTTGACGGGTCAGGGAGACGAACAAACTGCCGTCGAACTGATGAAAGCCGGAGCATCCGACTATATTTCTAAAGGCAAAGTTTCTCCAGAAAGTCTCTCTCGCAGCCTGCACAATGCGCTTCGCCTCTATCGAGCGGAAAGACAGGCATCAGAAGCCAACCAATTACTCAAAGAAAGCGAAGAACGCTATCGATTTGTTCTAGAGGGATCGAACGACGGAATTTGGGACTGGGATATCACCACCAACACAGTTTATTGGAATGACCGCTGTTTTGAAATCAGCGGCTTGTCCCGTGAAGAATTTGTCGGCAATTACCAGGCATTGTGCCAACTTTTGCATCCAGAAGATCGATACCGCATCGTCCAGAGCATCCGCGATCACCTGGAGCATCAAGTTGAATGTAATGTGGAATTTAAGCTGTTGCACGCTTCTGGGCATTATCGTTACTGCATTGCCAGAGGTAAAGCGCAGCGAGATGGGAACGGCAAGCCTTTCCGGATGTCTGGAATTATTAGCGATATTACAGAGCGTAAGCGGGCATTAGAAAACCAGCGATTTCTGGCAGAAGCGAGTGCTGTCCTTTCAGCTTCTCTAGATTACAAAACAACCCTGGAAAATCTGGCTCAATTGGCAGTACCCCACTTAGCCGACGTGTGCATAGTAGATATTCTGGCAGCGGACGGCTCAATTCATCGGATGGGGACGGCTTATGCAAACCCCTCTCCAGAGAAGTTGGTGCAGGAGGTGCTGCATCTGTTCCCCCCCGACCCGGATGGAGAACACCCCGCAAGCATTGTATTACGCACGGGCAAACCAAAATTTGCCGTTGAAATTGACGACGAAATGCTCGTAGCTGCGACCCGCAATGCCGAACATCTGCAAATCGTTCGGGAGCTGGGCTTTCAGTCTTACATGGTGGTGCCCCTGTTGGTGCGCGATCGCACGTTAGGGGCAATTTCCTTGGTGTCCACTCAAGAGAAACGCCGCTACGATGCGATGGACTTGGCTCTGGCAGAGGAACTTGCCCGTCGTGCTGCCTTATCGGTCGAAAATGGAAAATTATACCGAGAAGCGCAAGCGGCGACCGAGAACTTACGCAAGGCGATCATTATTCTGGGCGAACAACAGCAACAACTCCGGACACTCCAGCAGCTGACGAATTTACTAAACCAGCGCCTGAGTGACTTACCTGGTTTGTTACGGGTGATGGTTCAAGCGGTTTGCGATGCGATCGCGGGTGCCCAGTTTTGCTTTATCATGCTGCAAAACCCCCAGTGCAATCGCCTGGTCTTGACGGTGACGGCGGGAATCGGTACGGAAAAATTGCGCCTGGAAGATGGTTTTAGTTCGGGGGAAGGATTGCTTTCTCAGGTGTTTTTGACTGGGATTTCTCAGCTTATCGAAGGGGAACAAGCCGCTTTCCTCCACTCGACATCCGACACCGTAAAGCCCTCAGAGTTGCCAGCTTCACTTTATGTGGTGGCGATTGAGTCCGCGCAAGCGGGACGGTTGGGCGTGCTGGCAATCGGTAATTGGGAAAATTCTCATGCGTTTGACGAAGAAGACCGATATCTGCTGGCGGCGGTGGGAGAACAAGCCGCGATCGCGATTAATAATGCCCGTCTGATCAATGCTTTAGAAGAACGAGAGGAACGCTTAGCTTTACAAAACGAAATCCTGGCTCAGCAAAACAAAGAACTCGAAAATCTTTCCACGCAAATTCAACTTCAGAATCTGCAATTGATGGAAGCAGCACGGTTGAAATCGCAGTTTCTCGCCACCATGTCCCACGAACTGCGGACGCCAATGAATGCTGTGATCGGCTTTTCTCAACTGCTGTTGCGCCAGCGGCAAAATCAGCTTAGCCCGCAACAATTGGACATGGTGGATCGCATCCTCAGCAATGGGAAACACCTGCTAACGCTGATTAATGACATCCTTGACCTCTCAAAAATTGAAGCCGGAAGATTGGAACTCAAACTGGAAGAATTTAATCTGCCAGTGCTAGTGAGAACAACCGCAGAAGAATTGCGATCGCTTGCTTCAGAAAAGCATTTGGAGCTGCAAGTTGAGGCAAATTTACAAAACCCTCAGATATTGAATGATAGCGCTCGGCTGCGGCAGATTTTGGTAAATCTTCTCTCCAATGCGATTAAATTCACTGACACCGGAAGTGTGTGCATCAAAGTACAAGAAATTTCCCCGGATCAAGTGTTACTAAGCGTTCAAGATACCGGAATTGGAATTGCTGAGGAAAACTTAAAGCATATTTTTGAAGAATTTCGGCAAGTCGATCAGTCCCTCGCCAAAAAATATCCGGGTACGGGTTTAGGGCTTGCCATCACTCACTCATTAGTGCAATTAATGCATGGAAAAATATCAGTGGAAAGTCATTTAGGTCACGGATCTACCTTCAATGTAAAATTTCCCCGCCGAGTCAGTATTTAGCTTGTTTTCATCGAATCAGTTGTGTCGAGGCAGTTCTCAATCAAGGGTGCCCTACACCCTCACAATTCAAATAGAATTGCTCTACACTAGACCTCTTGCAAAAGTCGTCGCTGGGGTAATATGAGGTCTGAAATTATGCGCTCGCTCACCTGTCTTCTACGCTCACCCCGGGTAATTCATAAGTAAAACTAATGAAATAC